>NZ_WWJY01000890.1 GCF_009865405.1 Streptomyces sp. SID3212 | reverse complement strand
GGATCGTCCGGGTCGCCCGACTCCCCACGGGCCGCCGCCAGGACCGCGCCGACCGTCGTCAGGCCGCCCAGCTCCCCCCGTACGCTCCGCCCCAGCGCCTCCACCGCGCCGTCCGTGCGCGCCCTGCCCCGGCAGTGGAACGCCAGCTCGCAGGCGGCCAGGCACTCGGGCGCGTACGCCGCCGTGACCGACTCCACGGCCGCCGTCAGCTCCGCGCCCGAGCACTGCTCCACGTCGAACGTCGTGCCCTCCGGGAGCGCGTCCGCGATGTCCTCGATCCGCGTCAGCCGGGTCAGCTGCCGCCGGGTCACCGACAGCTGTTTCCGTACGTCGACCACCGATGCCGTCGGCAGGTTCGAGAAGTCCTTCGGGCAGACCAGCAGCACCCGGTGGTCCACCTCCGCGCCTTCCGTACGGACGGCGACCCGTTCCAGCGCCAGCACGTACACCGCCGCCTGGCGCGCCGCCGCGCCCACCTTCGCCGCGTCCGCCGAACCGTCGATCATCGGGAACGACTTGATCTCGACGACCGTCCACCGCCCGTCGGGCCGTACCACCACCGCGTCCGGCTCCAGATACGCCGGGGAGCCCGCCACCTCCAGGGCCAGCAGCGGATGGTCCAGCAGCGCCCAGACCCCGGCCTCCGTCGCCTCGCGCAGCGCGAGGGCCGTCCTGGCCGTGCGCCCCTCGGGGCCCGCCGCCGACAGATCCGGTACGAGCACCTCGCCGGGCGCGGGGGGCGTGGCGCCCAGCCGCTCGGCGACCAGGCGCGTCAGTTCCGTACCGCCGTCGGCCTTGACCTTGGCCTCGAACGCGTTCCCCCGCATGAACGCGAACTGGGACTGGCCGAACGGGGCGGGGGAACCCAGCGCCGTCGCGAGCGCCGCCTTGTCGACCCCGGCGCCGTCCAGCAGCGCGCGGCGGCGGCAGCCGGGGTTGGCCGCG
>NZ_WWJY01000889.1 GCF_009865405.1 Streptomyces sp. SID3212 | reverse complement strand
GCGAGGGACTGCACGGCCATCAGCGCGATCAGGACGAACAGCTGGACCGCCCCGGCGACCAGCGGGCTCGCACCTCCCAGGAGGACGCCGACAAACGCGCCGGGGAGCGTGACCAGACCGACCGTACGGGTCTGGTCGAGGCCCGGCAGCAGGGCGTCCGAGGCCGCCGGTCGTACCACCTCCAGCCGGGCGTCCCGGTCCGGCAGGCCCAGCGCCATCGCCGCCTCCACCTCACCGTGGCGCAGGGCCAGCTCGTCCAGCGACCGGCGTCCGGCGAGCACGGTCACGGTGAGCGCGCCCCCGATGAGGATGCCCGTGATCGGGATGAGCGCGATGCCCTTGAGCGGTACGAGGCCCGTCAGCAGGAGAGCCGCGACCACGGGCACCACCCCGACGGCGAGCGGCACGGCCGTCAGCCACCACGTGTGATTGGTCGTGAGGCGCCGGCCCGCGGTCCGTACGGCCACCGCGAACATGACGGCCAGGAACGCCAGCAGCGCCGGGAGCGACTTCACCACCCAGACGATCACGAACGAGACCGCGGCCAGCTGGACCGCGGCGCGCACCCCGGCGACCAGGATCTCCCGCGACCGGCTCCGGCCCGCCTCGGGAGTGAGGTGGACGACGGCCGCGACACCCGCCGCCACCAGGAGCAGGACGGCGAGCAGGATGCCGAGGGTGAGGTTGACCGGTACGAGGGAAGCCGCGCTCGAAGTCACGCGCTCACCTTATGAGCCTGGTGAGCCGGCTCCTGGTGAGCCGGCTCCCGGCGTCACCGCCCGCGGATCGGCGTCCTGCCGTGGATCAGCGACCCGCCGCGGATCAGCGTCCTGCCGCAGATCAGCGTCCTGCCGTCGACAGGGCCGCGTGCGCGGGCGACGCCAGGTCGAAGAGGTGGTCCATGCCCTGCGCGGACAGTGCCAGGCTGACGCAGCAGGCCAGCATCAGCACCGCGTGGGCCACCACCAGGTGGTGACGCAGCCGGGGCGGCGGCGCGAGCAGGGCCCGCACCCGCTGGGGCACGGGACCGCCGGTCA
>NZ_WWJY01000888.1 GCF_009865405.1 Streptomyces sp. SID3212 | reverse complement strand
CAGCTGCCCGCCGACCACCCCGCTGGCGAACGCCCCGATGCCCGCTGCCAGCCGCTGCCGGCCGAAGACCGTGGCCGGGGGCGCCGACGACCGGGCCAGGGCCTCCAGGTCGTTCTTGAGGAAGAGGACCAGCTCACCCAGGCAGATCAGCGCGGCCCCCGCCCCGATGCCCGCGTACCCGCCGGTGCCGATGACGGCCGTCCCGGCCGCCATCGCGCCGAACCCCACGCGCATCGCGCCCGGGTAGGTGAGCCCGGCGATCCACCGGGACAGCGGCGGCTGCGCGACGACGAGGAGGCCCGCGTACGCCATCAGCACGACGCCGTAGAAGGCGGCCGAGGTGCGGGGGACCGCGTACAGCGCCAGGTAGTGCTGGAAGAACATGAAGACGTACACGCTCACCACGGTGACGAGGAAGGGCAGGACCCCGCCCCTGGCACCCGACGTCACGCCGGGAGCGCCCTTGTCCGGAGCGGCCCCGGGCGAGCCCACGGACGGGAGCAGGAGATGCCCCACCCCCACGGCGGCGAACAGCACACTGACCACGGTGAACAGCGCGGCCGGCGAGGTCAGTACAAAGGGCGCGGCCAGCGGAGGCCCCAGCGCGATCCCCGCGTTGAACGCGGAACCGCTCGCCGACAGCAGCCGCGGCCGGGCCCGCTCCGGCGCCCCCTCCACCAGATACGCCTTGTTCGCCGGGAGATACAGCGCCGCGCCGCAGGACACCAAGAACAGCGCGCCCACCGACGCCACCGGACTGCCGAGCCCCGGTACGAACGCGGCGAACCCCGCCGTACGGACCGCCAGCGCCACCAGCATCGTCGCCCGCAGCCCGATGCGCCGGGCCAGCGCCGCACCCACCACCCCGCCGGAGAACTGCACCAGCGAGGCGACGGCCAGCACCACACCGACCGTGCCGAGGCCGAGCCCCAGCCGCTGGTGCAGCACCACCGACATGTACGGCAGGACGGCGAAGCTGCCCAGCGTGATCAGGAACGAGGCACCCAGCAGGAACGACCGGGGCCCCGACCAGAGCCGCTCACCGGCCTCCTCCCCGTCGGCGGCCCCCCGGCCGGGACCGGCCCCCGCCTCCGGCCCCGCGCTCACGGGCCGTCGTCG
>NZ_WWJY01000887.1 GCF_009865405.1 Streptomyces sp. SID3212 | reverse complement strand
GGGCGTCGATCACAGGGCCGGACGGGCTCCTCTCCCGGCCCTGCTCCAGGCGCGCGTAGTAGTCGGCGCTGACGCCCGCCAGGACGGCGACCTCCTCGCGGCGCAGCCCGGCGACGCGGCGGGACCCGGAGCGGGCCATGCCCACGTCCTCCGGGGTCAGCCGGGCTCGTCGTGCCCGCAGGAACTCGCCCAGCTCGTAGCCGCTCATTCACAAATCCTACGACGGCGGGCTTCCGCCGCCCGGGGCACGCAGCCCGGCTCCGGGAGGCGGAAGCCCGGGCCCGGCCGCGGAGCTGCGCCGCCCGGTCCCGCCGTCCAGCCAGGGAGTGGCACACCCAGGAAGTCCCGCCCTGCCTCTCCGGCCCGGTCCGGCGCAGGCTGGTGAGTGCCGGCGGTTCACCGCCGTACTTCTCCCGCCTCCAGGCCCCACTCTCACCGAACGGGTTCTCATGACTGTCGCGTCCACCACCCCCGCCAGCAAGGTCGTCCTGATCACCGGAGCGAGCAGCGGAATCGGCGAGGCCACCGCCCGGCGGCTGGCCGCGGCCGGTCACCAGGTGTTCCTCGGCGCCCGGCGGACCGGGCTCGTCGCCGCCGTCACCGAGGACATCGAGGCCGCCGGGGGAGTCGCGGGCCACCACGCACTGGACGTGACCGACCGCGACAGCATGGGTGCTTTCGTACGGGCGGCACGCGACCGGTACGGACGCGTCGACGTCCTCGTCAACAACGCGGGGATCATGCCGCTGTCGATGCTGGAGGCCCTGAAGGTCGACGAGTGGGACCGCATGATCGACGTGAATCTGCGCGGGGTGCTGTACGGCATCGCCGCCGTGCTGCCCCTCATGCGGGAGCAGGGGTCGGGGCACATCGTGAACGTCGCCTCGGTCTCCGGTCACCGCGTCGACCCCACCGCGGCCGTCTACAGCGCCACCAAGTTCGCGGTCCGCGCGGTCTCGGAGGGGCTGCGGCAGGAGAGCCGGGACGTTCGCGTCACGGTGATCACGCCCGGCCTGGTCACCAGCGAACTGACTGACGGCATCACCGACACCGCCGTACGGGGAGCGGTCGAGGGGATGATGGAGATCGCGATCCCCGCCTCGGCCGTCGGCGACGCGATCGCCTATGCCGTCGGCCGGCCCGCCGACGTCGACGTCAGCGAAATGGTCATCAGGCCCACGGCCCAGGGCTGAGCGCCGGTCGGGCGGCCGCCTCGCGGGGCGGCGCCCCGCCGCCCCGCAGAGGCCGTCACCG
>NZ_WWJY01000886.1 GCF_009865405.1 Streptomyces sp. SID3212 | reverse complement strand
GCCCCCGCACCCGCCGCGCCCTCTTCCCAACTGCCGTCCAGGGCAGCGATCATCGGCGTGCTGCGCCGGGTCGCCGACCAGTGGATCGGCGCGCACGGCGACTCAGGTGACAACGGCTGGGCCAACGCCACCTTCTTCAGTGGTCTGCTCGCCGTGCACCGGCTGACCGGCGAGGCCCGCTACCTCACCTACGCGCGGCGCTG
This sequence comes from Streptomyces sp. SID3212, assembly GCF_009865405.1. Classification (GTDB taxonomy): domain Bacteria; phylum Actinomycetota; class Actinomycetes; order Streptomycetales; family Streptomycetaceae; genus Streptomyces. Next base: position 1,067 of record NZ_WWJY01000886.1, on the reverse strand, counting down.
GGCGGAGAAACACGCCTACGGTCTGAACGGCGGCGTCACCACCCGCCACGCCGACAACCACAACGCGGGACAGGCCTACCTCGACCTGTACGAGATCGAGCCCTCGGCGCAGAAGCTCACGGCCATCGAGGCGTCCCTGCGCCGCATGGTGTACACCGACCAGCCCGCCAAGAACGACGACTGGTGGTGGGACGACGCCCTGCACATGGCCATGCCGCCGTTCGCCCGCCTGGGCAAGCTGCGCGGCGACACCCAGTACTGGGAGAAGCTCTACGGCCTCTACCACCACACCAAGCGCGTCCGGGGAGGCCCCGGTCTGTACGACGCGGCCACCGGCCTCTGGTACCGCGACGACCGGTTCCTGCCCGGGAAGATCGTCTCACCGGGCGGCAAGCCGGTGGTGTGGTCACGCGGCAACGGCTGGGTGGCCGGCGGCCACGTCAAGACGCTCAAGGCCCTGCCGTCCTCCGAACGCCACGTCGCCGAATACCGCACCGCCCTCACGCAGTTGGTGACGGCGGTGGCCCAGGTGCAGCGCACGGACGGCTTCTGGAACGTCAACCTCGCCGACCCCGCGCACCTGCCGGGACCCGAGACCAGCGGCACGTCCTTCTTCGTGTACGGCACCGCGTACGCCGTCGCCACCGGGCTGGTCGCCCGCGCCTCCTACCTGCCGGTCGCCGCGCGCGCCTGGAACGGACTGGTCGCCACCGCGGTGCACCCGGACGGTTTCCTCGGCTACGTGCAGAAGGTCGGCGACCGGCCGGAGTCGAGCCAGCCGGTGACGTACGGGAGCACCGCCGACTTCGGGGTGGGCGCGTTCCTGCTGGCCGGGTCGGAGCTGGCGGGGCTCGCGACCTGACGGACGGGCGTACCCCCCTGCGGTCGCGCGGGCCACTTCCGTACCCGCGCGACCGCAGTAGCGTGGAGGGCATGACGTTCTACGAGGAGGCGCGCGACGCGTTCCGGCGGGGTGACACCGCCGTCGTCGAGCGGCTGAGCCGGCGCGAACTGGACCGGGCGCGCGAGGCGGGCGACCCCGCGGCCGAGGTGGACGCGCTCTGCAT
>NZ_WWJY01000885.1 GCF_009865405.1 Streptomyces sp. SID3212 | reverse complement strand
TCCGGACCTGCCATTGCCGGACCTGCCATTGCCGGACAGACCGTTGCCGAGCCGACCGTTGACGGACCGATCGCGCCCGGGCCGGCCGGGCCCACCGGGTCGTGAGGGCCTCTCCCGCCTGGCACGCGCGGATCGACGTCGAAGGCGCGGTGGAGGGGGCCGGCTTCCTCGTCACCGACGACACGGTCCTGACCTGTGCCCATGTGGTGGGCCGGTGGCCGCGCGCGGAGGTCGTCTTCCCCGGTGCGCGGGAGCTCGGCCCGGTGGCGGCCGAGGTGGTCGCGCGCGGGGTGTGGGCGGGCGGTGACACGGACCCGGGCGATCTCGCGGTGCTGCGGCTCGACCGGCCGGTGGGCATCGCCCCGGCCGTCTTCGCCCCGCTGGACGACCCGTACGCCACGCCGCCGCCGAAGCTGATCGCGTACGGCTTCTCCCAGGGCTACGAGGAAGAAGGCGTGCAGACCGAACTGCGCGCCACCTCGCACCTGTTGATCCGCGACGAATGGGCACAGCTGGAGTACTGGCGGGGCTACGGACAGCAGGCCGACCGGGGGTTCAGCGGGGCCGCCGTGATGGTGGAGACGAGCGGTCAGGTGGCCGGGATGGTCGTCTCGCAGGACGCGGTCACCCGCAACTGCCGGATGATCCCCGCGCGGGTGCTCGCCCGTCACTGGGCGCCGTTGGCCGACCGGGTCCCGACGCCCGGCTATCGGCGGGAGGACACGCGGCGCCTGCGTGAGCTGATCGAGCGGGCCCGCGTGACACCCGGCACGCCGGGGGCGCTCTTACAGAAGGTGTCCGGTACGCGGGAGTTCGTCCTGCCGGTGGTGGAGCCGGACACCCTGTGGGCGGCGGTCTGGTACCTCCTGACGGAGACGACCCCGCGGCCCGACTGGCTGCCCCTGGCGGACCTGGCCGTACACCTGATCTCGTACGTGGACGACGAGACGCTGGGCGACGAGCTGCGCGCCTGGGCACGAAGTCACCGGAGCACCCACGATCGCGCGCCCGCACCGGAGAGGCTGTCGCGGGAAACGATGTGGTCGGTACGGGAGTCGTCGGTGCACGAGTTGTCGGCCACGACCTGGACCGGCCCCGCCTCCGCCGAAGGCACCGCGGCCGCCACTGATACGGCGGGCACGGGCGTCGGCGGTACGGCAGGCACAGGCACCGGCCTCGGTGGTACGGGGGACACGGGCACGGGCCCCAGAAGTGCGGCAGGCACCGGCACAGGCGCCGGCGGTACGGCAGACACCGGCACGGACCCCGGAGGCACGGCAGGCACCAGCACCGGCCCCGGAGGCACGGCGGGCACGGCGGGCACGAGCACAGGCCCCGGAAGTGCGGCAGGCACCGGCACAGGCCCCGGAGGCACGGCAGACACCGGCACGGACCCCGGAGGCACGACGGGCATCAGCACCGGCCCCGGCGGTACGGCGGAGGGCGGACCGGCCGTGACGGCTCTCGGCTCCGTGGGGCTGCCCCCGCCACCGGCGCC
>NZ_WWJY01000884.1 GCF_009865405.1 Streptomyces sp. SID3212 | reverse complement strand
CCGCCGGATCCCTCGGCGCTGCCGGGCGGTTGTACGTTCCATCCCCGCTGCGCGGTCGCCCTGGAGTCGTGCGCGGACGACGATCCTGTCCTGCGGGAGGCGGGGCCTGGGCGGCGGGCGGCGTGTGTGCACGTGTCTCCGGGGCGGGCGTCCGGGGGCGCCGCCGTTGCGGACTCCGCCGCGTCGGACTCCCCGGATGCCCCCGCCGACGTCGCTGCGGATGCCTCCGCCGACCCCTCCTCCGACGTCTCCGCCGACACTTCCCCCGACCCGGCATGAGGCGGTCCCACGGCCTCCTGAGGAGCCACCCATGACGACGACCAAGGCCCCGACGACCACGGTCCCTCTTCTCTCGGCCACCGGCCTGCACGTCACCTTCCCCGGGCGGCGCGGCGGGGCGCCCGCACGCGCGGTCGACGGGGTCGACCTCGACATCGCCCCCGGGGAGATCGTGGCCCTGGTCGGCGAGTCCGGCTGCGGCAAGACGACGCTGGCGCGCACGCTGCTGGGCCTGGTGCCGCCCACGTCCGGGAGCGTCACCTTCACGGGCGAGACCCTCACGCACACGTCGCGCGCGCTCAAGGCGTACCGGAAGCGGGTCCAACTGGTCCTCCAGGACCCCAGCGGGTCCCTCAACCCGCGCCACACCGTGTACGACGCGGTGGCGGAGGGCCTGCGGATCCACGGGCACGCGGGCGACGAACGCGAGGCGGTCGCCTCGGCACTGTCCCGGGCGGGGCTGCGACCTCCCGAACGCTTCTTCCTCCGCTACCCGCACGAGCTGTCCGGGGGCCAGCGGCAGCGCGTCGTCATCGCGGGCGCGCTCGTCCTCGAACCCGAACTCCTCGTCGCGGACGAGCCCGTGGCGTCCCTGGACGCGTCCGTGCGGGGCGAGATCCTGGCGCTGCTGCTGTCGCTGCGGGACGAACTGGGCCTCTCCGCGTTGGTCGTGACGCACGACCTGGGGCTGGCGTGGAACATCGCGGACCGGGTGGCGGTGATGTACCTGGGCCGGGTGGTGGAGACCGGGCCGGTGGAGGAGGTCCTGACGTCACCTCAGCACCCGTACACGCGGGCGCTGTTGTCCGTCCTGCCGGAGTCCCCCGGCCCCCCGATCGTCCTCACGGGCGAGCCACCGGACCCTTCGCGGATCCCTGCGGGGTGCCGGTTCCATGTGCGGTGCCAGGTCTTGGCGTCGGGAGAGGCGGGCGGGGTGGCGGGGGCGTGTCGTACGAGTGCGTTGCCGGTGCTGTCGGGTGGGGCGGGTGCGCGGGTCGCGTGCCACGCGGTTCGCCCGGCGGCGGGTGCGGGTTCCTGATCGTCCTCAATCGCCGGACGGGCTTCGGTTTGGCCTCGTGCCCGTTGCTCGGCGCGGCTTACTGATGTCCTCAATCGCCGGACGGGCT
>NZ_WWJY01000883.1 GCF_009865405.1 Streptomyces sp. SID3212 | reverse complement strand
CGTACCTTCACCTGGTCGTCCGTACGGCCCAGATACTCCAGCTGCCCCTCGGAGTTCCAGCGTGCGAGGTCGCCGGTGCGGTACATCCGCCCGCCCGCGGTGAAGGGGTTGGCGACGAACCGCTGGGCGGTCAGTCCCGGCCGGGCGTGGTAGCCACGGGCCAGCTGGGCACCGGAGACGTACAACTCACCGGCGACACCCACCGGTACCGGTCGCAGCGCCGCGTCCAGGACGTAGACCTGGGTGTTCCACACCGGACGGCCGATCGGCGCGGCAGCCCGGGGCCACGCCTCCCGGTCCGCCGGCAGGCTGTGGGCGGTGACCACGTGGGTCTCGGACGGACCGTAGTGGTTGTGCAGGACCGTCCCGGCCGCCCCGCACAGGTCACGGACGCGGTCGCTCAGCACCAAGGCCTCTCCCGCCTGGGACACATGACGCAGCGACGGCAGGTCCGTGCCCTGCTCCGCCACCGCCTCACCCAGCGCGTCCAGCATCAGGTGCGGGGCGTACAGCTCGGTGGCCCTCTGCTCCCTCAGCCACGTCACGAACTCTCCGGGGTCACGCCGGACCTCTTCGTCGGGTATCACGAGGGTCTTGCCGTCCAGGAGGGCGGAGAGGATCTCCTGGGCCGAGACGTCGAAGCTGATCGCGGTGAACTGGGCGACCCGGGAACCGGCCTCGGCGGGGACGGCGGACGCGTGCCAGGAGATCAGGTTGACCAGCGCGCCGCAGGACATCACCACCCCCTTGGGGCGCCCGGTCGAGCCGGAGGTGTAGATCAGGTATGCGGGGTGCTGCGGCAGCAGCGGACCGGTCCGCTCCTCGTCGCCGGGAACACCGGCCGGCAGTGTGCCGAGTTCGGCGACCACCGCAGGGTCGTCCAGCACCAGCGCGGGCCCGGTGGCCACGCGCCCGGCGACCTCGGTGGCGGTCAGCGTCAGGGAGGGGGCGGCGTCGGCCACCATGAAGGCGATCCGCTCGGCCGGGTACTCCGGATCGATCGGCAGGTACCCGGCGCCCGACTTCAGCACCGCCAGCAGACCGACGACCAGGTCCACCGAGCGGGGCACGGCCAGCCCGACGATGTCCTCGGGACCGATACCGCGACGGATCAGCAGCCGGGCGAGCCGGTTCGCACGTGTGTCGAGCTCCGCGTACGTCACTTCGACGCCGTCGAAGACCACGGCGACCGCGGCAGGGTGCTGCGCGACGCGGGCCTGGAACAGCTCCGGCAGGGTCGTCACGGGCACGTCCTGGACGGTGTCGTTCCACTCCGACACCACCCGGTGCCGCTCCTGCGCCGACAACACGTCCACAGCGCTGACCCGCCGGTGCGGTTCTCTGGTGACGGTGTCCAGGACGCGGAGGAACCGTTCGGCCAGGGTCTCCACCGTTGCGCGGTCGAAGAGGTCGAGGGCGTAGTCGACACCGCCGTGCAGACCGGCCGGACGATTGCCGCTGCCCGTGTCGGTGTGGGTGTGGGCGTGGAAGGTTTCGCTCAGGCTGAAGAACAGGTCGAATTTGGCCGGCGGTTCGCCGGTGGGCAGCGGTTCGGTGTGCAGGCCGGGCAGGTCCAGTGCCACCTGGGTGTGGTTCTGCAAGGTGAGCATGACCTGGAAGAGGGGGTGGCGGGCCAAGGAGCGGGCCGGTGCGAGGTCTTCCACCAGTCGTTCGAAGGGCACGTCCTGGTGCGCGAACGCGGCGAGGCCGTTCTCCCGGACCTGTTCCAGGAGGCCGGTGAACGACGGGTCGTCGGACAGGTCGGTGCGTAGGACGAGGGTGTTGACGAAAAACCCGACCAGGTTGTCCAGTGCCTCGTCGCCGCGACCGGCGACCGGGGTGCCCACGGGAATGTCGTCGCCCGCGCCCATCCGGGACAGCAGTACCGCCAAAGCGGCCTGGAGCACCATGAATACAGTCACGCCCTGGGCACGGGCCAACTCGACCACCTGGGAGTGAACTTCGGCCGGCACATGGATCTCCACCTGGCCGCCGCGGTGCGAGGCGACCGCAGGGCGTGGCCGGTCGAACGGCAGCACCAGCTCTTGGGGGACCCCGTCCAAAGCCTTGCGCCAGTGGCCCAGTTGTTCGTTCAGCAGACTGTCGGGGTCGGTCTCCTCACCCAGCAACTCACGCTGCCACAGGGTGTAATCCGCGTACTGCACCTCCAACGGCTCCCAGTCGGGAGCCCGTCCAGCAGCACGGGCGGCATACGCCACGGACACGTCTCGTGCCAGCGGACCCATCGACCAGGCGTCACCGGCGATGTGATGGACCACCATCACCAGCACACACTCACCCGGCCCCACCCGCAGCAGCCATGCCCGCAAGGGAAGTTCAGCACTCAGGTCGAACGCATGACCCGCCAGCCCGGCCACCGCCCCGGCCAGAGCCTCCTGCTCCACCTCGACCACCGGCAGATCAAAAGAGGGAGGCGGGGGAAGGATCCGCTGATACGGCCTGCCCTCATCGGCGTCAAACACCGTCCGCAGCACTTCGTGCCGCCCCACCACATCGCCCAGCGCCACACGCAATGCCTCGACGTCGAGGTCACCGGTCAGCCGCAGAGCCACCGGAATGTTGTAGGTAGCCGACGGCCCGTCCAACTCGCCGAGGAACCACAAGCGTTGCTGGGCGAACGAGACCGGCACCTCCTCGGGCCGTGCCCTCGCCACCAGCGCGGGACGTGCCGCACCCGAATCGGTCAACCGCTGCGCGAGTCCGGCCACGGTCGGCGCCTCGAACAGCGCCCGCATCGCGACCTCCACCCCCAGATCCGTGCGCATCCTGTTGGTCAGCCGCACCGCGAGCAGGGAATGGCCGCCCAGTTCGAAGAAGTTGTCGTTCACGCCGACTGCGGGCAGTCCCAGGATCTCGGCGAACACGGTGCACAGGACTTCCTCCTGCGCCGTGGCCGGCCCCCGCCCCCTGTCGGTCGGCCGGTGATCCGGAGCAGGCAGGGCCCTGCGGTCCAGCTTGCCGTTCACCGTCAGTGGCAGTGCGTCCATCACCACCAGCGCGGACGGCACCATGTACTCCGGCAGCATCGCGCCGAGGTGGGCGCGCAGGGCGGCCGTATCGACAACGCCTGGGTGAGCGGCGGTGGGGACGAGATGGCCGACCAAGCGCCTGTCCCCGGGGTGGTCCTCCCGTACCGTCACCGCTGCTTGAGCCACGGACGGGTGGGCGAGGAGCGCGGCCTCGACCTCTCCCGGTTCGATGCGGAACCCGCGTACCTTCACCTGGTCGTCCGTACGGCCCAGGAAGTCCAGGACCCCGCCCGGTCGCCATTTCGCCAGGTCGCCGGTGCGGTACATCCGCTCACCCGGGCCCCCGAACGGGTTCGCGACGAACCGCTGCGCGGTCAG
>NZ_WWJY01000882.1 GCF_009865405.1 Streptomyces sp. SID3212 | reverse complement strand
CGGCGGCAAGGGCACGGGCGAGGCGGTGGACCCGGCGGACCGGGACGACCCCGCGCCGGCCCCGCTGACGGGGGACACCCCCGTCGAGCGCGAGGATCTCGCGGACGTCGTGGGCGAGGAGGCGCTGGCCGAGCGGCGGCGGTCCGAGGACCCTGCGGTCGGCGCGGTCATCGACCTGACCGAGCCCGACCGGCCCGACGACGAGGCCGACGCGGACGCCGTGACCGGGAAGGACGCTGCCGAGCGCCTCGAAGTGGGGGGCGCGCGCCGCTCCACCGGGTGAGGGCGCCCGTACCGTACCCGGACGCGCGGGCCTACTTGTCGATGTCGCCCACGACGAAGAACAGCGACCCCAGGATCGCCACCATGTCCGCGACCTGCGTCCCGGGCAGCAGCTCGGTCAGCGCCTGGATGTTGTTGAACGACGCCGAGCGCAGCTTCAAGCGGTACGGCGTCTTCTCGCCCTTCGACACCAGGTAGTAGCCGTTGATGCCGAGCGGGTTCTCGGTCCAGGCGTACGTCTGCCCCTCCGGCGCCTTCAGCACCTTCGGCAGCCGCTGGTTGATCGGCCCGGGAGGCAGCTCCGCGAGCCGGTCCAGGCAGGCGTCCGCCAGGTCCAGCGCGTTGTGCGTCTGCTCCAGCAGGCACTCGAACCGCGCCAGGCAGTCCCCGGCCTCCCGGGTCACGACGCTGAGCGTGTCCTGGAGTTCGCCGTACGCCAGGTACGGCTCGTCCCTGCGCAGGTCGAAGTCGACGCCCGAGGCGCGGGCGATCGGCCCGGAGACCCCGTAGGCGTGCACCGCCTCGCGCGACAGGACGCCGACCCCGCGCGTACGGCCCCGGAAGATCTCGTTGCCGAGGACCAGCCCGTCGTAGACGTCCATCCGGGAGCGGACCTCGGCGATCGCCTGGCGGGCCCGGCCCTGCCAGCCGGCCGGGAGATCCTCCTTGAGGCCGCCGACCCGGTTGAACATGTAGTGCATCCGGCCGCCGGAGACCTCCTCCATCACGGCCTGTATGACCTCCCGCTCCCGGAACGCGTGGAACACCGGGGTGATCCCGCCCAGCTCCAAGGGGTACGAACCGAGGAACATCAGGTGGTTGAGCACCCGGTTCAGCTCGGCCAGCAGCGTCCTGGTCCACACGGCGCGCTCGGGGACCTCCATGCCGAGCATCCGCTCGACGGCCATCACGACGCCCAGTTCGTTGGAGAACGCCGACAGCCAATCGTGGCGGTTGGCGAGCATCACGATCTGCCGGTAGTCGCGCGCCTCGAACAGCTTCTCGGCGCCCCGGTGCATGTATCCGATGACCGGTTCCGCTTCGCGGATCACCTCGCCGTCAAGCACCAGGCGCAGCCGGAGCACACCGTGCGTCGAAGGGTGCTGGGGGCCGATGTTGAGCACCATGTCGGTGCTCTCCGCCGCGCCGCCGATGCCGACCGTCGTCCGCGTGGTCTCCGTCATGGACGACAGTCTCTCAGAGGCCGCGGGCCGGACTTCCGGAGGTCGTGTCAGAGGCCCGTCGTGTCAGAGGCCCGGAGCCGCCACGGTGGGGAGGGCGCCGCCGCCCTGACCGCCGTCGACGCCCACCGGCTGGGCCAGCCAGCCGAAGTCGCCCAGCCCGCCCCGCGCCGTCAGCTCCGCCGCCTC
>NZ_WWJY01000881.1 GCF_009865405.1 Streptomyces sp. SID3212 | reverse complement strand
GGGCTGGCGACGGCCCGGCCGGCCGGGCGGCTCGTACCGCAGGCGCTGCCGACGCTGGACCGGGCGCCGGGCTGATCAGGTGTGCCGGGCCGATCAGGTGGTGCTGTGCTGACCAGGTGGCGGGGGGCTGACCAGGTGGCGCTGTGCTGACCAGGTGGCGCTGTGCTGATCGGACGGTGCCGGGCGGGCCGATCGGGTCGTGGCCCGCTGCTCAGGTGCCGGCCGCGGCGCTGCCGGGCCGGCCGAGGACCAGACGGTCCCGGATGACCCGCACAGCGGCTTCCGCGTCGTCCACCGTCACGGTGAAGGTCCGGCCGTCGCCCAGGCGCAGGACAAGCCCCTCGCCTCTGCGCACGACCACGCCCGTGCCCATCTCGGGACGCCATCGGTAGCCCCAGCCGCCCCACTGGCGCGGGTTGACCTTGGGGGCGAAGTCGGCGTCCACGACGTGGGCGAGGAGGATCCGGCGGCGCGGCAGCCCCATGTGGCCGCAGCGGACCTCCAGGCAGTCGCCGTCGACCCGGACCGCCACATGGACGAAGGCCAGGGTGCCGAAGAGGATGAGCAGCCCGGCGGCGACACAGCCGATGACGGACATCAGGAGGGCGGCGAAGCCGGAGGTCCAGCTCGACTGGACGGCCAGCACGACGCCGAGCGCGATACAGGCGAGTCCCACCGCGGCGAGCAGCCATTGCGCACGGTTGGTGGCACGGCCGGTCCAGATCTCGGGCAGGGGTTCCACGGTGTCGCCCTCCTGCCGGGGGTGCTCCGTCATGCCAAGCAGCGTACCCACGTTCCGCGCGGACGGAAGTCCTCCGGCGGATCCGTGACGGCGGACACGTGGTCAGCCCGGTTGGGTGACGGCGGCGAGCAGCCGCCCCTCCGCGTAGCCGAGCGCGCGCACGGGAAGATCGCCTTCGCGACCGCTGAGGAGCACGGTGAGCCGGGGGTCGAAGGGGGCCGCCGGGGCTCCCGTGGCGGGTACGTCTCCGAGGCGGCGCAGCGCCTGGGCGGCGACCGCGTCGGCCGAGCCGTGCAGGACGAGCGGGGGCAGGTCCGGCTGCTGGACGGCCGTACGGATGCGTTCGGCGACGAGTTCGTAATGGGTGCAGCCGAGGACGACGGCCCTTACCCCACGGGGGGTGAGCGCGGCGGCGGCGGCCACCGCGCGGTCGATCGCGTCCTCGTCGGCCGACTCGACGGCCTGCGCGAGTCCGGGGCAGGGGACCTCGGTGACCTCGGCGGAGTCGGCGAAGTCCCGGATCAGTCCGCGCTGGTAGGGGCTGCCGGTGGTCGCCGGGGTGGCCCAGATGGCGAAGGGGCCGCCGCCGACCGCCGCGGGCTTGATCGCCGGGACGGTGCCGATGACAGGCAGGTCCGGCTCCAGGGCGGCGCGCAGCGCGGGCAGGGAGTGCACGGAGGCGGTGTTGCAGGCGACGATCAGGGCGTCGGGCCGGTGGGCGGCGGCGGCCCGTGCGACGGCGAGCGCCCGTTCGGTCACGTCGTGCGGAGCGCGGGGGCCCCAGGGCATGCCGTCGGGGTCCAGGGACACGACCAGATCGGCGTCGGGCCGCAGCCGGCGTACCGCGGCCGCGGCGGCGAGCAGGCCGATACCGGAATCCATGAGCGCGATCTTCACCCGGTCACCATAGTCGACCGCGTTCGCGGCACCGGAGTTGTGGTGCAGACTGCGGCGGATGAGCGCCATTGCCTGGATCGCGTTGAGTTCGCTGGCCGCGTGGGGCTGGCTGTCGCTGGGTCAGGGTTTCTTCTGGCGGACGGACCAGCGGCTGCCCACGCCCGCGTCGCCCGGCCCTTCCGTACTGCCCGGCGCGTCCGCGCCGCCCGGTCCGTCCACGCCGCCCGGTCCGTCCACGCCGCAGAGCCCACCCGGTACGGCGGGCACGGCGGCCCCGGCCGGAGGGGACGTGGGCCTCTGGCCGTCCGTCGCGGTCGTCGTGCCCGCCAGGGACGAGGCGGACATGCTGCCGGAGAGCCTGCCGTCGCTGCTGGCGCAGGTCTATCCGGGCGCCGCCGAGATCTACCTGGTCGACGACGGGAGCACGGACGGCACCGGCGAGCTGGCCCGTGACCTCGCCGCCCGGTACGGCGGACTGCCGCTGACCGTGTCCTCGCCGGGTGAACCGGAGCCCGGCTGGACCGGCAAGCTCTGGGCGCTGCGGCACGGCATCGCGCTGGCCCGCGGCGGTCCGAAGGACCCCGATTACCTGCTGCTGACGGACGCGGACATCGCCCACGAGCCGGACAGCCTGCGGGAACTGGTCGCCGCCGCCCTGGGCCACCGGCTGGACCTGGTCTCCCAGATGGCCCGGCTGAGGGTGGCGAGCGGGTGGGAGAAGCTCGTCGTCCCGGCCTTCGTCTACTTCTTCGCGCAGTTGTACCCGTTCCGCCGGATCAACCGTCCCGGCGCCAGGACGGCCGCCGCGGCGGGCGGGTGTGTCCTCCTCCGTACCGAGGCGGCCGTCCGCGCGCGGGTGCCGGAGTCGATCCGCCAGGCGGTCATCGACGACGTGTCGCTCGCGAAGGCGGTCCAGGGCAGCGGCGGCCGGATCTGGCTGGGGCTCGCGGAGCGCGTCGACAGCATCCGTCCGTATCCCCGGCTGGCCGATCTCTGGCAGATGGTGGCGCGCAGCGCGTACGCGCAGCTGCGGCACAATCCGCTGGTGCTCCTCGGTACGGTGGCCGGCCTGGCGGTGATCTACCTGGCGCCGCCCGTCGCGCTGGGCGCCGGGCTGTTCGGCGGGGACACGGCGGCGGGGTGGCTCGGGTTCGCGGCCTGGGCGGTGATGGCGGGGACGTACCTCCCCATGCTGCGGTACTACCGGCAGTCGTCGTGGCTGGCTCCGCTGCTCCCTTTCACCGCGTTCCTGTACCTGTTGATGACCGTCGACTCGGCCGTCCGGCACTACCGGGGCCGGGGCGCGGCCTGGAAGGGGCGTACGTACGCCCGTCCCGAGGGCGAGCCCCGGCCGCAGTAGCCGGCCGGGCGGGCGTAGGTCACTTCCTGCCGGGTGTCCAGTTCATGCCCCAGCCATAGGCGTAATCGATGGTGCGCTGCGGGCTGACTCCGCGATCCGGTACGAGAAAGCGCGCCTCGCGCTGGACGACGAGGTCCGATCCGGTATTGGTGATCAGTGCCAGCGCGCAGACGGTCGAGGGCACGGTGCATTCACCGAGCGAGAAGTCGACGGGTGCGCCGTGCTGCGGCTGGAGCGTCACGGTCGCGTCGAGATCGGCGAAACTGCGGGCGCCTTCGTAGATGGTCACGAAGATGACGACGCGGCGCAGCTGATCCTTGTGGTCGAGGTTGATCGTGAGGTTCTCGCCGCTGGAGAGCGCGCCCGTACGGTCGTCGCCGTCGAGATGGATGTACGGCGGCCGGGAGAGGGAGCCGAAGGCATTGCCGAGTGCCTGGACGACGCCTTTGCGTCCGTCGGTCAGTTCGTAGAGTGCGCACAGGTCGAGATCGAGATCGCTGTGGGCGGCGACGGCGCGGCCGAGTTTGGCTCCCCAGCCCTTGAACTGTTTACGGACCTGCCAGTTGAGGTTGACGCGCATGGTGCCCGACGTGCCGCCCTGTTTGGTGAGCGAGACGGAGGGGGCCTCCTTCGTCAGGGTCACCTTGCTGAGCCGGACGGGGGCGGGGGCCGGGGCCGGGGACGGTGCGGGCGCCGCCGGGGGCGTGGTCGGCGGGGAGGCGGCGCGGAGCGGAGGGGCGGG
>NZ_WWJY01000088.1 GCF_009865405.1 Streptomyces sp. SID3212 | reverse complement strand
GAGACGGGAATCCACCTCCGTGGGCCGGGCCGGCGGGCCGGACGCGTCCGGCGCTTCACGGACAGGGGCGACGGACACCGCCGGCCCGCAGCCTCGCCCGGTGATTCCGGGGGCGGAGGCGGTGGTATCGGCTCCTGCCGGTCGGGGGTCGGACGCACGCGTCCGGTACTCGCGCCCTGTGGCCTCGGAGCGGGCCGTGTCGGGCGACGTTGCGATTCCGGAGGCCGAGGCCGAGGCCGAATCGGCTTCCGCCCGTTGGGCCACCGGTGCACCGGCCGGACGGCCCCACGTGGGGGTCCCGGATTCCCCCGCGTCGGGGGCCGTGGTTGTCCCGGGGACCGGGGCCGGTTCGGCTTCTGCCGGTGGGGTGTCGGACGTACCGGCCGGGTGGGCACATCCACATCCCGTGGCGGCGGATTTCGACGCGTCAGAGGGGCCGTCGGACACCGGGTCGACGGGAGCTGGCACCGCCTCGGTCCCCGGAACGGGGACGCCACCCGAAAGGGCGGAAGTCGGCGCCACGGCGTGAGATCGCTGGGCCACGACGTCCAAAGGCTGGTCGGCGGAAGCCGGCACTGCCAGGACCGGAACGCCGCCCGACGCGGCAGGGCGAGGTCGCCCGGCCGGTGCATCCGGCACACCGGCGCCGAGGCGGTCGGCGGACGCCGCCGCCTCTGCGGGGCGCACGCGCCGCAGGGGTACGAGCGGTACCGGCCCCGCAGCCTGTGCGTGGGGACCGTCCGGAGCAACCAACTGGAGTCGTCGCAACGGCACCACCGACATCCGCGCGGACCTGCCGGGCCGGGTCGTGCCGGCCTCGCCCGGCGCGGTGGCTGTGGTGTCCGTGGACCGCACGGCGGTCGTACGGTCCGACGCGTCGGAGGCGTTCCGCGACGGCCCCGCCGACGTCCGCCCCACAGGGGCAGGCGCGAGGATGGGC
>NZ_WWJY01000880.1 GCF_009865405.1 Streptomyces sp. SID3212 | reverse complement strand
CCACCGTCACCTCGCATCCGTGACGCGGCCACCGTCACCTCGCGTCACGCGACGCGGCCCCCGGCGCCCCTGTCCGTGACGCGGCCCGTGTCACACGTCGTTCCGGTTCCGCCGCGCCCGGCCGCCGCCCTATCGTCAGGGCCATGTTCGCCGCCTACGCAGCCCGCATCGACCGTGACCACCCGCTGAACGGCCTGGAGCTGGGGGAACGCCCGGCGCCCGGGGCGCGGCCCGGCTGGACCACCGTGACCGTACGGGCCGCCTCCCTCAACCACCACGACCTCTGGTCGCTGCGCGGGGTGGGCCTGCCCGCCGACCGGCTGCCGATGATCCTCGGGTGCGACGCGGCCGGTGTCGACGAGGACGGCAACGAGGTGGTCGTCCACTCGGTGATCGGGGCGACCGGCCACGGCGTCGGGCCGGGCGAGACGCCCTCGATCCTGACCGAGCGCTACCAGGGGACCTTCGCCGAGCAGGTCACCGTACCCACCTGGAACGTCCTGCCCAAGCCGCCCGAGCTGACCTTCGAGCAGGCCGCCTGCCTGCCGACCGCGTGGCTCACCGCGTACCGCATGCTCTTCACCAACGCCGGTGTACGGCCCGGGGATTCGGTCCTCGTCCAGGGCGCGGGGGGAGGGGTCGCCACGGCCGCGATCGCCCTCGGCAGTGCCGCCGGGCTCCGCGTCTACGCCACCAGCCGCGACGAGGCGAAGCGGGCGCGGGCGCTCGAACTGGGCGCGGCGGAGGTCTTCGAGCCGGGCGCGCGGCTGCCCCGGCGGGTGGACGCCGTCATCGAGACGGTCGGGGCGGCGACCTGGTCGCACTCCGTCAAGTGCCTGCGCAGGGGCGGCACGTTGGTGATCTCGGGCGCGACGAGCGGCGACGCGCCGGCCCGCGCCGAACTGACCCGGATCTTCTTCCTGGAGCTCAAGGTCGTCGGTTCGACGATGGGGTCCAAGGACGAGTTGGAGGACCTGCTCTCGTTCTGCGCGCTGACGGGGGTACGGCCGGTGATCGACGAGGTGCTGCCGCTGGAGCGGGCGCGGGAGGGCTTCGAGAAGCTGGAGGCGGGGAGCCAGTTCGGGAAGATCGTGCTCACGCCGACCCCGTAGCGGGCTCGTGGACGAGGACGAAGTCGCCGTACGGATACGACCCCGGCCGGCCGGCGGTCTCGTCCAACGCCCTGCGCAGGGTGCGCAGATGAGTGACCGTCAGCGCGAGCGGCGCCTCGTCCGGCTGGTGGACCGTGCCGCGCGGATAGTCCACGTCCGGTGTGGTCGTCATCTCGATGTGGCACCCGAGGACGTGGGTGACGTTCCGGGTGGCGCAGAAGTCGAGCAGCCGGTCGACGGTACGGCTGTACGCGTCCGCGTCGCTCACGTACAGCCGTCCGGGGTAGAGCGAGTCGCCGGTCAGCAGCAGCCCGGTGTAGCGGTCGTGGAAGACGACGGCGGCGTCCTGGTGGCCGGGGCCGGGGACGACATCCACGATCCGCCCGCCGAGATCGACCGTCCCGGCCCCCTCGGGCCACGCGTCCAGCCCGAACGCCTCGACGACGGCGGCGAGCCCCGGCCCCACGACGGTGGTGTGCGGGCGCCCCTCGAACTGCCCGTCGGCGGCGATGTGGTCGCCGTGGCCGTGGGTGTGCGCGACGAGCAGTCCGTACGTCTCACGGGGGTGCCGGGCCAGCCATTCCTCCATCACCCGGTCGACGGTCGCGCGCAGCGGGAAGCGGGCGGGGTCGGCGGTGGCGCCGGTGTCGAGCAGGAGGGCGCGCTTGTTGCCGAACAGGAGGTACAGGAACGGTGCTTCGAAGTGCGTGGACTTGTTCTGGCGGAGGATGAGGGTGTGCTCGTTGTACGGGTGTACGTGGAGGGGGCCGTGGTGGCCGTTGGCTCGTGCGAGGGCTTTGAGGGTGCCGGGGGTGGGGGTGTGGGCGAGGTAGTCGATCACCGGTCCACTGTAGGCGGGGTGGCGTGTCAGGGTCTTTGTCCTCAATCGCCGGACGGGCTTGGTTGTG
>NZ_WWJY01000879.1 GCF_009865405.1 Streptomyces sp. SID3212 | reverse complement strand
GCCCTCCCCGGACCCCGAGTCCTCCGGCGCGTCGGGCCCACCCTCGGGCGCCGGCCCACCGCCGGGCCCGTCGGGCTCGGGATCGTGATCGTCGTCCTCGCCCTTGAACTCCTCCAACGTGTCGTCGAGCTTGTCCTCGTCAAGCCCCGGCGCGTCGAACGGATTGCGCCGCCGCCGGTGCGGCAGCGCGAGCAGCGCGGCCTGCCGGACGTCCTCGGCGAGCACGTCCGTACGACCGGCCCACGCGGCCAGCGCCGTGGCGGTCCGCGCCATCACGATGTCGGCGCGCATGCCGTCCACCTCGAAGGCGGCGCAGGTGGCGGCGATCTGCAACAGGGCCGCGTCCCCCAGCCGTACCTCCGGCAGCAGCGCCCGCGCGGTGACGATCCGCTCCCGCAGCGCGCGCTCCTCGTCGGCCCAACGCCCCGCGAATCCCGCCGGATCGTCGTCGTAGGCGAGCCGCCGCCGTACGACCTCCACCCGCGTCTCGGGCTCCCGGGACGCGGCGACCTCCACGGTCAGCCCGAACCGGTCGAGCAACTGCGGCCGCAGCTCGCCCTCTTCGGGGTTCATCGTCCCGACGAGCAGGAACCGCGCGGCATGCCGTACGGAGACCCCTTCACGCTCGACGTACGAGGCACCCATGGCGGCGGCGTCCAGCAGGAGGTCGACCAGGTGGTCGTGGAGCAGATTGACCTCGTCGACGTACAGCACCCCACGGTGGGCGTCGGCGAGAAGCCCCGGCTCGAAGGCCTTCACACCCTCCGACAGGGCCCGCTCGATGTCGAGCGCCCCCACGAGCCGGTCCTCCGAGGCCCCCACGGGCAGCTCCACCATCCGCGCGGGCCGCGCCGTACCCGGTCCGCTCTCGTGGGGCCCGTCAGGACACAGCGGATCCGGCGAGGCGGGATCACAGCTGAACCGGCACCCCGCCACCACGCCGACCTCGGGCATCAACGCGGACAGCGCCCGTACGGCGGTGCTCTTCGCGGTGCCCTTCTCCCCGCGGACCAGCACACCACCGACCGCCGGACTGACGGCGTTCAGGAGCAGCGCGAGCCGCAGATCGTCCATTCCCACCACGGCGGTGAACGGAAAGGGGGTACTCATAGGGCTCCTTCGAGTGCGATCGGTACGTGTTGCACGAGGGCGACCGGTACGGGGCCGGCCGCAGCGGGGGGCGGGGCCGGGGCCGGGGACGGCGAACGCGGCGTCACGGCGCGCCCGGTGGGATGAACGGCAACCCTGCGGGAGCGCCTCCTTCGATCAACCGCCACAACGCGTCCGTGTCCGCGTGCTCCTCCACCAGGTCCCCCAGCAGATCGAGCTGTTCCTCCCGCAGCGCCCCGAAGCTCGTGTCCGGCGCCGGTACGAACCGCCGCCCCGCCTCCCGCGCGACCTCCACGAGGAACCGCCGCCGGAACGCGTCGTTCTCCAGCACCCCGTGCCAGTGCGTCCCCCGGACAGAACCCACCCGGCACCCGTCCAGCGCCGCCCCGTCCCCGTCGGAGACGAACGCGTCGGAGACGAACGCCGAGCCGCCGCCGACCTCCGCGACCCCGTGGTGGATCTCGTACCCCTCCACGGGCTCACCGAGCGCGACGCCCACCGGCCGCCCGAGCGTCTTCTCGCGCGCGAACCGCACCCGTACCGGCAGCAGCCCCAGCCCGGCCACGATCCCGGCCCGCGACTCCACCTCGTCGTCGATCACCTCGCCGAGCACCTGGTAGCCGCCGCAGATGCCCAGGACGGGACGACCCTCCGCCGCCCGCCGCGCCACCGCGTCCGCGAGCCCGCGCTCCCGCAGCCAGGCCAGGGCGCCCACGGTGCCGCGGGTGCCGGGTACGACGACCAGGTCCGCGTCGGCCAGTTCCTCCGCCCGGTCCACGAACCGCACGACCACGCCCGGCTCCGCCGCCAGCGCGTCCACGTCGGTGAAGTTCGACATCAGCGGTACGGCGCACACCGCGACGCGCAGGACGTCCTCGCCGTACGGGACGGACGCGGCGGACTCCCGTACCGACCCGCGCAGCGACACCCGCAGGCCGTCCTCCTCGTCGATGCCGAGGCCGGGGCGCCACGGCAGCACGCCGAGGGTCGCCCGCCCGGTCAGCCCGCGCAGCATCTCCAACCCCGGTTCCAGCAGGGACACGTCGCCCCGGAACTTGTTGACGACGTACCCGGCGACCAGCGCCTGGTCCTCGGCGCTCAGCAGCGCCGTCGTCCCGAAGAACGAGGCGAAGACCCCGCCCCGGTCGATGTCCCCGACCACGACGACCGGCAGACGGGCGGCGCGGGCGATGCCCATGTTCACGATGTCGGTGCGGCGGAGGTTGATCTCGGCGGGGCTGCCGGCGCCCTCGCAGATCACGGCGTCGTACGTACGGCGCAGCTCGGCGAGGCACTCCAATACGGTGCCCAGCAGCGCCTCCTGGCGGCCCCCGTGGTAGCCCCGGGCGCTCATCTCGCCCACCGGGCGCCCCATGAGGACCACTTGGCTGCTCCGGTCGCCGCCGGGCTTCAGCAGTACGGGGTTCATCAGCGCGGTCGGCTCGACGCGGGCGGCCTGCGCCTGCATGGCCTGGGCCCGGCCGATCTCGGCGCCCTCGCGGGTGACGAACGAGTTGAGGGACATGTTCTGCCCCTTGAAGGGCGCGACCTTGACCCCTTGCCGCACGAGCCACCGGCAGATGCCCGCGGTGACGACGCTCTTGCCCGCGTCGGAGGTGGTCCCGGCGACGAGCACCCCACCCCCGAGCCCGCCCCGCTTCACGGGCGCCGCCCGGCGTCGGTACGGAAGCCGGTGCCGGTGCCGGTACGGGCGCGGAGGCCCGGTCCGGCCACCGCGCCTGGACGGGTGGCGACTTCGGTACGGAGACCCGCTCCCGCGCCGATGCGTGGGCCGGGGTCGGTACGGAGCCCGGCGTCCACGCCGAGGGGCGCACCGGGATCGAGGCGCGCGTTCGCGCCGACGTGCGCGCCGGTACCGGAGCCCGCGTTTACGCCGAGGCGAGTGTCGGCACGGAAGCCCGCGTTTACGCCGAGGCGCGAGTCGGCACCGGAGCCCGCGCTCACGCCGACGCCCCGGTCGGCCCCCGTCCCGGTTTCCGCCCCCGCGTCCGCCTCCGTTCCCGAAATGGCCGCCGGGTCCGCTTCCACCCCCGCCCCCGCTCCCGAAACGGCCGTGTATGCGAACCGCCCCGCCACGCACACCGCCAGCGCCAACGCGCTCACCCGCCGGGACAACCGCACGGCCCGTTCGATGTCGGCGATCTCCACGGGCCGGCCGCCGCCGTTCAGGACGGGGCGATGTTCGACCCGGCCGCCGTACGCGAGCGTTCCGCCCAGTCGTACGCCCAGCGCCCCCGCGAACGAGGCTTCCACCGGGCCCGCGTTGGGGCTCGGGTGTTTGTGCGCGTCGTCGCGCCACGCCTGCCACGCCCCGCGCGGGTCACCGCCCGCGACGACGGCCAGCG
>NZ_WWJY01000878.1 GCF_009865405.1 Streptomyces sp. SID3212 | reverse complement strand
GCTGCGGGCACTGCGCGCGGGTGCGGCGGATGCCGGCGGGGTGGGTGGGGCCGGTGGTGTGCTCTCCCCGCCCGGACCTGCGGTCCCCGCCGCGCGGGCCCTGCGGCAGGGGTTCGTGAGCTGCCTCCTCAACCCGAAGGTCGGGATCTTCTTCGTGGCGGTGGCCCCGCAGTTCCTGCCCGAGGCTCATTCGGTCCTGGCGACGACGCTGCTGTTCGGCGTGGTCGACGCGGTGATCGCCGCTTCCTGGCTGCTGCTCGTCGCCTTCGGCGCGGACCGCCTCATGGCCTGGCTGCGGCGCCCCCGCGTGTCCCGGGCCCTGAAGGGCACGGCGGGCGGCGCGCTGGTCACGCTGGGCGTGTTCACGGCGGTGGAAGCGGCCCGCTCCTAGGGGGTGTCCGCCCCCTGACCGTGGTTCTCCTGCTCCGTGTGGGCGTAGCGCTGCTCCGTCCAGGGGTCGCCGATGTTGTGGTGGCCGCGCTCCTCCCAGAAGCCGCGCCGGTCCTCGGTCAGGTACTCGACGGCGCGCAGCCACTTCGGGCCCTTGTAGCCGTAGAGGTGCGGGACGACGAGGCGCAGCGGGAAGCCGTGCTCGGCGGTGAGGAGTTCACCGTTGTGGTGGGTGGCCAGGAGGGTCTCGGGGGCCGTGAGGTCGCCGAGCCGGAGGTTGGCGGTGTAGCCGTACTCCGCCCAGGCCATGACATGCGTGACCTCCGGAGCGGGCGGCGCCAGGTCCAGGAACGTGGTGCCCGCGATCCCGAACCACTCGTGGTCCGTCGAGGTGGTGCCGGTCGCGCAGTGCAGGTCGGCCACCACCGTGACGCGCGGGAGGACGGTGAGCTCGTCGAGGGTCCAGGTGCGCTCGTTCCCGTCGGCGGTCGCTCCGAAGACGCGCAGGTTCCAGCGCTCGGGGCGGAAGCGGGGGACGGGGCCGTAGTGGGAGACGGGCCAGCCGTGCACATGGCGCTGCCCCGGGGGAAGGCGATGGGGGGCGCGGGGCGCGGTGTCACGGGTCACGGAGCGGTCGCTTCCCACGGGTGCTCCCTTCCTTCGGCCGACCGGTTCATTCGACCGGTTCGTCCGACCGGTTCGTCCGACCTGTTCCCCGTGCAGGGTAGGCCTAACAAACCCGAGCACCCTCGACCCCGCTCGCTCCGGGCGGTCCCCATGACTCCAAAGGAACCGCCCGGGGTGAGACCGGACGCGGGGGGCCCCGTCAGACCTCCAGGTCGGCCTCGATCCTCATCAGCTGATGGCGGGCCATCGCCAGATTCGCCCGGCCCTTGTCCAGTGCCAGGTAGAGGAAGAGGCCGTTCTTGCCGCGTCCTTTGAGGAGCCGGATCAGGTGGTACTGGGTGCCGAGCGTGATGAGGATGTCCTCGATCTCGTCCTTGATGCCCAGCATCTCCATCGTGCGGACCTTGGCACGGACCACATCGGTGTTGCCCGCCGCCGCGACCGTCAGGTCGAGGTCCTTGCCGCCGCCGAGCATGCCGAGGGCCATGCCGCTGGAGTAGTCGACGAGGGCGGCGCCCAGAGCGCCTTCTATGGAGGTGGTGGCTTCCTTGAGAGCGGCTTCGGTGGTGACCATGGTGAGAGAACTTCCTTTTCGTCGTCTTCGTGGGCGTTCGGCCGGGGTGGCCGGGGGTGGGGCGGGGGTGGGGGATGTCATGGGTGACGCCTCAGCTCCTCGATCGCCGGTCGAGCGCGTCGTCGACCAGTTCGCCGATCCGGGCGCTGGAGCGGCGCGCTTCGAGATGCAGCCGGCCGACGTTGGTCCGGGGCTCGGCCAGGAGCGTCAGGACCGCCGAGGAGCCGGCCGCGTACGTCGCGACGTACCCCCGCTCCCCACGGACCAACTGCTCGCGGAACGGGCCCTGTTCGGTGGACTCGGTCAGCCGGAGCGCGACGCCCAGCGCCGCCGCCGTGAGCGCGGCCATGGACTCCGTCTCGATGCCCGGGGCGTCCTCGGCGAGCACCAGCCCGTCGGTGGTGGCGGCGAGCGCGCCGGTGAGTTGGGGCAGTACGGCGCGCAGCCGTCTGAGTTCGCCGAGCACCTCGGCTTCCGCCGTCATCAGTTGTCTCCTCTCGGCGCGTTGGCGCAGTGCGCGCCTCATGACGGAAGGTCGGAAGAACGGTCCGACGGGACGCCGGACGCGGTGGTACGGGGCGGCGGTGGCCCGGAGCGGGGCGGCGTCACAGATAGGCCTCCAGGGCGTCGCGGAGCCGGCGCAGCAGGGCGACGTCGGTGTCGGTGTTGACCGCGGCGACGGTGGCGACCCAGGAGGGGACGGGCGGTGGGGCGGTCTCCGTCCCGTCCGGCGGCGTCTCGACCAGTCCGGCAGCGGCCAGCCTGCGGATGTCGAGCAGGGTGTGGTACGCCGGGCGGCCGAGGCTCCAGGCGATGCTCACCGGGGTGCGCGCCCCGTCGGCCAGCTCCAGCAGCGCGCCCTGCCGCCGGGTGACGG
>NZ_WWJY01000877.1 GCF_009865405.1 Streptomyces sp. SID3212 | reverse complement strand
GGGTCGGCGGGCCGGGCGGGACCGACCGCGTCGCCGCCACCCGCGCCGCCCTGAGCGTCGTTCCCGCCGGGCTCCGGCGCGGCGACGGTCACCAGCAGCCGTACCGCCGCCACCCGCGCCTCCCGTTCGTACCGGAACTCCTGCGACAGCCGTTCCGCCGTGGCCACCGCGTCCGCGCGCCGGCCGGACAGCAGGAGGACGCGGGCGAGTCCGAAGCCCGCCGCGCCGAGTGCGGGGGTCGTGTCGAAGACCGTGCCGTAGTGCGAGCGGGCGACGGCGAGGTCACCGCGCAGCTCGGCGCACAGGCCGAGCGCGAGCTGGGGGATGAGTTCACCGGGGAGGGCGGCGCGGACCTCGGTGAAGTGCGCGGTGGCCGCGACCGCGTCCGCGCGGGTCAGGGCGATCAGACCGGAGTACCAGGAGTGCAGCCAGTGCCACCCGGGCAACATCGCGCGGGCGAGGGCGCGTTCGGCCAGGTCCGCGTCGTCCCTGCGCAGCGCGAGCCGGCTCTCGGCCAGCGAACTCTCCGCGGAATCGGCTATGTCCGGCTCGTCGGGATCGCCCAGCGGCGTCGGGAGCGCCACCGCGATGGTCGCGGGCGCCGGCGAGGAGAACGTCGGCGGCAGCGTCAGGGCCCCGTCCTCGTCATCGGGCAGGGCCGCCGTGAACCAGTGGGCGAGTGGCCTGGCCGCCCCCAGGCCACCGTGCAGGGAGTCCGGCATCGAGCCGAAGAGCGCCGACGGCCTGGTCACCTGCCGCAGCGTCGGCGGCGCCGCCACGACCTGCCGGATCACCCCGCTCAGCTGCTCGCCGAACTGCCGGGCCGAGACGAACCGGCGCTGGGGTACGGCCGTGTCGGTGGCGCGCGCCAGCAGCAGGCGCAGGGAGTCGATGCCGGGCGCGGTGCGCTCCAGCAGATGGAGGCGGGACACCTCCCTCAGCGTCATGCCGAGGCCGTACAGGTCGAAGCCGGGGGTGGGGCGTACGTGCTCCGGATCGTGCTCCGGAGGCGCGTAGACGTCGGTGTACGCCGTGACGGGCCCGGTGTCCTTCCTGGTCCGTACGGCTCCGAAGTCGATGAGCCGCACCCGGTCGCGCGGCCCGGCGGAACTCTCCTCCTTGAACCGGATGATGTTCAACGGCTTGACGTCGCAGTGCAGCAGCCCCCTGGCGTGCAGGTAGTCGAGCGCCTGGAGGATACGGACCCCGTGCGCGAGCAGGAATTCGAGCCGGTCGCCGGGGAGGGCGGTCAGCGGCGCGCCGGGCAGGTACTCCAGCACCAGGTGCGGGCCCTCGGTCTCGTAGCCGAGGATGCGGACGATGCTGTCGTGGCGCAGCCCGACCAGGACCGTCCGCTCGTGGTGCACCGTCGAGGCCACCGAGGTGTTCCTGAGCTTCTTCAGGACCACGTCCGTGGCGAGGTTCCGGTCGTGGGCGAGGTACGCGGCGCCGTACGCCCCGGCCCCGAGGTAGCGCTCGACGTCGTACCGCCCGGCGATGGTCAGGCCGCGCGGCTGGGCGAAGTCGAACGGGGCGCCGCAGTGGGGGCAGTAGCCCGCGACGCGGCCCGGCGCTCCGTCGTGACCGCGGCCGACCGGCTCTCCACAGGCGGTGTTGTCGCAGAAGCGGTACTCCTCGGCGATCGCCGTGGGCTCCGGCGTCGGGGTGTCGACGGCCTCGGGCAGCTGCCCCGCCTCGGCGAGGTCGAGGCCGTACCAGGGATCGGGGCGTACGTTCGCGACGCCGATGCTCACGCCCCGGGTCTCGGTCTCGCGCTCGCCGGGCGGGAGGGGGGCCCGCTCCAGCGGGCGCCGGTCGCACACGGCGCAGAATCCCTGCTCGTCGATCAGGCCGCGCCCGCAGTCGGGGCGGTTGCACCTCTCCGCCACCCCCCGGCCCCCGCCCTTCTCCGCCGCCTCAGCCTTCCCCACGCCACTCCCCCTCCTCGATCCGGCGGTTGACCTCGTCGATGTAGCGCCTCACCCGTTTCCGGGCCGCCGTCAGGTCGATCGGCGGGGTCTGGAGATCGCGGGCCGCGGGCGCGTAGAGCTCGCCGAGCGCCAGGTCCTCGTCGCCGAAGTACCGCGCGGCCCGCACCCGGTGCACCTCCAAGGCCTTGCGCAGATCCTCGAGGGTGGCGGTCATCAGCCCCAGCTCCTTGGCGAACCGGGCGACCTCGGCGCGGGCGGCGGTGGCATGGAGGTGGATCGCGGCGAGTTCCGGATCGGGTCCGGCGCCGCGCGCGACGGCGGTACGGACCCGTAACCGCGGCGCCGCCGAGACCGGTAGGCGGGGCGCGCCGAAGAACATCCATCCCGACGCCGCCTGGAGCCGGGCCGCCGCGTCCTCCTCGGCCGCCAGTTGCGCGACAGCCGTCTCGGCCGCCTCGGCGGTCACGCCGCCGGTCACCCCGCCCCGTACGGTCGCGGTGAGCCGTTCGGCGTCGAGGGACACCTCGTACGGCATGCCGGGCGGCGGCCGGTCCTCGAAGCCGAGGGCCAGACGCAGCCCGCGCGTCCGGGCGCGGGCCGCGAGCGGCCCCAGCAGCCGGCGCACCAGTTCCCCGGGATCCTCCGCCCGGTCGACGCCGCCCACCACCAGGCAGGCCGGCGGGCGGCGGCGTAACAACTGGCGCACGATGTCCCGGTCGTCGCCGCCCGGGAGCCCGAACCGCTCGGTCAGATAGCCCTGTACGTCCTCGACGCTCCTGTCCCGGGCGTCGTACGCCGCGTCTATGGCGCCCAGCCCGAGCACGGTGTCCCCGGGCGCCCCGGCGATCTCGGCGTCGGACAGGCCGGCCCGGGCGGCGGGATCGGCGGTACGGACCAGGCGCACCAGCCACGAGCCGCCCGCCCCGGTCGGGCCGCCGGTGCCGACGACCACGGCGCCCGCCCACCTGCCGTCGAGCAGCCGGGTGAGTTCCTGGGTGAGCGCCAGCCGCAGCGAGTCGCCCAGCACGTCGTCGGGCCACTTCCCGGCGGAGGGGCCCAGGTCGTTGGTGCGTACGCCGTCGGTGTACGGCTCGATCTGCGGCAGGTACGCCTGGATGGTCTCGGTCGGCAGCATCCAGGCGGCGTGGGCGTCGCCGTCCACGAAGTCGGCCACCACGATGCCGATGACGCGGCCCTTGAACTCCCCTTCGCTGACGGCCACTCCGGCTCCCGAGTAGCCCGGCTCGATCCACGGGCCCCGGGGGCGGACCTGGTTGAGCAGACCCCACTCGCCCTCCCGGCCGCCGGAGCCCGCCAGTTCGGCGTCCGCCCCCATGCCGAGCGTCCTGGACGCCTGCGGGAAGCCGTACGCGCTCACGCCGCCGGCGGAGAGGGGCACCCGCCACAGGGTGGTACGGGTCCCGCAGTCGGCCGGCTCGTCCAGCCGGAGCAGCGCCACGTCGCCGCGCTGGGTGTCGTTCTTCTGCACCCACGAGCGCGGGGCCACCCGCGCGGTCCTGGTCCATTCCGGGCGGCAGGCGACACTGGTGATCCGGAGCCCGGCGGCGCTCCCGCCGGGCGCGGCCCCCGCGTCCCTCACGACGTGCGCGCAGGTGAGGACATGCCGTTCGTCGAGCAGCACCCCGGCACCGAAGGGAGTCCCGTCCGCGTCGTCCACCCTGACCCGCCAGGGTTTGTCGCTGTGGTGATGCTGCCCCATGTTTCCCACGGTAGTACGACACCGGGCACGCCGTACCCGACGCGGGGAAACCCGTACCGCCCGGGATCTTTCCGGAACGGCCGGTGTCTCCCGGACAGGTGCGGTCCGGTGGGGCGAACGGGGCGGTCCGGGCGGCGCGTCGGGGACCGGTCGTACATGGGCGCGGGCGACGCCCGCCGGACGTCGGTGAATTGGGGGAGGGGCCGGGGGCAACCCTGTCCTCACCTCATGGGTCACACAGCTGCCACCTGTTTCATCGCTTCGTTCCACCCGTTCTCCCCCGGTCCGGAAAGGGCCCCACCCTCCGTGATGACACGCACCCGGCCGACCCGGCGCACCCGGTCGGCCGCGCTGACCGCGCTCGCCGCGACGGCCGCCCTCGCCGCCATC
>NZ_WWJY01000876.1 GCF_009865405.1 Streptomyces sp. SID3212 | reverse complement strand
CCCCTCGGCGGCGGGCGGCGCCTCGGCGGGGCCGATGCGGCCGACCCGGTGGGCCTCCTCGGCGGGCAGCCCGACCCAGAAGTCCAGCCCCAGCGGCCCGGCGATCTCCTCCGCGATCCAGCGGCCGACGCTCCGGCCGGTGACCCGCCTGACCAGTTCGGCGATGAGCCAGTTGTGGGTGAGCGCGTGGTAGCCGTGGTCGGTGCCCGGCTCCCAGAGGGGCCGCTGGGCGGCGAGCGCCCGCGCGCCCGACTCGCCGTCGATCGCCTCGGCCGGGGTCAGCGGCCGGTCCAGGGCGGGCAGTCCGCCCCGGTGCGTGAGCAGGTGCCGTACGAGCACCCGCTCCTTGCCCGCCGTCTTGAACTCGGGCCAGTACGTGCCCACCGGGGCGTCGAGGTCGATCTGCCCGCGCTGGTGGAGCAGGAGGAGGACGGCGGCGGCGATGCCCTTGGTGGCGGAGCGGACCGTCTGCGCGGTGTCCAGGGCCCAGGGTTCCGTCCCGTCGACGTCCCGCGTGCCGGCCCACAGGTCCACGACCTTCTGTCCGTCGCGGTAGACGGCGACGGCCGCGCCGCGTTCACCGAGCCGCTCGAAGTTCCGTACGAAGGCATCCCTGACCGGCTCGAAGCCCGCCGCCACCGTGCCCTGGACGTCCACGCCCGCACTCCCGCCCGTCGTACCGCTCGCTGTTCCGATCCGGTCGCCGCTCGCGCGCGCGTACCGCTCGGAAGAAACATACCTACGACGCGACGGGTCCCGGCGCCACGGACTTCGGGTCGAAACCGAACGGCAACTCCAGGCGGTGCGCGCCCATCAGCGCCCCGTCACCGAGCAGATCGCGGGTGGCACCGTCCGCGACGATGACGCCCTCGCTCAGGATGACGGCGCGGGGGCAGAGTTCGAGCGCGTACGGCAGGTCGTGCGTGACCATCAGCACGGTGATGTCCAGCGACCGCAGGATGTCGGCGAGTTCACGCCGTGACGCCGGGTCGAGGTTGGACGACGGTTCGTCGAGGACGAGGATCTCCGGCTCCATGGCCAGGACGGTCGCGACCGCGACGCGGCGGCGCTGGCCGAACGAGAGGTGGTGCGGGGGGCGGTCCGCGTACTCCGCCATGCCGACCCGTCCGAGCGCGGTGGTGACCCGCGCCTCCAGCTCCGGGCCGCGCAGCCCGGCGGCGGCCGGGCCGAACGCCACGTCCTCCCGGACGGTCGGCATGAACAGCTGGTCGTCCGGGTCCTGGAAGACGATGCCGACCTGCCGCCGGATCTCCGCGAGGTTCCGCTTCTCGACCGGCAGCCCGGCGACGGCGACCGTGCCGGCCCCGGCGTCGAGGATGCCGTTCAGGTGCAGGACGAGCGTGGTCTTGCCGGCCCCGTTGGGACCGAGGAGCGCCACCCGCTCCCCGCGCGCGACGGTCAGGTCGACGCCGAAGAGCGCCTGGTGGCCGTCGGGATAGGCGTAGGCGAGGCCCCGGACGTCGAGGGACGCCGGCCGGGGGGTGGAGGGGGCGGTGGCGGTGGCGGGTGCGGGTTCGGGCGTGGGGTCCTGGGGCGTCAGGGCGTGGGGTGTGGGTTCCAGGGGCGTGGCGTCCTGGGGTACGGGGTCCGGCCGAGTCATAGGGTCCAGCCAAGCAGACACACCGCGAGCGCCGTCACCGGGAGGGCGGCGGCGTACCGCCACTGGGCCCGCGACGCCGTCACCTCGTCGATCACCGGCATCGTGCCCGTGTAGCCCCGGCTCACCATCGCCAGGTGGACCCGCTCGCCGCGCTCGTACGAGCGGATGAACAGGGCGCCCGCCGTCTTGGCCAGCACCCCCCAGTGCCGTACGCCCCGCGCCTCGAAGCCGCGCGAGCGCCGGGCGATGGACATCCGGCGCATCTCGTCCGTGATGACGTCTCCGTACCGGATCATGAAGGAGGCGATCTGGACGAGCAGGGGCGGCAGCCGCAGCCGCTGGAGGCCCAGCAGCAGCGATCGCAGCTCGGTGGTCGAGGCGAGGAGGACGGACGCGGCCACGCCGAGGGTGCCCTTCGCGAGGACGTTCCAGGCGCCCCAGAGCCCGGGGACGCTCAGGGGGACGCCGAGGACGTGGATCTCGTCGCCGGGGACCACGAAGGGCATCAGGACGGCGAAGGCGACGAACGGCACCTCGATGAGCATCCGCCGCAGCAGGAATCCGGCGGGGACACGGGCCGCCGCCGCGACCGCCGCCAGCAGCAGCGCGTACAGGCCGAACGCCCAGACCGCCTCGCGCGGGGTGGAGACCACCACGAGGACGAAGCAGAAGACGGCGGCGAGCTTGCAGTGCGGCGGCAGGTCGTGGACCGGGCTGTGGCCGTGCCGGTAGAGCTTGTGGGCGTGACCGGCGCCCATGTCAGACGCTCCCGCCGGCGAAGGACGTCACGGAGCCGTCGCGGTCGGCCGTACGGCGCCGGCGCACCGCCCAGAAGATGCCGCTGCCCACGGCGACGGTGCCGGCCACGCCGATGACGCCGGCGAGGCCGCCGGAGATCCGGGCGTCGGTGATGTCCTTGACGCCGTAGTCGGCGAGCGGGGAGTCGGCGGTGTGGTGCGGCTCGGTCTTCTTGTCGATGCCCTGGTCGGCGGCGACCTTCTCCAGGCCGTCGGGGTTCGCGGAGGCGTAGAACGAGACAAAACCGGCCAGTACGAGGGCGGCGACCAGGCCCGTCGCCCAGACCGCGCGGGTGGACCGCGCCGCCACGGGGACGGGCGCGGCGGCGGGCGCCGCGTCGACCAGTTCGCCGCCGACCCGCAGCTTGAGCGGGGCGGAAAGGCCCCGGGCGCCGTGGACCAGGTCGGGGCGTACGGCGATGACCGCGCCCACGGTCAGCGCGGTGATGGCGGCCTCGCCGATGCCGATCAGCACGTGGACGCCGACCATGCCGGTCAGGACCTTGCCGATCGGGATGTCCGTGGTCCCGCCGATCGCGTAGAAGAGGGTGAAGCCGATCGCGGCGGCCGGTACGGAGACCAGGGCGGCGACGAAGGACGCGATGGTCACGGAGCGGCGGGCGCGGGGCAGGATCCTCACCAGCGCGCGGAAGAGCGCGTACGAGACGACGGTGGTGATCACGGCCATGTCCGTGATGTTCACGCCGAGCGCGGTGAGGCCGCCGTCCGCGAAGAGGATGCCCTGCATCAGCAGCACGACGGAGATGCAGAGCACGCCGGTGTACGGGCCGACGAGTATCGCGGCCAGGGCCCCTCCCAGGAGATGGCCGCTGGTGCCGGTGGCGACCGGGAAGTTGAGCATCTGTACGGCGAAGATGAAGGCGGCGACCAGCCCGGCCAGCGGCGCGGTGCGCTCGTCCAGCTCGCGGCGCGCGCCGCGCAGGCTGACGGCGACGGCGCCCACGGCGACCACGCCGGCGGCGGCGGAGACGGGCACGTTGATGAATCCGTCGGGGACATGCATGGCGGGCTCCGCTTCCTGCGGGGGCTGTTGGGGACCGGGCGGTGGTCACCGTCTGCCGACGGTGGGGAACCGTCTGATGATAGGGCCCTCTTGCGAACAGCTCGCAAGAGCAGGTTGTATGCAACCCGCCCTCCCGGGGAACGAGGGGGTGCGGGGAAGCGTGAGGCGGCCCGACCCCTCAGGAGCGACATGTCCCCATTTGACTGTTTTGTGTGACTATGAAATGAAGGTCCGATAAAGCCTGCGGGGTCGTGACGCCAGACTCACCGTCCCCGGCTCTCACCCCAGAGGAGCGAGCCGATGCCACCCGTCGTGGAACAACCCGCCAAAGCCCGTCTGATCACGGACGCCGCCCAGCACAGGACCGTCCCTGTGACACTGCTCTACGACGGCGCCGATCCGCTCGCGATGCGCATCGTGTTCCCTCCCGAGGTCTCCCTCGACCGGAGCGAGGTGGTCTGGGCCTTCGCCCGCGACCTGCTCGAAACGGGCCTGCGCCTGCCGTCCGGCACGGGTGACGTGCTGGTGTGGCCGTGCGGGCGGGCCCAGACCGTCCTGGAGTTCCACTCGCCGGACGGGGTCGCGCTGGTGCAGTTCGACAACGCGCCGCTGCGGCGGTTCCTGGAGAGCTCGTACGCGATGGTCCCGGCGGGCAAGGAGCATCACGAGATCGAGGTCGAGAACGAGCTGGGGAACCTGCTGAACAAGACCTGATCACCTCGCGCGGGCACCTGATCACTTCACGCGGGCACCCGGTCACCTCACGCGCGCATCCGATCACCCCCCGGCCGCCGGTGCCGGTCACGCCCTCACGCGTGGCCGGTATCGGTGGCCGGTTCCCGAGCGATAACCCACGGATAAGGCGGACGCCTAGCTTCTGAATCCATGCGGGACGGTCACACCAGAAAGGAGTGGCGCATGGATTTCAGGATTCTCGGGCCGGTGGAGGCCCGGCGTGGTGGGGAATGGGTCGCGCTGTCCGGTTCCAAGGTGCACACGGTCCTCGCGGCGTTGCTGCTGGCCCGTGGGCGGGTGGTCTCCGACGCGAGACTCGGCGCGCTGCTGTGGGGATGGGATCCGCCCGTCACCGCCAGCGCGCAGATCTACACGTACATCTCGCGGCTGCGCAAGCACCTCGGCGAAGAGGTCGAGATCGTCCGGCGCCAGCCCGGGTACGTGCTGCGGGCGCCCGGCGCCCGGATCGACGTCGTGGAGTTCGAGCGGCTGGACCGGCTCGGGCGCGAGGCGTTGCAGGACGGGCGGCACCTGGAGGCGCAGGCGCTCCTGACGGAGGCGCTGGGGTGGTGGCGCGGTTCCGCGTTGTCGAACGTCACCGAGTTCCTGCTGGAGGCGGAGCTGCCGCAGCTGGAAGAGGCCCGGATGTTCGCGCTGGAGAACCGGATAGAGGCGGATCTCGCCCTCGGCAGGCACGAGCAGGTGACCGCCGAACTCACCGGGCTGGTGGGCGAGTTCCCCGTACGGGAGCGGCTGCGCGCCCAGCTCATGACGGCGCTGTACCGGTGCGGGCGGCAGGCCGACGCGCTCCACACGTACTACGAGGGGCGCAAGGTTCTCGTCGACCAGCTCGGGGTCGACCCGGGCGAGGCGCTGGGGGCCACCTACCAGGCCGTGCTGGGCGGGGAGTTGGGCCTCGCGGAGGCGGGCGGGTTCGGGCGCTCCGGCGCTCCCGCGATGCTGCCCGCCGCCGAGGGTGAACTGGCGGGGCGCGACGCCGAACTGGCCGCGCTGACGGCCCGGCTCGGGTCGCCGGACGGCAGGCCGCGGCGGCTGCTGGTCACCGGCATGGCGGGGGTCGGCAAGACGGCCCTGGCGGTCCGGGTGGCGGTCGACAGCGCGGAGCACTTCCCCGACGGGCAGCTCTTCGCCGAGCTGTGCCGTCCCGACGGCACCGCGAAGGACCCCGGCGAGGTGCTGGTCAGGCTGCTGCGGGCTCTGGGGGAACCGGGGCTCGACGGCGCGGGCGGCGCGGGAGCCGCCCAGGACCGGGACGAGCTGGTACGGCTCTACCGCGCCCGCACCGCGGGCAAGCGGCTGCTGGTGGTCCTGGACGACGCGGCGGGTGACCTCCAGGTGGCCCCGCTGATGCCGGCGGGCGCGCGGTGCGCGGTGCTGATCACCAGCCGGTCCCGGCTGGCCAGGGTGACGGGCGCCGACACGGTGGCGCTGGCCGCGCTGGACGACGACGACGCGCTGGCCGTCCTCGCGGCGGCGGCGGGCCGGGACCGGTTGCTGGCCGATCCCGACGCCGCCGACGACCTCGTGGCGTACTGCGGCGGGCTGCCGCTCGCCCTAGCCGTGATGGGCGCCAGGCTGGCGGCCAGGCCGCACTGGCCGGCCCGCCGGTTCGCGGACCGGATGGCGGATCCCCGGACGCGGCTCGCCGAGCTGTCCTTCGGCGATCTGGACGTGCGACGGGCTCTGCTGCCCTCGGTGCGCCGGACGACACCCCAGGGACGGGAGACCCTGGCGGCGTTGGCCGGCTGGGGCACGGAACCGTTCTCGGCGCGCGAGGCCGGCACGCGGCTGTCGCTGCCGGAGGAGGCGGCGGAGCGGCTGCTGGAGTCGCTGGTGGACGGCGCGCTGCTCGACCTGTCGGGCCTGGACCCGCAGGGGCTGCCGCTGTACCGGTGCCACGAACTGGTGCTCCTGTACGCCGCCTCGATGGGCGCGCACGACACGACGGCGGTGGGGTGAGCGCCGGGGTCCCGGGGGTGGCCTCACCAGGCGCCCCGGAGCCGTACCAGCGTCGGGGCGTCGGACACCAGCGAGGGGCCGATGGTGCTGCGTACGACGGCCCACGCGTCGGAGACGACACGTTCGCGGGGCGGGCGCGGGGTCTGGGTGAAGCTGCTCGCCGTGACCGCCCACATCGCGGCGATCGCGGCGACGGCCCGTACCTCGGCCGCGGGCTTCGCGGGCCGGGCGCGGCCCCGGCCGACGTCGATGCGCAG
>NZ_WWJY01000875.1 GCF_009865405.1 Streptomyces sp. SID3212 | reverse complement strand
GGCAGCGGGTGTCCGGCCCCAGCGGCGGGCCGGCAAGGCCGCTGTCCCCGCTCCGGCCTCCGTGCCGCGGTCGGTGCTGCGCTGGCCCGCCATGGCGCTGCTGCTCGTGTGCGCGGTGCTCCACCTGCCCACGGACTACACGCGTCTGGGGTCCGGCAGCGTCGCCGACGTGCTGTCCCTCGCGCTCACCGTGGTGTGCCTGGTGAGCGCCGTGTGGCTGGCGGTACGGGACTCCGTGCTCCTCTGGGTGGCGGGTGCCTCGGCCGCCCTGGCGGTGGTGGTCGCGCAGGCCGTCGCGGCCGTCGTCGGCATGGACCTGCTGTCGAGCAGTCTGGGCGGGTTCCCGGGGGCGTCCGTGGTGGCGGTGGTGTGTGCCGTCGCCGCGGTGGGTCTCGCCGGTACGGCCCTGACGCTCCGCCGGCAGGCGGCCGGGGCCGGGGCCGCGCACGCGTAGCGAGGAATTCCGCACGGGCCGCGCCCGTCCACGTACCGGATTCCCGGCCCGTGGGCGGGCGCGGCCGTGATGGTACGTAGACCTGCCGCGACGGCCCGTACACCTGACGGGGTGACTCGTACACCTACGCCCGCTCTCTCCTACGGGCCCGCCGCCTTCTTCTTCCGGTGTCCCACGATCACGTCGGTCACCGCCACGACGAGGGCCGCCAGCGCGAAGGCCACCGACACGATCAGGCCGTGGTCGTACGCCGATGCCCAGCCGTCCCGGGAGACCTCCGCGAAGAAGACGGAGCCGATCGCGGCGATACCGATCGAGGAGCCCACCCGCTGTCCCGTCTGGAGCGTGCCCCCCGCGCTGCCCGCGCCGGCGACCGGCACCTCGGCGAGGGTGAGGGTCTGGTTCGGCGAGATGACCAGGCCGCTGCCGAGACCGGCGAGCAGCAGGGGCCCGGCCATCGCCCAGCCCGCGTGGTGGCCGGGGACGAGATGGACGGCGAGCACGGTGAGCGCCAGCCCGGCCACCACCATGGTCAGCCCGACGACGATCAGCGGCCGGCCGAAGCGGCCGACCAGCCGTCCGCCGATGCCCGCCGACACTCCGGAGCCCAGGGCGAAGGGGGTGATGGTCAGTCCGGCCAGGAGCGCCGAGTAGTGCAGTCCGCTCTGGAGGAAGAGCGTGGTGATGAAGAAGATCGAGGTGAAGCCGCCGAAGTAGAACAGGATCATCAGACAGCCAAGCCAGAACGAATGGATACGGAAGAGGGCCAGGTTCAGGACCGGTTGGGTGCCGCCCCTCCGGCTGTGGGCCTCCCACCTCACGAAGGCCGCCAGGAGCACGGCGGCGACCGCCACCAGCAGCCACTTGGTGTTCCCGTGCCACTCCCGTGACTCCACGAAGGGCAGGAGGAGGGCCACCACCCCCGAGCCGAGCAGCAGCACGCCGACCGGGTCGAGGTCGCGGATCCGGACGTGGCCGGCCGCCGGGGTGTCGGGCAGCAGGCGGCGGGCCAGCAGGAGGCAGACGGCGCCGAGCGGCAGGTTGACGTAGAACACCCACCGCCATCCGTCGTCCGCGCCGGCCGCCTGGATGATCAGGCCGCCGAGCAGGGGGCCGACGGCGGTGGAGATCCCGACGACGGTGCCGAACATGCCGAAGGCCCGGCCGCGTTCCCGGCCGGAGAACATCTGCTGGATCAGGGCGGACACCTGGGGGGCGACCACCCCGCCCGCCGCTCCCTGGATCAGCCGGGCGGTCACCAGCCACCCGCTGGACTGCGCGGCGCCGCAGGCCGCCGACGCGAGGACGAAGAAGGTGAGGCCCACCATGAACACCGGACGCCGGCCCCGGGCGTCGCCGAGGCGGCCCGCCGGGATCAGGAAGAGGCCGTAGACCAGGGCGTATCCGGAGACGACCCACTGGAGATCGGACTCGGGGGCGCCGAGCCCCTCCCGGATCGACGGCAGCGCCACATTGACGATGGACACGTCGAGCAGGGTCATGAAGGCCGCGACCAGACAGACGGCGAGCGCCTTCCAGCGCCGGGGGTCGGGGGGCTGCGAGGACACGGAGCCGTCTTCCTCTCTCTGGGCGTCCCCCCACGGGCAGCTGCGCCCATCATGCGGCCGGGCGGCGCCCCGGCACACGCCACCTCGCCGTGGGGGCGCGTGACGAGCCCTCACCACCCCCGTCGCCCGGCGGAAACGGCCGGGCACGGGCCCCTCGCGTCGCGAACGCGAGGGACCCGTGCCCGGGGAACCGCCTACCGCTGGGTGCTACGCCGGATCAGGCGACGTTGACGGCGCTCCACGCGGCGCCGACGGCCTTGTACTCGGCGCTGGTCGTGCCGTACAGCGCGCCGGCCGCGCTGAGCGTCGCGGTGCGCGCCTTCGCGTAGTTGGTGCTCGACGTCATGTACGTGGTGAGCGCCTTGTACCAGATCTGGATGGCCTTGTCCCGGCCGATGCCGGTGACCGTCGATCCGTTGGACGTGGGGCTGTTGTAGCTCACGCCGTTGATGGTCTTCGCGCCGCTGCCCTCGGCCAGCAGGTAGAAGAAGTGGTTGGCGGGGCCCGAGGAGTAGTGGACGTCGAGGTTCTTCAGCGTCGACGACCAGGCGTCCTTGGAGGCGCCGTCCTTGCTCGGCTTGTCCTGGTAGCGCAGCGGCGTGCCGTTGCCGTTGATGTTGATCTTCTCACCGATGAGGTAGTCACCCGGGTCGGTGGAGGTGTTGGAGTAGAACTCCACGGCGGTGCCGAAGATGTCGGAGGTGGCCTCGTTGAGACCGCCGGACTCCGCCGAGTAGGTCAGCTTGGCCGTGGCCGCGGTGAGGCCGTGGCTCATCTCGTGGGCGGCGACGTCGATCGACGTGAGCGGGTTGGCGTTGCCCGAGCCGTCGCCGTACGTCATGCAGAAGCAG
>NZ_WWJY01000874.1 GCF_009865405.1 Streptomyces sp. SID3212 | reverse complement strand
GGCACGCGGGCGCGGGCTGTCGGCGGCGCTGGCGGGCTGGCAGTTCAGCCGCCGGTTGCTGGGCAGCGCGGGGTCGGTGCTGCTGCTGGTCCTGGCGGTGGCGACGGGGATGCTGGCGATCGGCCAGAACGCCTCGTGGGAGCGGTCGCAGCACGACCAGGCGGACTTCGGCGCGGGCACGTCGGTCCGGGTCCTGTCCCACCAGGGCGGCACGCCCGGGGAGGCCGGACGCTACGCCGCGTTGCCGGGGGTACGGGCGGCGGCGCCCGCCCACCGTACGACCACGGCCCTGTCGGACGGCCGCACCGCCACCGTGCTGGCACTGGACACCGAGGACGCGCGCGACCGGTTGCTCCTGCGGGACGACCTGACCGAGGAGGGGGCGGGGCGGCTGCTCACACCGCTCCGGCCCCGGGACACACCGCGCCCCGGCATCCCTCTGCCCGCTGACGCACGCCGGCTCACCCTCGATGTCAGGATCGGCCAGGACGGCACCGGCCGGGACAGCACTGCCCGGGCGGGTGCCCTGACCCCCTTCGTGCCCAGGGTCACGGTCCTCGTCGAGGACGGGTACGGCCTCCTCTACCGCCTGCCCGCCGGGGAGATGTCCGCCGACGGCCGCGTCCGTCCCCTCTCCCTCGACCTGGGCGACGGCCCCGAACACGGCTCCTTCCACGGCGCGTTGACCCTCACCGGTCTTCACGTGGACGGACCGGTGCCTCCCGGCGCGCGGAGCGGTCAGCGGCTCGATGTCGTACGGATCGGAGTCACCGACCGGGCGGGCGCGGCCCGAACCGTCCCTGTCCCGGCGGGACTTCGCTGGCGGGGTTCCGGTACGACCACGCAGGACGCGGTGGCGGGCAAGCCGGTGGCGCTGCGGCCCGCCGCGGCCGGTACGGCGCCCCTGTCCGTTGCGTACCAGCTCCGTTCGAGCGTGGGCGCGGACACCCCGTACCCGCCGGCCGAGAGCCTGGAGCTGCGGGTCGACGCCGTACGGTCACCCGTCCCCCAACTGGTACCGGGAATCGCCACGGACGGGTTCCTGCGCGCGACCGGGGCCGAGGAGGGGCAGCGCGTCGACGTGACCCTGGCGGGCGAGCGGATCCAGGTCGGCCCTCTGCGCGCGGTGCGGCAGCTCCCCACCACCGCTCCGGACGAGGCGGGAGCGTCCTCCGGCGCGGAGGAGCCGTCGGAGGCCGGGAAGAGCGCGAACGGCGGGTCCTTGCTGCTCGATCTCCGTACCGTCAACGAGGTGCTCGCGCAACGGGACGGCGGCTCGCTCGTGCCCAACGAGTGGTGGCTCAGCACGGACCCCGGCGCCGCCGGGCAGGTCGCGAAGGCGCTCCGCGCCGGTCCCGACGTCGACCCGGCGGATGTGCTGGTCCGTGACGAGGCCGCCGCCGAGCTGTTCGACGACCCGCTGGGTGCCGGGCCCTACGCCGCGCTGCTCGCCGTCGCCGTGGCCGCCGCCGCGCTCGCCGCGGTGGGATTCGCCGTCACGGTGGTGGGCACACTGCGGGAGCGTTCGGCGGAACTGGCCGTCCTGCACGCCCTGGGCACACCGCGGCGCAAGCTGGTGGTGGCGGTCGCCGCCGAGCACGGTGTGCTGATCTGCATCGCCTTGCTGGTGGGGCTGATCCTGGGCGCCGCCCTGACCAGGACGGTGGTCCCGCTCATCGTCCTGACGAGCCGCGCCACCGCTCCCCTGCCGCCCGTGCTGGTCGAACTGCCGCTCCCCCAGGTGGCTCTGCTGATCGCGGGGGTCGCCGCCGTGCCCCTGCTGACCGTCGCCGTCGCCGCCGCCCGCGCGGCCGACCCCGCCGTGACACCGCGCCTCCGGGGGGCGAACTGACATGACCGGCCGTCCGCGTGACAAAAAACGTGACAAGAAAAGGGACGAACACCAGGGGAGACGCGACGGCGTCCGCCGTGAGCGGCCTGTCGCGCCCTGGGTCAGGACCCGGCTGCGCACCGCGCCCGGAACGGCCCTTGTCCTCGGCCTGCTTGTCGTCCTGACCGCGTTCCTCGCCGCCGCCTTCCCCCGCACCGTGGACACGTACGAGACCCGGGGGCTGCGCGCGGCCGTCGCCGAGGCGACGCCCGAGCGCCGGGTGCTGGACTTCCGCTCGCCCGAGCGTTCCTTCGAACTCCCCCTGTCCGCACGGGAGGACAAGCTGCGGCCGGGCGGGGTGGACGCCGTACAGCGCGAGGTGTCCGGCCTGCTCGCCGATCCGCTCCGCGCGGACACGGGGCAGTCCGCCCGTGGGGTACGGACCGGCAGGACCCTGATCGGGAACGACCCCTGGCTGCCGCGCCACGACGGACTGCCCCCGCAGTTCGCCCTGGCCGCGCAGGCCGGTCTGGCCGGCCACTCCACCGTGCGCCGTGGCCGACTGCCCACCGCTGACGGGCGGGTGACCGCGGCGACGAGAAACGTGGAGGCGGCGGTGTCGTCGGCGACGGCGACCACACTGCGCCTCTCCGTCGGCACGGTGCTGCACGTCGGGAGGGCGGGCAGCCCCACCCTCACCGTCCGGATCAGTGGCGTCGTCGACCCGGTCCGGCCGTCCGGGAGTTACTGGACGGCGGACAGTCTGCTGCGGACGCCGCACCTCAGCAGCACGGGTGCCAAACCACCGCAATTCTACTGGGAGGCGGCGCTGTTGCTCGCCCCCGAGGCGGCCCCCGCCCTGCTGGGGACGGCGGGTGAGCCCGAGCGTTACTGGCGGGTCGCGCCGGACACGAGCCGGCTCACCGGACCGCAGGTGGGCGCGCTGTCGGAGCGCATCGCCTCGCTCCAGGACGGACCGGCCCTGTCGCGTCTGAGGTCGGCCGCCGGGACCAACGCGTCCCTGGACACCGACCTGGACGACATCCTCCACTCGTACGCGTCGCTGCGCTCGGCGATCACCCCTGTGGTCGCCGTCGCGGCCGTCGGGATCGGTACGGTCGCGGTAGTGGTCCTGGCGCTGGCCGGCGGCCTGTCCGCGCGCCGCCGTCACACCGAACTGGTGCTAGTACGGGCTCGTGGCGGCTCGCTGAGAGGCATCGGCGGCCGGTTGCTGGCGGAGACGGCCGTGGTCGTCCTGCCCGCCGCCGCGCTCGGGCTGCTGGTGGCCGTCCTCCTCGTGCCCGGGGGCCGCACGGGCCCCGCCGTGCTCGCCACGAC
>NZ_WWJY01000873.1 GCF_009865405.1 Streptomyces sp. SID3212 | reverse complement strand
AGCCAGTGGCGGGCGCGGCGGTACTCGGCCGGCGGCAGGGGCGTACGGGTGGGCCGGTACGCCTCCCTTTCCTCCGGCAGCAGCTCACGCACCAAGGCGTGGGCGTTGGTGCCGCCGAAGCCGAACGCGCTCAGCCCGGCGCGCCGGACCCCGCACGCCGGTGCCCAGGGCTCGGCGGCGAGGGCGGGGCGGAAGGGCGACGTGGCGAAGGAGAACCGGGGGTTGGGCCGGTCGCAGTGCAGGGTGGGCGGGACGGTGCGGTGCACCAGCGAGAGGATCACCTTGTGGAGCCCGGCCATGCCGGCCGCCATCAGCAGATGCCCGATGTTGGACTTGACGCTGCCGACCGCGCAGTGGCCGACCGCGTCCGTGGTGCGGCGGAAGGCCCGGGTCAGCGCCTGGAGTTCCATCGGGTCGCCGATCATCGTGCCCGTGCCGTGGGCCTCGACGTAGGTCACCGTGTCCGCGGTGACCCCGGCGGCGGCCAGGCTGTCGGCCACCAGCCGCTCCTGGGCCTGGGGGCTCGGCGTGGTCAGCCCCATCGTCCGGCCGTCGTTGTTCAGCTTGCAGGTCTCGATCACGGCGTGGATCCGGTCGCCGTCGGCAAGTGCCCTGGCCAGCGGTTTCAACAGCACGGCTCCGACGCCCTCGCCGAGCACGATGCCGTTCGCGGCGGCGTCGAAGACGTGGCAGGCACCGTCGGGTGAGAGTGCCCCGGACGCGCTGAGTTTGAGGAACGGCGCCTCGTCCAGCAGCAGGTCGGCAGCGCCCACGAGCGCGGCGTCGCAGTCACCCGCGGCCAGCGCGCCCATGGCGAGGTACAGCGCGGACAGCGCGGAGGAACAGGCACTGTCGACCGTGAGGTGGGGCCCGCGCAGGTCGTAGACATGGGCGGCGTGGGCGGCGATGAAGTTCTGGTTGAGGCCGGTCACCGTGTTGCGGTGCGGCACGGGCACCCGGCTGCCGTAGGTACTGGTGCCGGAGCCCATGAAAAATCCGATGCGGCCCCCGGCCACGTCCTCACGGCGGTAACCGGCGTCCCGCAGGGTCTGTTCCACGGTCTCCAGCGACATGCGGATCAGTGGGTCGACGTGGGCGGCGTCGGCGGTGCCGATACCGAAGTATTCCGGGTCGAACTCCTCGATGCCGTCGAGGAATCCGCCCCACTTGCTGATGCTCCGGCCGGGTGCGGGCCGCGGCGACCACAGACGACGGTGGTCCCAGCGGGAGGCGGGCACCTCGGTGATGCCACCGCGTCCCTCACGCAGCAACTCCCAGTAGCGGTCGAGATCCGGAGCACCCGGATAACGGCCGGCGGCACCGATGACGGCCACCAGCCCCCGGCCGGCCTCCGGACCACCGGCTCCGGTGGCCGCCGGGCCGGTTCCCGTCGTACGGGCGTCGGCCCGGCGGCCGCCGGTGACCGCGGCTCCGCCCGCCCAGCGGGCCGTCCCGGCCGGGTGTTCCGTCGTCAGGTGCTCGGCGAGCAGGGCCACGGTCGGGTACTCGAGGACCAGGGACGGCGACAACGGCTCACCGACGCGTTCCTCCAGGTCGGCGACGATGCCCGCCACCAGGATGGAGTCCACGCCGAGTTGGCCGAAGTTCGTCCGGTGACCGATCCTCTCGACCGGTATCAGCAGCGCACGGGCCAGGAGTTCGGCGACGGCCGCGGCGACGGTGGCGAGCGCCGTGCCACCGGTGTCCGAGGCGTCCGTGGGATCGTCCTCGCTCATACGGCTCTCCTCCTGATCGTGTTCCGGCACCGGCCCCGGCACCGCCACGGGCCGGCCGACGGGATCCCCCACCGGCCACACGGCAGGATCGACGGCCGCCGCCACCACGTGGGACCGGCCGGATGCCAACGCGGCTTCCAGCAGGTCCAAGCCCTGTTCGACGGTGTGCGGGGTGAATCCCGACTCGGCGTAGCGCGGGCTGCGCACGGCGCCCATGCCGGCGCCCGTCCAGCTCCCCCAGCCGACCGAGACATGGCGGGTGCGGCCGGTGGCCCGTTGCGCCACGGCATCCAGCACCGCGTTGGCCGCCGCGTAGTCGGCCAGGCCGACGGCCAGTTCCGGCAGGGTGGCCGACAGGGAGGAGAAGTGGACGATCCAGTCGGGTTCGTCCTCGCGCAGCTCGTCGAGGAGTGTGAACAGCCCCTCGCCCTTCGGCCGCCAGGTGTCGCTCATCGAGCCGAGTTCCTTGCGGACGAACGCGGGTGTCCCGCGCTCGACCGACCCGGCGCAGTGCAGGACGCCCGCTATGGGCCCGAGGTCGCCGCGCACCCGGCCGAGGAAGGAACGCAGTGCCGCCGAGTCCGTCAACTCCCCGCTGTGCAGGGCGACGCGCACGCCGAGGTCTTCCAGTTCCAGCAGCGCCGCGACGCGCTCGTCGGACGTGTCCCGGCTCCAGGCGGAGCGCGGGGGCAACGGGCGCAGCCCGAGCAGCGCCAGCCGCCGGGCGCCGCGTTCGGCCAGCCGCCGGGCGGACGCCAGACCGAGGCCGCCGGTGCCGCCGGTGATCAGGTAGGTCCTGGACGGGTCGACCCGCAGGGTCTGTTCTCCGTCGTACGGCAACCGGACCAGCCGGGGAGCCAGCCGTCGGCCCCCGGTGAGCCGGATCTCCGGCTCCCCCGCTCCGTCCGCCGTACCGAGCGCCAGTTCGCTCCGCACCAGGCGTACCAGCGCCTCGCCGTCGGTGACCGGGGTGTCGCACTCGACCGTGCCGGCCGACACGTCGGCGTACTCGGCGCCGAGCGACCGGACGAGGGCGGCCATTCGGGCCGCCGCGGGCCAGGGTGAGCCGGCGGCGGAGTGGGCGAGGTGCAGCAGCCGCAGCGGCCGGCCCCCGATCGCCGGCACCAGGGCCTGGAGCAGCCCCAGACGTCCGAACTCCCGGCCCGGCGTGGGCGGGCCGGCCAGGTCCACGAGGTCGACGACGGCGTCCAGCCGGGGGTGGGCTGCGCGCAACCGTTCGCCGAGCGCGCGGCCCGCCCCGCCGTCGTCCAGATCGAGTTCGTACTCGCCGCTCACGAGGCTGGGGAGCGTCGAGCGCTCCCGTACGACGATCCAGTCGGTCTCCTCCGCGCCGGGCAGCGCGGCGGTCACCGGCAGGGTGGTCTCGCGCCCGAGCAGTACGACGCACACCTGACGGTGACCGGCCGGTGCGGCGGGAGGGGCCGGCACGGGCCGCCAGTCGCGCACCAGCAGCGCGGGTTCGTGGCGGGCGGGGCCGGTGCCGGC
>NZ_WWJY01000872.1 GCF_009865405.1 Streptomyces sp. SID3212 | reverse complement strand
CCGCCGGTTGTCCCCTGGTTGTTGTCCGGGCGGACCGAACAAGCACTGCGGGACCAGGCAGCCCGCCTGCTCACCCACCTGCAGAACTCCCCCACCCACTCCGACCTGGACATCGCCCACTCACTGGCAACCTCACGCACCGCCCACGAACACCGCGCCGCCCTCACGGACACCGACCGCCACGCCGGACTGCACGCACTCATCACCGGCACCACCCACCCCCACGTCATACGCGGAACACAAACCGAAGGCCGCACCGCCTTCCTCTTCACCGGCCAAGGCTCCCAATACCCCGGCATGGGAATGGACCTCTACACCACATTCCCCACCTTCGCACAAGCCTTCGACGACATCGCCGCACACCTCGACCCCCTCCTCGACCAGCCACTGCACGAAACCATCACCACAGGCAAAAACCTCGACA
Source organism: Streptomyces sp. SID3212 (assembly GCF_009865405.1). GTDB lineage: Bacteria > Actinomycetota > Actinomycetes > Streptomycetales > Streptomycetaceae > Streptomyces. The sequence goes on along the minus strand of NZ_WWJY01000872.1, from coordinate 4,870 downwards.
ACACGGGACACACCCAACCCGCCCTCTTCGCCATCGAAGTAGCACTCTTCCGCCTCCTCGAATCACTCGGCACACGCCCCGACTTCATGGCCGGACACTCCATCGGCGAAATCGCCGCAGCCCACACCGCCGGCATCCTCACCCTCCCGGACGCCGCCACCCTCGTCGCCGCACGAGCCACACTCATGCAACAGCTCCCACCCGACGGAGCCATGCACGCCATACAAACCACCGAAGCCGAAATCACCACCCATCTCCAGGAGCACGAAGACCGACTCTCCATAGCGGCCGTCAACGGTCCTCGCTCCGTCGTCATCGCCGGCGACGCCGAACGCGCGCAGCAGGTGGCGGAGGCGCTGCGGGACCAGGGCCGCAGGACCACGCGGCTGACGGTGTCGCACGCGTTCCACTCCCCGCACATGGAACCGATGCTCGATGCCTTCCTGACCGTCCTGGCGGACCTGTCCTTCCACGAGCCCCGGATCCCGGTCGTCTCCACCGTCACCGGAGAGGTCCTCACCCGGGACCAGTGGTCGTCACCCGCCTACTGGGCGCGGCAGGTCCGTGAGCCGGTGCGCTTCTTCGACGCGGTCCGCACGCTGGAGACGGCGGGCGTCACCACGTTCCTGGAAGTGGGGCCCGACGGGGTCTGCGCGGCCATGGCAGCCGACTCGCTGCGAGAGGCGGACGGTGTGGCGACGGTGGCGGCCCAGCGCAAGGGCCGGCCCCAGGCCCAGTCCCTGGTCGCCGCGCTCGGCACGGCTTTCGTCCGTGGTACGGCGGTGGACTGGCGGGCGTTCTTCGAGGGCACCGGCGCCCGGCGCGTCCCCCTGCCCACGTACGCCTTCCAGCACGAACGGTACTGGTTGGAGCAGGCGGCCCCGACCGGCGCTGCCGGCGGCCCGACTGCCGCCTCGGGCCATCCGCTGCTCGGGCTTCCGGTCTTCGTGGCCGAGAGCGACGAGGTCCTCTTCACCAGTCGGATCTCGCCCCGTACCCACCCTTCGCTCGCCCGCCACACCATGCTCGGGTCGGTGGTCCTCTCCGCGCCCGCGCTGGTGGAATTCGCGCTGTACACCGGCGACGAGACCGGCGACGTCGTCCTTGACGAACTCCACCTGCGGGCGCCGCTCGTCCTCTCCGAAGACGGTGCCGCGTGGCTCCAGGTCAGGTCAGGCGTCCAGGACGGCCGCCGCACGCTGTCCGTCCACTCCTCACCCGACTCCGGCACGGGTGACAGGCCCGGGGCATCGTGGACGCTGCACGCCGAGGGGTCCTTCCGGTCCGACGACGCCGCGATGCGCGGGGCGCCCCCCGAGGGCGGCACGACCGTCGATCTGCGTCTGCCGGACGAGTCCGCCGAGGAGGCGGCTCGGTACGGCATCCACCCCGACCTGCTCGGCGACGCACTGCCCGTACGATTGTTCGATGTCCAGGGCGACACCGTGCCCGTGCCGGCGGACTGGTACGGAGTGCGGTTGTACGCCACGGGCGCCACCGGTGTCCGGGCCCAGGTGACCGAGCTCGACGAACGCACGATAGCGCTGCGGCTCACCGATGCGAACGGGGAGTTGGTCGCCACGGTCGACTCGATCGTGTACCGGGACGTTCCCGCCGGGGAGTTCCGATCGGCGCGGTCCGACGGCGGCGACGCGCTCCTCACCGTCGAATGGGGCCCGGCGGCTGAACCGAGCAGCGAGGTCGAGCCGTTGCGCTGGGGAGTCCTGGGCACCGCGAGCAGCCGTACGGTGACCGCGGACGGCGACCCCAGCGCCGAGCGGTTCGCCGACGTCGGCGCCGCGGCCGCGGCGGCGGCACGGATCGACGCGGTCGTTCTGCCCTGGGACGGCGCGGACACGGCCGAGATGACCGGTTCCGTGCGCGGCGCGGCCCGTGAGGCGCTCGCCGTCCTCCAGCGGTGGTTTGCCGAGGACCGGCTCGCCGGTGTTCCTCTGGTGATCCTCACCCGGGGGGCGGTGGTGATCTCCGATGCGGAGATCCCGGCTCTCGCGGAAGCCGCTCTGTGGGGCTTCGTGCGTTCCGCCCAGTCGGAGGCCCCGGGACGGATCATCCTTCTCGACACGGACGGAGAGCTCTCGGCGGAGCGGTTGTCCGCGGTCCTGGCTTCCGGGGAACAGGAGACCGCCCTGCGAGGGGACCGTGTGCTGCTGCCCCGGCTGCGGCGGGTACCCGCCCCCGTACGACCACCGGCCGCACCGTCCTGGAACGCGGCGGGAACGGTCCTGGTCACCGGCGGGACCGGCATGCCCGGTGCTGCCGTGGTCCGCCACCTGGTCCAGGAACACGGGGTCGCACACCTGCTGCTGACCCGTCACGACGGAGCGGACCCGCAGGAGGAACAGGAACTGGTCGCCGAGCTCGCCGGGCTCGGCGCGGATGTGACGGTCGTGACGTGCGATGTCGCCGACCGGGCCGCTCTGGAGCTGCTGCTCAGGGGCATTCCGTCCGACCGCCCCCTGACCGGAGTCGTGCACACCGTGGAAGCACTCGACAACGGACTCGTCGGGACGCTGACGCCGGAGCGCCTGGAGGCCGTGATGCGCCCGAAGTCCGACGGGGCGTGGAACCTGCACGAGGCCACACGGCACCAAGATCTCACCGCTTTTGTCATGTTCTCCTCCACTGTGGGGGTGTTCGGCGGTCCCGGGGCAGCCAACTACGCCGCGGCCAATGCCTTCCTGGACGGCCTGGCGCACTACCGGCGGGCGGCCGGCCTGCCGGCGACCTCCATCGCCTGGGGGCTGTGGGAATCGGACGACGCCGCCCAGGATGCCAAGGCGTACGCGGGGTTCGTCCGCAGTGGCTTCCGTCCCATGACGCGAGCGCAGGGAACCACCTTCTTCGACCGGGCGCTCGCTTCGGGGGCGACCGTGCCGGTGGCCACCTCGTTGAGCACGCTCGCGCCGGGCACGGAAGAGTGGATGCCGCCACTGTTGCGGACGCTCTCGCCGCGCCGCCCCACGCGTCGGCAGGCCTCGTCGGCCGTCACCGAGCCGTCCCCCGCGGAGCATCTGGCTCCGCTGACCCCGGTGGACCGGGAGCGATGGGTGCTCTCTCTGGTACGCGAGGAGGTGGCCGCGGTCCTGGGGCACGCGACCGCCGGCACGGTCTCCACGGACCGCTCCTTCCAGGAACTGGGCTTCGACTCGATGACGGGCGTCGAGCTGCGCAACCGGCTCGGAGCCGCTACCGGGGTCGCGCTGCCCGCCACCCTGGTCTTCGACCACCCCACGCCCGCGGCACTCGCCGACTCGCTGCTCAAGCGGCTGGTGCCGGACACAGTCGCCGAGTCGCACGCCGCGCTGTCCGAACTCGACAAGCTGGAGGCCCTCCTGTCGAGGACGACGCCGCAGGAGGCAGCGGAGCGGGACGAACTCACGACACGTCTCCAGGCGCTCGTGGCCAAGTTGAACGCGAGCGCCACCGCCCTGCCCGACGCGTCGGACGTCATCGAATCGGCCTCGGCGGACGAGCTCTTCAGCTTCATCGACTCCCAGCTCGGCCGATCCGTCCGCTGACGGCGCTCAGCCACCTTCCGCGCCACAAGGAGAATGCGATCCCGTATGTCTAAAGAAGAGAAGCTCATCGAGTATCTCAAATGGGTGACCGCCGATCTGCACAAGGCGCAGCAACGGCTCGCCGAACTGGAGGCGGGCGCGGCCGAGCCGGTCGCGATCGTCTCGATGGCCTGCCGATTCCCCGGCGGGGTCGCCTCTCCTGACGACCTGTGGCAGCTGGTGGCGGACGGCGTCGACGGCATCTCCGCCTTCCCGTCCGACCGGGGGTGGGACCTGGAGGGACTCTACGATCCGGATCCGAACACGCCCGGTACCTCGTACACCCGAGAGGGCGGCTTCCTCCACGACGCGCCCCTCTTCGATGCCGCGTTCTTCGGCATTTCCCCACGTGAGGCGCAGGCGATGGACCCGCAGCAGCGCCTCCTGCTGGAGACCGCGTGGGAAACCTTCGAACAGGCGGGCATCGATCCCACCACGCTGAGAGGGAGCCGTACCGGCGTCTTCGCCGGTGTGGTGGAGCAGAGCTACCTGGGTCTCGAAGGCCCCGAGGAGTTCGAGGGTTACCTGCTCACCAGCAAGCTCAGCAGCGTCGCCTCGGGCCGTATCGCCTACACCTTCGGCTTGGAGGGGCCGGCGATATCGGTGGACACTGCGTGTTCGTCCTCGCTGGTCGCGCTGCACCTGGCGGTGCAGTCCGTCAGGTCGGGCGAATCGACGCTGGCCCTCGCCGGGGGTGTGACGGTGACGGCGACCCCCAGCGGATTCGTCGACTTCTCCCGGCAGAGCGGTCTGGCTCCTGATGGTCGGATCAAGTCGTTCGGTGCGGGTGCGGATGGTACGGCGTGGTCGGAGGGGGTGGGGCTGCTGCTGGTGGAGCGGCTTTCGGACGCCCTGCGGAACGGTCACGAGGTGTTGGCCGTGGTGCGTGGTTCGGCGGTGAATCAGGATGGCGCGTCGAACGGGCTCACGGCACCGAACGGCCCGTCCCAGGAGCGGGTGATCCGTGCGGCGCTCGCGGACGGCGGACTGTCCGAGGCCGACGTGGACGTGGTGGAGGCGCACGGTACCGGGACACGGCTGGGCGATCCGATCGAAGCACAGGCCCTGCTGGCGACCTACGGACGCAACCGCCCCAAGGGCCGGCCCCTGTACCTCGGCTCACTCAAGTCCAACATCGGACACACCGTCGCCGCGGCGGGTGTCGGTGGGGTGATCAAGATGGTGCAGGCGATGCGGCACGGAGTGCTCCCCAGGACCCTGCACGCCGAGGAACCGACCCCCATGGTCGACTGGTCCACCGGCGCCGTCGAACTCCTCACCCGGGAACGGGA
>NZ_WWJY01000871.1 GCF_009865405.1 Streptomyces sp. SID3212 | reverse complement strand
GCCGGGCACCTGGAGCGCGGCGGGGATGCGGAAGGTGAAGTAACCCGACTGCCCGGACCGGTACGGCACGGACGGCACGCACGCGGCGGGCGCCGACGCGGCGGCGGCGGACGGCACCTGCACCGCCGCCGGACCCGCCGCGAGGGACAGCAGCAACGCCAGGAACCGGCGGCCGGTCCTGGTTCTGGCACCAAAGGCGCGGACTCTCATCTCATCCTCGTTCTGTACGGATATGTGAGGTATGACGAGATGAAAGTAGAGGGTCGAGGGATCAGCCGGCCGGACCGCCACGCACGGCCGCACCGTCACGCGCAGCCGCAGCACCACGCGCAGCCGCACCACCACGCGCAGCCGCACCACCACGCACGGCGGGAGCGGCCACGTGCGGCGTGATGTCCGGGGACGGTTCCGCCCGCTTCGTTCGCTTGCGGCGCGTCAGCGGTCGTTCGATCAGGTAGTACGACGCGGTGGCGGCCCCGAAGGAGGCCGCGAGGGTGGCCGGGGTGTGCCAGGTGTCGACCCCCAGCCCGGCCAGCAGCCGCCCGAGCGGGTAGTGCCAGAGATAGAGGGCGTAGCTCAGGTTGCGCCCGACCCAGACCAGCGGCGCGACGGACAGCACACGGGCCAGCGGGGCGCGCGGCGACAGGTCGAGCGCCGCCAGGACCGTCGCCGTCAGGACGGCGGTGACCAGGAAACCGACCGTGTAGAGCGGCACGGTCCACACCCCGGTGTGGGTGCCGGGGATGTACCACACGAGGAGGCCCAGGAGCCCGAGCGCGGGCCACGCCAGCCGGCCCGACCAGCGCCGCAGCGCGGCCAGCCGCCGGTCCTCCTTGTCCAGCCGGGCCACCACGATCGCCAGGAGCGCGCCGACGAGGAGCTGGTCCGCGCGGGTGTCGGTGCCGTTGTAGATGCGGTGGGCCGCGGTCGGGTCCCACAGGTACCACCGCCAGAACACGGGCAGCGCGCTCAGCACGGCCGCCGCGATCAGCACCGTCCGCGGCCTGACCCACCGCAGGAGGAGTACCAGGACCGGCGGCCACAGCAGGTAGAACTGCTCCTCGACCCCCAGCGACCACGTGTGGGCGAGGAGTGTGGTGTCGTCCGAGTACGCGCCGGGCTCCCCGGCCCGGACGATGTTGACCAGGAACGTCGCGGACAGCGCGATCGACGCCCAGGCGTTGTCGAAGCCCGGCAGGCCGGTGGTGAGGGCCAGCACGGCGCACACCGCGCACAGCGCCAGCAGGGCGGGCACCAGCCGCAGCCAGCGGCGCCGGTAGAACGGGCCCATGGCCACGGTCCCGCCGCGGGCGAACTCGGCCAGCAGCAGCCGGGTGATGACAAACCCGCTGATGGTGAAGAAGACGTCCACACCGAAGGCGCCGCCCGGCAGCAGGTCGGCGTCCAGGTGGTAGACCATGACCACCGCGACGGCGAGGGCCCGCAGCCCGTCCACCCCGTCGATCCGCCCGCCGGTCAGCGCCGACGGAAACCCGTGCCCGGCCGCGCGCCCGACCCGGACGGGCACCACCCCCAGCGTGCCGGTCGCGCCCGATCTGTCCGTTCCTGTCCTGGTCGCCGGGGCTGTTCGAATACTGTCCACCCCGAGCCGCTGCCCACAAACCGGTCCCGCACGCGGTCCTCATGGACTTCTCAGGTTGCTTCACCGAAGACACACAAACGGCGCCGGTGGGGGTCGACGGCGTAATGTGGGGAGTCGATCACGCCGTCGGCCTCGACCGCGCGGTGCTTCGCGCGGAGCTGCCGGCAGAGCAGACCAGGGGTGGTGCGGTGTCATGGTGAATCCGACGATCTTGACCGTGGACGACGATCCGGCGGTCTCCCGGGCGGTCGCGCGCGACATCAGGCGCCGGTACGGCGACCGCTACCGCGTGGTGCGCGCCATCTCGGGAGCGGACGCCCTGGAAGCGCTGCGCGAGATAAAGCTGCGCGGCGAACAACTCGCGATCATGCTCGCCGACTACCGCATGCCCCAGATGAACGGCCTGGAGTTCCTCGAAGCGGCGATGGACCTCTTCCCGCGCGCCCGGCGCGTGCTCCTGACCGCGTACGCCGACACCGGCGCGGCCATCGACGCGATCAACGTGGTCGATCTCGACCACTACCTCCTCAAGCCGTGGAACCCGCCGGAGGAGCACCTCTATCCGGTGATCGACACCCTGCTGGACGCCTGGCTCGCCACCCCCGACACGACGGCCACCGAGATCCGCGTGGTGGGACACCGCTGGTCGGCGCCGTCGTTCGCGGTACGCGACTTCCTCGCCCGGAACCTGGTCCCGTACCGCTGGCTCCAGGCCGACGAGCCCGAGGGCGAGCGGCTGCTGGCCGCCGCCGGGGCCACCGCCGCCGACGTGCCGCTGGTCGTCACGTCCGACGGCACGTCGCTGCTGGCGCCGGCCGACGGCGAACTGGCCGCGCACGTCGGGCTGAGCACCGTACCGACGTCCGACTTCTACGACCTCGTCGTGGTGGGCGGCGGCCCCGCCGGACTCGGCGCCGCGGTGTACGGCGCCTCCGAGGGCCTGCGTACGGTCCTCGTCGAGCGCGCCGCGACCGGCGGACAGGCCGGCCAGAGCAGCCGTATCGAGAACTATCTCGGCTTCCCGGACGGCGTGTCGGGATCGCAGCTCACCGACCGGGCCCGCCGCCAGGCGCTGAAGTTCGGGGCCGAGATCCTCAGCACCCGCGAGGTCACCGGCATGGAGGCCGCCGGCTCCGGGCGGGTGCTGCACTTCGGCGAGGGCGCCTCCATCACCGCGCACACGGTCGTCCTGGCCACCGGGGTCTCGTACCGCAGGCTCGACGCGCCGGGCCTGGAGGAGTTCGCCGGCGCCGGGGTCTTCTACGGGGCCGCCGTCACCGAGGCGCCCACCTGCAAGGGCCAGGAGGTCTACATGGTGGGCGGCGCCAATTCCGCGGGCCAGGCGGCCGTCCACTTCTCCCGCTACGCGGACCGGGTGCACATGCTGGTCAGGGGCGGTGACCTGAGACGGTCGATGTCCAGCTATCTGATCGACCAGATCGAGGCCATCGACAACATCGTCCTGCACCCGTGGACCGAGGTGGTCGACGGCAAGGGCGACGGCCACCTCCAGCAACTGACCCTCCGGGACACCCGGTCGGGTGCGACGGACACCGTCAGCACGTCCTGGCTGTTCGTCTTCATCGGCGCCGAGCCGCGGACGGAATGGCTGGACGGCGTGGTGGTCCGCGACGAGCTGGGCTTCGTGGTCACAGGACCCGACCTGCTCGCCGGCGGACAGCGGCCGGCCGACTGGACGCTGCCCAGAGACCCGTACCACCTGGAGTGCAGCATTCCCGGGGTCTTCGCCGCCGGTGACGTGCGCGCGGCGTCCCTCAAGCGCGTCGCGTCCGCCGTGGGTGACGGCGCGATGGCCATCTCGCTGGTCCATCGCTACATGGAGGCACAGTGACGTCTTCAGAGCATTCTTCCGACACGCCGGCCGCGGCCCCCGAGGAACGGCTGAGCCCCGCGGAACTGCGCACCCTCTTCCTCTTCGAGGCGCTGGACGACGAGCAACTGGCCTGGCTCTCCGAGCGGGGCAGGGTGGAGAGGCGGGACGGCGGCACCGCCGTCTACAAGGAGGGCGAGCCGGCCACCTGTTTCTTCGTCCTGCTGAGCGGCGCGATCACCCTCAACCGGCGGCTGCACGGCGACGACATCGAGGTCACCAGGACCGACCAGCGCGGCGTCTACAGCGGCGCCATGCAGGCCTATCTGGGCGACCGGGTGGACCAGGTGTACGGCAACACGATGCGGGCCGTGAGCGACGTGGAGCTGTTCGTCCTGTCGGCGGACGACTTCACCACCGCGATCCGGACGTGGTTCCCGATGGCCCTCCACCTGCTGGAGGGGCTGTTCTTCGGCTCCCGCGCGGCCAACATGATCGTGGGGGAGCGGGAGCGTCTGGTCGCCCTCGGATCGCTGTCCGCCGGCCTCACCCACGAGCTCAACAACCCGGCCGCGGCAGCCGTGCGGGCCACCGAGGCCCTGCGCGAGCGGGTGGCGGGGATGCGCCACAAGCTGGCCATGATCGCCGACGGCCGGCTGGACGGCAGCCGGCTGCGCGGCCTGGTCGAG
>NZ_WWJY01000087.1 GCF_009865405.1 Streptomyces sp. SID3212 | reverse complement strand
CTGCTGCGGCAGCGCCTCATCGTGTTCGTGGTGGTGACGCTGATCGTCGCCCTGGGGATCGCGGCGGCCCAGCAGCTCTGAGGCCGGCCCGGCGACTCTGATCAGGGCCGACCGGGCCGCACCGGCCGCCCGGTCGGCGGGACGCCCGCTCGGGCCGGGCGTTCATCCGGCCGCGCGCTCAGTCCGCCGGACGGCCCGTCGTGACCGCGTAGAACGCGACCGCCGCCGCCGCGCCCACGTTCAGCGAGTCGACTCCGTGCGCCATGGGGATACGTACCCACGCGTCGGCGGTGTCCAGGGCCCGGGCCGACAGTCCGTCACCCTCCGCGCCCAGCATCAGCGCGACCCGTTCCAGCCGGTGCGGGGCCGCTTCGTCCATCGGGACCGCCTTCTCGTGCGGGGTCAGCGCGAGCAGCCTGAAACCCGCCGTCCGTACGGTCTCCAGGGACCTGGGCCAGGCATCAAGCCGTGCGTACGGTACGGCGAAGACCGCGCCCATCGAGACCTTCACGGACCGGCGGTACAGCGGGTCGGCGCAGTCCGGCGAGAGCAGGACGGCGTCCATGCCGAGCGCCGCCGCGCTGCGGAAGATCGCGCCGATGTTGGTGTGGTCGTTGACGGCTTCCATGACCACGACACGGCGGGCCGTACGGAGCACCTCGGCCGGCTCCGGGAGCGGTTTGCGCTGCATGGAGGCGAGGGCGCCGCGGTGGACGTGGTAGCCGGTGACGCGTTCGGCGAGGTCGGGGGTGACCGCGTACACGGGGGCCCGCGCGGCGTCGATCACGTCCCGCATGGGTTCGACCCACTTGGCGGAGAGGAGCATGGACCGCATCGTGTAGCCGGCCTCGGTCGCGCGCCGGATGACTTTCTCGCCCTCGGCGATGAAGAGGCCTTCCGCGGGCTCGCGCCTGCGGCGCAGCTCCACGTCGGTCAGGCCGGTGTAGTCGTGCAGGCGGTGGTCGTCCGGGTCGTCGACGGTGATGAGTTCAGCCACGTGCTCATCCTGCCTTGAGGAGGGGGGTGCGTGGCCACGGGGGCGG
>NZ_WWJY01000870.1 GCF_009865405.1 Streptomyces sp. SID3212 | reverse complement strand
GGCCGCCCGTGGAGCGGTTCCGGGAGCTGCGCGACGCGCTGCGGCGGCTGGCCGCGGTGGCGACCGGGGACACCCGTCCGACCGCCGTCTCGCCGGTCACCGACCTGGCCGAGGCCGTCGCCGCCGTGAACCGCGCCTGCGCCTCAGCGCCCGCCTGGTCGCGGCTGATCTGGAACGAGGGCGAGCCGCCGGCCTGCGCCGACGGCTCGTCGTACAGCCCGGAGGCCCGGGCCCTGTCACGGATCGCCGAGGAGTCCGTACAGCTGTTCACCGGACCCGACGCGGCGGAGCTGCGCGCCTGCCACGCCCCCGGCTGTGTGCGGTACTTCGTCCGGGCGCACCCGCGCCGGGAGTGGTGCTCGGCGGGCTGCGGCAACCGCGCCCGCGTGGCCCGCCACTACCGCCGCCACCACCCGGGCGGGGTGTCCTGACCGGTCGGTCAGGACACCCCCGGCCGGTCGGTCAGGCCGGGCCCGCCGACGTGCGCCGGGCGCACTCCGCGACCATCTCGCGCAAGCTCCCGGTCCGCTCGAACAGTTCACGCTGGACGCGGGCGCCGTTGCCCGTCTTGAACAGATGGGCCACCGCGTCCTGGGCGGCGATCAGGTCCCCGCTGTCGTCCAGCGCCTCACGGACATGGGCGAGCAACGCCTGCACGACGGACTCCGCGCTCTCCGGCTTCATGGTCCCGGGGTTGATCAGCTCGTCGTCCAGCCCGGACCGGCCGGCCCTCCACGCCGCCAGCCTCAGCAGCCCGACCCCCGGGTCGACCACCGGCTTTCCGGCCCGCCAGTCGCGGGCCGCCGTCTCCACCAACGCCCGGACCAGCGTGGCGATCAGCACCGTGGTGGAGGCGTCCAGGCAGACGTCCGCCACCCGGATCTCCACCGTCGGCCAGGCCGCCGAGAGCCGGGCGTCGAAGTAGATCATCCCGGTGTCACGCAGGGCGCCGGTGCCGACCATGGCGTCGACCAGGGCGTGGTAGCGCTCGGCGGAGCCGAACACCTCCACGGGCCCCGCCGACGGCCACCGGCCCCAGACACGGCTGCGGTAACTGCTGTACCGGGTGTCGTTGCTCTGCCAGAACGGGGAGTTCGCGCTCATCGCGAGCAGGACCGACAGCCACGGCCGGATCCGGTCGAGCACCGCCACACCCTCGTCGTCCGACTCCACGGCCACATGGACGTGGCAGCCGCAGGTGATCTGCTCCTGCGCGGTCAGTCCGAACTGCTCCTTGAGCCAGTCGAACCGCTCGCCCGGGTTGATGAACGGCCCCACCGTCAGCGGCGAGGTCGCCAGCGCGGCCACCGCGGCTCCGGCGTTCGCCGCGTGATCGGCCGCCTCGGCCCGCCACCGCAGGATCTCCCGCGACAGTTCCCCCATGTCCGTCTGCGGGTGGGTGGCGAACTCCAGTTGGGAACCGTGCAGTTCCAGTTCGAACACGTCCGCGTCACTGCTGCCCCGGGAGGCAAAGGCCAGGACCGCCGCGGACAGCGCCCGGGGCTCGCCCGTCGAGGCGTCCACGAGCAACAGTTCTTCCTCCACACCGACACTGCGCACAACGACCGCCTTTCTTGAATACGGCACGTTCGCGCCGGGTGCTGCGTGTGCCCCGGTTCCGCGTCACCGAACGTGGCGAAGGCGGAGGAGTGTGCCGTACCCCCGCCGGTATCGTGCACATCCCGGCGGGTCACCCCTTGTTATCCACGGTAACCCGGGATGATGAACCGAACGTCTGATCGCAGGGACCGATGCGGAGGAGTGGGCACATGCCACACGAACGAGCGGGACAGCCGGCGCGCCCGGAGGATCTCACCGATGTCGCCCGCCTGGTGACCGCGTACTACGCCCTCCATCCCGACCTGGACGAACCGGGTCAGCGGGTGGCGTTCGGCACCTCGGGACACCGCGGGTCGTCGCTCGACACCGCGTTCAACGAGGACCACATCGCCGCGACGAGCCAGGCGATCTGTGAGTACCGCGCCGACCAGGGCACCGACGGACCCCTCTTCCTCGGCATCGACACCCACGCGCTCTCCGAGCCGGCCCGGGTGACCGCTGTCGAGGTGTTCGCCGCCAACGGCGTGACCCTGCTCCTCGACACGGCCGACGGCTACACCCCCACCCCGGCGGTGTCGCACGCGATCGTCACGTACAACCGGGGCCGCGCCTCCCACCTCGCCGACGGTGTGGTCGTCACCCCGTCGCACAATCCGCCCCGGGACGGCGGGTTCAAGTACAACCCGCCCAGCGGCGGCCCCGCCGGGTCGGACGCGACCGGCTGGATCCAGGACCGCGCCAACGAGATCATCGCGGCGGGCCTCAAGGACGTACGGCGCCTGCCGTACACCCGCGCCCTCGCCGCCGGGACGACGGACCGCTACGACTTCCTCGGCGGTTACGTGGCCGACCTGCCCGCCGTACTGGACCTGGACGCGGTCCGCGCGGCGGGGGTACGGATCGGCGCCGACCCGCTCGGCGGCGCGTCGGTCGGCTACTGGGGCCGGATCGCGGAACAGCACCGGATCGACCTGACCGTGATCAATCCCCTGGCCGACCCCACCTGGCGGTTCATGACGCTGGACTGGGACGGAAAGATCCGGATGGACTGCTCGTCGCCGTACGCGATGGCCTCGCTCATCGAGGGGCGCGACCGGTTCGCGATTACCACCGGCAACGACGCCGACGCCGACCGGCACGGCATCGTCACCCCGGACGCCGGGCTGATGAACCCCAACCACTACCTGGCCGCCGCCATCGGCTACCTCTACGCCCACCGCGACCGGTGGCCGGCCGGCGCGGGCATCGGGAAGACCCTGGTGTCCTCCGGGATGATCGACCGGGTCGCCGCCGATCTCGGCCGCCCGCTGGTGGAAGTCCCCGTCGGCTTCAAGTGGTTCGTGGACCGGCTGTCCGACGGATCGATCGGCTTCGGCGGGGAGGAGTCGGCGGGCGCGTCGTTCCTGCGGCGCGACGGGTCGGTGTGGACCACCGACAAGGACGGCATCATCCTCGCGCTGCTCGCCTCCGAGATCCTCGCGGTCACCGGCAAGACCCCCTCCGAGCACTACAGCGCGCTGACGGCCCGCTTCGGCGAGCCCGCCTACGCGCGCATCGACGCCGCCGCCACCCGCGAGGAGAAGGCGATCCTGGGGCGGCTCTCGCCCGACCAGGTCACGGCCGACACCCTCGCGGGCGAGCCGGTCACGGCCGTGCTCACCGAGGCGCCCGGCAACGGCGCCGCCATCGGCGGCATCAAGGTGACCACGGAGAGCGCGTGGTTCGCCGCGCGCCCGTCGGGCACGGAGGACGTCTACAAGATCTACGCGGAGTCCTTCCAGGGCCCCGACCACCTCGCGCGGGTGCAGGAGGAGGCGAAGGCCGTCGTCGCGGCCGCCCTCGCGGGCTGACACACCGCACAGGACAGCGCCGGGCCCGCCCCCCGACCGGGGCGGGCCCGGCGCTGTCCGTCGTGGACCGCTCACGTCCCTCTCCCGGGTGAAAGTTGCCGTGGTCCGCGACCGGCCGTCGCCGGGGCAACTCGCGGCCCCCGCAAGGCGAGCGGGACGTACCGGTACGCGATATGCGACGCGCCGGGAATGAGGCGGTGTCACCCGCCCGGTGAATCCGCCGCCATGCTGCTTGCCGAGTCCACCCGCGACCGTCGAGCCGGAGGAGAGCGTCGCAGTGACGACGATGGGCACGGAAGGGTCGGCCGAGGCCGACGAGAGCTACCAGAACGAAAAGCCGGTCGTGCGCAAGCGGCCCGGTTATATCATCGTGGGCTGGCTCACCACGACCGACCATAAGACGATCGGTTCGTTGTATCTCATTACCTCATTCGCCTTTTTCATCGTCGGCGGGGTGCTGGCGCTCTTCATGCGCGCCGAACTGGCCCGTCCCGGCATCCAGATCGTCTCGCACGAGCAGTTCAACCAGGCGTTCACGCTGCACGGCACGATCATGCTGCTCATGTTCGCGACCCCGCTGTTCGCCGGATTCACCAACTGGATCATGCCGCTCCAGATCGGCGCGCCCGACGTGGCGTTCCCCCGGCTCAACGGACTCGCCTACTGGCTGTACCTCTTCGGTTCGCTCATCGTCGTCAGCGGTCTCCTGACGCCCAACGGCGCCGCCGACTTCGGCTGGTTCGCCTACTCCCCGCTCACCGACATCGTCCGGTCGCCGGGCATCGGCGGTGACCTGTGGGTCATGGGTCTGGCGCTGTCGGGTTTCGGCACGATCCTCGGTTCGGTCAACTTCATCACCACGATCATCTGCATGCGCGC
>NZ_WWJY01000869.1 GCF_009865405.1 Streptomyces sp. SID3212 | reverse complement strand
CGGGGCCGCCGTGCCGGACCCGGCCCGCGGCGTCGACGGTCACCACGGTGACGTCCGGTCCCAGACGTCCCACCCAGGGGTGCGAGCGGGTGGACTCGTCGACGATCAGGGCGCGTACGGCCGCCACCTCGGCGACCCGGACGAGCCGCTCGACGGGCCAGCGCGGGTCCAGGGGCACGTAGGCGGCGCCCGCGCGCAGGGCTCCGAGGGAGCCGGTGACCAGGGCGGCGGAGCGGCCGAGGAGAATGCCGACACCGTCCTCGGCGCCGATCCCGAGCCCGGTGAGGGTCCGGGCCAAGTCGTCCGCGCCAGCAGTCAGCTGACGGTACGTCAACTCCTCGGCCGCTCCCGTCACTGCCACCGCGTCCGGGTGGCGGGCCGCGTGCCGGGCGACGGCGTCGGGAACGCTCATGTCCAGGTCGGTGCCGGTGAGTTCGGCGCCGCGTCCCTGGGTGAGCAGGGCCTCACGCTCCCCGTCCAGGAGGACGGGGACGGCGTCGGCCCGGCCGTCGAGTCCTTCCGCCATCACGGCCAGCAGGCGCCGCATGCGGGCCACGGTACGGGCCACCTCGTCGCGGTCGAGGACGGCGGCCCGGTAGCCGAAGGTGATCCGCAGGGCGTCGCCCGGCGCGATGGTGAGGGTGAGCGGGTAGTGAGCGGCGTCCGTGCCGCTGAACCCGGTGACCGCGAGATCGGGCAGCCCTTGCTGGGCGGTCCGCAGGGCCTCGGCGTCCAGGGGGTAGTTCTCGAACACGGCCAGGGTGTCGAAGAGTTCGTCGAGTCCGGTGACGCCGCGTAACTCGGTGAGGCCGACGTACTGGCTGCCGAGGAGCCGGCCCTGCTCCTCCTGGAGCCGGGTCAGGAGCGTGGCCAGGGTCTCGCCGGGCGCCGGGCGGAGCCGTACCGGCACGGTGTTGATGAACAGCCCGACCATCGACTCGATACCGGGAATCTCCGGCGGGCGACCGGAGACGGTGGTGCCGAACATGACGTCCCGGCGTCCGGTGAGGTGCGCGAGCAGCAGGCCCCAGGCCCCCTGGACCAGGGTGTTGAGGGTGAGGCGGTGGGCGCGGGCCGTCTCCCGCAGCCGGAGCGTGGTGGCCTCGTCCAGGTCGAGGACGAGGGTCTCCGGCAGTTCGCCGGCGCTCGGCACACCCGCTCCCCCGCGCCCGGCGAGCAGGGTCGGTGCCTCGACCCCGGCCAGGGCGGTGCGCCAGGCGTCGAGAGCGGCGGTACGGTCCTGCGCGGCCAGCCAGGCGAGGTAGGTCCGGTACGGGGCGACGCGTGGCAGGGCGCTGTCGTCGCCCCGGCTCGCGTACAGCTCGAACAGCTCCCGCACCAGCAGGGGCATCGACCATCCGTCCAGCAGGATGTGATGGCTCGTCATGACCAGGCGGTGGCGGCGCGGGGCGGTGCGCACCAGCGTGAACCGCATCAGCGGCGGGGTGGCGAGGTCGAAGCGGCGCGTGCGGTCGGCGGCGAGGAACGCGGCGAGGCGGCCCGCCGTCGTGTCCGGACCGTCCGTGCCCGTTCCGGCCGTGCCGGTCCCGTCCGCAGTGGTCCCGTCCGTGGCGGTGGTCCCCGCCCCGGTCAGGTCCAACTCCTCCAGCGGCACGGCCACTTCGGCGGCGACGGCCTGCACGGGCTCGTCCAGGTCCTCGTGGAGGAAACCGACCCGCAGGTTGGCGTGCCGCCGCAGCAGGCCGGCGATCGCGGCGCGCAGCGTGGGGACGCTGACGGAGCCTTCGAGGTCGAAGACGAACTGCGCGGTGTAGACGTCCACGGCGTGGGAGTCGTACAGCGCGTGGAAGTGCATGCCCGCCTGCAACGGCGTCAGCGGCAGTACGTCTTCCAGTTGGAACCCGGTCACTTGCGTCCACCCCACTTGTTCTGAAGTCGGTCGATCTGGGCCTGGTTGAGCGAGACCAGGGGAAGGTCGGACGGCGTGTAGCCACCCGCGTCGGGTCGTTCGGTGTGTTCGGCGAGGGCGCGCAGGGCGCGGCCGAAGGTGTCGGACAGGGCCTCCACGTCCTCCTCCTTGAGGAGGTCGCTGGGCCAGGTCCAGCGGATCACCAGGCGCGGCCCTTCCGGCAGGTCCTCGGTGTGCGCGTTGATGTCGAGGACGTGGTGGACGGGCATGTCCGGGTCCTGGCTGCGCGGTCCGCCGCCGTCGAGCACCACGTCCCAGTCGGCGCCCGCTCCCGGGCCCCCGCCGTCGTGTGCCTCGGACCGATGGGCGTACCGGCCCAGGTAGTTGAAGCCGATCTGGGGTGCGGGCGCGGCGGCCAGCCGGGGGCCGGTGGCGGGGTTGAGGTGGCGCAGCATGCCGTAGCCGACCCCGTGGTCGGGGACGGTCCGCAGCTGTTCCTTGACGCGTTTGAGGGCGCGTTCGACCAGGGCGGCGTCGAAGTGCCGGGGGTCGCGGGCGTCGCCGGGTCCCGGGTCGAGCCGGACCGGGTAGAGGCTGGTGAACCAGCCGACCGTACGGGACAGGTCGAGGTGGTCGGCGAGCTGCTCGCGGCCGTGGCTCTCCAGGTCGAGCAGGACGCCGGTGTCGGCGGGACGGTGTTCGCCCCGGGCCGCGGCCCGTTCGGCGCGCCAGGAGCGTACCGCGAGGGCGAAGCCGGTGAGCAGGACGTCGTCCACCCCGGCGTGGAAGGCGGCGGGGACGGTGGTGAGCAGGGGGGTTGTCCACGTGGCGGGCAGGTGGGTGGTGAGGGTACGGGTGCGGTCGGCGGTGTCCAGGTGGGGGTCGAGCGGCCGGTATCCGAGCTGCGGATCGGGGGCCCCCAACACCTCTTCCCACAGCGGCAGTTCGGCCTCACGGGGGGCACTGCGCGCCTGGGACGCGAGGAGTTGGGCCCAGCGCCGGTAGGAGGTGGTGACGGGGGGCAGGGCCACGGGGAGCCCGCCCGCAACGGTGCGCCAGGCGGTGGCCAGATCGGTGGCGAGGACGCGCCAGGAGACCGCGTCGACGGCCAGGTGGTGCACGACGAGGAGCAGTCGTCCTCGTTCCTGTGGTCCGGCGTCGGCCCAGACGGCCTGGACCACGTTCCCGTCGGCGGGTCGCAGGCGTCTGCGGGCCTGTTCGCCGGCCTCCGTGACGGCGGCGCGGGTGGCGTCGGCGTCCAGGCCGGCGACATCGACGCGCGTGAAGCGGTCGCGGGCGGACACGGCGTCCGGCGGCAGGGCTTCGAGGACCGGTCGGCCGCCGGCCGGACGGGTGACCCGCAGCCGCAGCATCGCGTGGTGGTCGACGAGGAGTTGGACGGTGGCGAGGAGGGAGTCCTCGTCGGCGCCCAGGGGGGTGCGCAGCACTCCGGACTGGTTGTAGCCGTCCATGGCGCCGGGCCGTTCCAGGAGCCAGGCGATGATGGGAGTCGGCGGCAGCTCGCCGGTACCCGGATCGGCGGGGGCCGCGGTCTGCTGGTCCAGCGCGGTGGCCGCTGCCGCGAGGGCTTCGGGGGTGCGGTGGGCGAAGACGTCGCGCGGGGTCACCCCGAGGCCGGCCTCGCGGAGGCGGCTGACGAGCTGGATGGAGAGGATGCTGTCGCCGCCGAGCGCGAAGAAGTCGTCGTCGGTACGGACCTCTTGGGCGCGCAGGACGGAGGTGAACACGTCACAGAGGACCCGCTCCCGCGCGGTACGCGGCTCTCCGCCCGGCCGGGTGGCGGCCGGGCGCTCCGGGACGGGCAGGGACCGGCGGTCGGTCTTGCCGTTGGGGAGCAGCGGCAGCGCGTCGAGCGGGACGAACACGCTGGGCACCATGTACGGAGGCAGGACCGAGGTCAGCCGCGCACGCAACTCCGCGTCGGTCAGGGGTAGGTCGCCGCTCCCCGTGTCGGGAACGGTGTAGGCGACCAGGCGCCGCTCGCCCGGCCGGTCCTCGCGGACCAGGGCGCAGGCGGCGGCGAGGGATCCGACGGCAGTGAGAGCGGACTCGATCTCGCCGAGTTCGATCCGGAAGCCGTGCAGCTTGACCTGGTCGTCGGCGCGGGACACGTACGTGAGCAGGCCGTCGGCGTCCCGCCGGACGAGGTCGCCCGTACGGTACATGCGGCTCCCGGCCGGGCCGTACGGATCGGCGACGAACCGCGTGGCCGTCAGGCCGGGGCGCCCCAGGTAGCCGCGCGCGAGACCGTCCCCCGCCAGGTACAACTCCCCGGTGACGCCCGGCGGTACCGGCCGCAGACCGGCGTCCAGGACGTGGGCGCGGGTGTTGTCGACGGGCCGGCCGAGCGGTACGCCCCCGTCCCGCGCGGACGCGTCCCTCTCCCCGTCCCGGTGGTGGTGGGCGGTGGCGTCGATGGTCGTCTCGGTGGGCCCGTACAGGTTGTGCACCTCGGCACGCCAGGCGCGCCCGGCCCGCTCCGCCAGGGACCGGGACAGCGGTTCGCCGCCGCACAGGACGGCCCGCAGGGTCGCGGGGGCGTCGTCGGGACGGGTCTCGGTGAGGATGACCGAGAGGTGCGAGGGCACGAACTGGGCGACGGTCACGCCCGTGTCGCGCATGCGGGCCAGCAGTCCGGCGGGGTCGTGGTTGGCGGCGGGCGGCACGGGGCAGGTGGAGCCGCCGTGCAGGAGCGGCAGCCAGGTCTCCCACACCGAGGCGTCGAAGCTCGGCGAGGTGCGGGCGAGGACCCGGTCGTCGTCGGTAAGGCCGAGGTGTCCCGCCATCCACGCCATGTGGTTGGTCAGGGAGGCGTGGGTGACGACGACGCCCTTGGGGCGGCCGGTGGAGCCCGAGGTGTAGAT
>NZ_WWJY01000868.1 GCF_009865405.1 Streptomyces sp. SID3212 | reverse complement strand
GTCGTGAGCGCCCGCGCGCGCTCCGCGTCGCCGCGCGCCACCGCGTCCACGATCGCGCCGTGTTCGGCCCAGGACTCCACGGGGTGGGCGGGCTGCTCGACCACGTACATCCAGGCGATCTTGTGCCGCAGCTGGGTGAGCAGCGAGGTCAGCGCGGGGCTCCCGGAGGCCTGCGCGAGAGTCTCGTGGAACCACGCTCCCAGGGCGCGCAGATCCTCTCCCTGCCCCCGCCTGGCCCGCTCCTGCCCCAGTCTGACCAGGCCGCGCAGCACCTTGAGGTGTGCTTCGGTACGACGCTGGGCGGCCCGGGCCGCACCGAGCGGTTCCAGCAGGAGCCGTACCTCCAGGAGGTCCGCCGCCTCCTGGTCGGTGGGCTCGGCCACACACGCGCCGACGTGGCGGCGGGTGGTCACGAAGCCCTCCGACTCCAGCGTGCGCAGCGCCTCGCGGACCGGGACGCGGGAGACGCCGTACCGCCGGGCCAGCTGTTCCTCGGTGAGCCGGCTGCCCCGCTCGAATACACCGGAGACGATGTCGTCGCGGATCGCCGTGCATACCGAGTGCGCGGGAATGCGCATGTCCGAACCTCCGACTTAATCCGCGCGAAACACTGCCGATTGACGCCTGTTCCGTGACTCTATTGCAATCTTCGCGGATTTCCGATGGGTGCCCGGAATTTGTGCATACCTTTTGGCCATCCGGTGGGCTCGGCGGGCCTGTTCGCGGCACGCACCCGGAGGATCGAACGGACATACGGGGAAACCCCGGCGACGTGGTGCCGCCGGGGTTTCCCCGTGTCCGGAAAAGCTTGTCCTGAATCAGCCCGGATCAGCCCGGATCAGCCGGTGACGACCGTCACTTCGCCGATTCCCAGCGCCTCGACCGGCGCCTTGATCTGGGACGCGTCGCCGACGAGCACCGTGACCAGCCGGTCCACCGGGAAGGCGTTGACCGCTGCGGCCGTCGCCTCGACCGTGCCGGTCTCGGCCAGGCGCGCGTACAACCGCGCCTGGAAGTCGTCCGGGAGGTGCTGCTCGACCTGGTCGGCCAGCGTGCCCGCGACGGAGGCAGCCGTCTCGTACTTGAGCGGGGCCACCCCGACCAGGTTCTGCACGGCCACGTCGCGCTCGGCGTCGGTCAGACCCTCGGCGGCCAGCGTGCGCAGCACCGTCCAGAGGTCGGAGAGCGCCGGGCCCGTGGACTCCGTGTCGACGGAACCGCTGATGGCGAGCATCGCGGCCCCCGTGCCGTCCGGGGCGGAGCGCAGCACCTGGCCGAAGGCCCGTACGCCGTAGGTGTAGCCCTTCTCCTCGCGGAGCACCCGGTCGAGCCGGGAGGTGAGCGTGCCTCCCAGGCAGTACGTGCCCAGCACCTGGGCCGGCCAGACCCGGTCGTGGCGGTCGGCGCCGATGCGGCCGATGAGCAGCTGGGTCTGGACGGCGCCGGGGCGGTCCACGATGACGACCCGGCCGGTGTCGTCCGCCGTGATGGCGGGGGCGGGGCGGGCGGCGGCGGTGTTGCCGGTCCAGGCACCGAGGGTCTCGGCGAGCAGCCCGTCGACGTCCACGCCCGTGAGGTCGCCGACGATCACGGCGGTGGCGGTGGCCGGGCGGATGTGCGCCTCGTAGAAGGCGCGTACGGCGGCGGCGTCGATCCGGCCGACCGTCTCCTCGGTGCCCTGGCGGGGCCGGGACATGCGCAGCGAGGCCGGGAACAGCTCCTTGGAGAGCTGCTTGGCGGCGCGGCGGCCCGGGTTGGCCGTCTCGTGCGGGATCTCGTCGAGGCGGTTGCGGACGAGCCGCTCGACCTCGGGGTCCGCGAACGCCGGGGCGCGCAGGGCCTCGGCGAGCAGGCCGAGCGCCTTGGGCAGCCGGGAGACGGGGACCTCCAGGGAGACCCGGAGGCCGGGGTGGTCGGCGTGCGCGTCGAGGGTGGCGCCGCAGCGCTCCAGCTCGGCGGCGAACTCCTCGGCGGTGTGCTTGTCCGTGCCTTCGGACAGCGCCCTCGCCATGATCGTGGCGATGCCGTCGAGGCCCTCGGGCTCGGCGTCCAGCGGCGCGTCGAGGTTGATCTCGACGGCCACCACCTGCTGTCCGGGGCGGTGACAGCGCAGCACGGTCAGCCCGTTGTCGAGCGCGCCGCGCTCGGGGGCGGGGAAGGCCCACGGCCTGGCCTCGCCGGCGGTCGGCTGCGGATGGAACTCCATGGTCACGGCAGCGTCGGTCACTGGTCCGCCCCCTCGTGCTCGTCGGTCTCTTCGGCGGCTTCGTCTTCTGCGGTGACCGGTTCGTACACCAGCACGGCCCGGTTGTCCGGGCGGAGCCGGGCGGCGGCGACGGCCCTGACCTCGTCGGCGGTGATGTCCAGCACGCGCGTGACGGCGCTGAGCGCCAGCTGCGGGTCGCCGAACAGCACGGCGTACCGGCACAGTTCGTCCGCGCGGCCCGCGACCGTACCGAGCCGGTCCAGCCACTCGCGCTCCAGCTGGGCCTGGGCCCGCTCCATCTCCTCGGCGGTGGGGCCCTCGGCGGCGAGCCGGGCCAGCTCCTCGTCGACCGCGGCCTCGATCTGCGGGACCTCGACCCCGCCGGACGTCTTGACGTCCAGCCAGCCGAGCGAGGGGGCGCCGGCGAGGCGCAGGAGGCCGAAGCCGGCGGCGACGGCGGTCTGGTCGCGCCGTACCAGACGGTTGTGCAGGCGGGACGACTCGCCGCCGCCGAGGACCGTCAGCGCCAGGTCGGCGGCGTCACACTCACGGGTGCCGTCGTGCGGCAGCCGGTAGGCGGCCATCAGCGCGCGCGCCGGGACCTCCTCGTGGATCTCCTCGCGCAGCTGGCCGCCCATGGTCTCGGGCAGGGAGCCGTCGCGCGGCGGCTGCTTGCCGTCGTGGGAGGGGATCGAGCCGAAGTACTTCTCGACCCAGGCGAGCGTCTGCTCGGGGTCGATGTCGCCGACGACCGACAGCACCGCGTTGTTCGGCGCGTAGTTCGTACGGAAGAAGGCGCGGGCGTCCTCGAGGGTCGCCGCGTCGAGGTCGGCCATGGAGCCGATCGGCGTGTGGTGGTACGGGTGGCCCTCGGGGTACGCGAGCGCGGTCAGGCGCTCGAAAGCCGTACCGTACGGCACATTGTCGTACCGCTGGCGGCGCTCGTTCTTGACGACGTCCCGCTGGTTCTCCATCGACTCGTCGTCGAGGGCGGCGAGCAGGGAGCCCATCCGGTCGGCTTCCAGCCAGAGCGCCAGCTCCAGCTGGTGGGTGGGCATGGTCTCGAAGTAGTTCGTGCGCTCGAAGCTGGTGGTGCCGTTCAGGGAGCCGCCGGCGCCCTGGACCAGTTCGAAGTGGCCGTTTCCCTTCACCTGCGCCGAGCCCTGGAACATCAGGTGCTCGAAGAGGTGGGCGAGTCCCGTACGGCCCTTGACCTCGTGCCGGGAGCCGACGTCGTACCAGAGGCAGACCGCGGCGACCGGGGTCAGGTGGTCCTCGGAGAGCACCACGCGCAGGCCGTTGGCCAGCCGGTGCTCAGTCGCTGTCAGGCCGCCGGAACCGGCCTGCGCTGTGGCCGTGTGACCCATGGGCATGTACGTCCCTTCGATCGCGATATGGAGAAGTCCTGCCACTGTATGCAAGCGGGCCGACGCCTGGCGAAGTTCCCGTGCGTCACACGCTGGGAGACGGGGCGAGGTCGGCGTTGTCGGTGGAGCGGTCCACAATGGTCGGCGTCAGTTCAAGTAGTTGCCGTACAGGACCTGTGAAGGAGCCGCAGCAGCGATGGCCCGCCGCAGCACGAAGACCCCGCCGCCGGAGGACTTCGAGGAGAAGATCCTCGACATCGACGTGGTCGATGAAATGCAGGGCTCCTTCCTCGAGTACGCGTACTCGGTGATCTACTCCCGGGCCCTGCCGGACGCCCGCGACGGCATGAAACCGGTGCACCGCCGCATCGTGTACCAGATGAACGAGATGGGGCTGCGCCCCGACCGCGGGTATGTGAAGTGCGCCCGTGTCGTGGGCGAAGTGATGGGAAAGCTCCACCCGCACGGGGACGCGTCGATCTACGACGCGCTCGTCCGGATGGCACAGCCGTTCTCCATGCGGCTGCCGCTGGTGGACGGTCATGGCAACTTCGGGTCGCTCGGGAACGACGACCCGCCGGCCGCCATGCGGTACACCGAGTGCCGGATGGCTGACGCCACGTCACTGATGACGGAGTCCATCGACGAGGACACCGTCGATTTCCAGCCGAATTACGACGGCCAGGAGCGGGAACCGGTCACGCTGCCCTCGGCGTACCCGAACCTCCTGGTCAACGGAGCCACCGGGATCGCGGTCGGCATGGCGACGAACATGCCGCCGCACAACCTCGGTGAGGTCGTGGCGGCTGCTCGCCACCTGATCCGGCATCCGTCGGCCGACCTGGACACGCTGATGCGTTTTGTGCCGGGTCCCGACCTGCCGACCGGTGGCCGCGTCGTCGGGCTCGGCGGCATCAAGGACGCGTACGAGACGGGGCGCGGGACCTTCAAGATCAGGTCCACGGTCACGATCGAGGACGTCAGCGCCCGCCGCAAGGGCCTGATCGTCACGGAGCTGCCGTTCACCGTCGGCCCCGAGAAGGTGATCGCGAAGATCAAGGACCTGGTCTCCGCGAAGAAGCTCCAGGGGATCGCCGACGTCAAGGACCTCACGGACCGTTCGCACGGTCTGCGCCTGGTCATCGAGGTCAAGAACGGCTTCGTGCCGGAGGCCGTGCTGGAGCAGCTCTACAAGCTCACGCCGATGGAGGAGACCTTCGGCATCAACAACGTGGCGCTGGTCGACGGCCAGCCGCTGACGCTCGGGCTCAAGGAGCTGCTGGAGGTCTACCTGGACCACCGGTTCACGGTGGTCCGCAGGCGCAGCGAGTTCCGCAGGACCAAGCGGCGCGACCGGCTGCACCTGGTCGAGGGGCTGCTCGTCGCGCTCATCGACATCGACGAGGTCATCCGGCTGATCCGGTCGAGCGACAACTCCGCGCAGGCGAAGGAGCGGCTCGTCGAGCACTTCTCGCTGAGCGACATCCAGACGCAGTACATCCTGGACACGCCGCTGCGCCGGCTCACCCGGTTCGACCGGATCGAGCTGGAGGGCGAGCGCGACCGGCTCACCGGCGAGATCGACGAGCTGACCGGGATCCTGGACTCGGACGCGGAGCTGCGGAAGCTGGTCTCGACCGAACTGGCCGCGGTGGCCAAGAAGTTCGGCACCCCCCGGCGCACGGTGCTGCTGGAGTCCGGCGCGTCGACGGTGGCGTCGGTGCCGCTGGAGGTCGCGGACGACCCGTGCCGGGTGCTGCTGTCCTCGACGGGACTGCTGGCCCGTACGGTCAACGGCGAGCCGCTGGAGGGCGGTGACGGCCGGCGGACGAACCACGACGTGATCCTCTCGGCCGTGCCCGCCACGGCTCGCGGGGACGTGGGCGCGGTGACGTCCGAGGGCCGGCTGCTGCGGATCTCGGTGATCGACCTGCCCCAACTGCCCGACACGGCCTCGGCGCCGAACCTGTCGGGCGGGGCGCCGGTCGCGGAGTTCCTGACGCTGGAGCCCGACGAGGAGCTGATCTGCCTGACCACGCTGGACGAGTCCTCTCCGGGGCTCGCGCTGGGCACGCTCCAGGGGGTGGTCAAGCGGGTGGTCCCCGACTACCCGTCGAACAAGGACGAGCTGGAGGTCATCTCCCTCAAGGAGGGTGACCGGATCATCGGCGGCCAGGAGTTGCGTACGGGCGAGGAGGACCTGGTCTTCATCACGTCCGACGCGCAGCTGCTGCGCTTCCAGGCCGCGCAGGTACGGCCGCAGGGGCGGCCCGCGGGCGGTATGGCGGGCATCAAGCTGGCCGAGGGCGCGACGGTGATCTCGTTCACGGCGGTGGATCCGGCGGCGGACGGGGCGGTGTTCACGGTGACCGGCTCGCTGGGCACGCTGGACGATTCCGTACGGACCGCGAAGCTCACCCCGTTCGACCAGTATCCGCGCAAGGGGCGGGCGACGGGTGGCGTGCGCTGCCACCGCTTCCTCAAGGGTGAGGACTTCCTCGCGCTGGCGTGGGCGGGCGCGGGACCGGCCAGGGCGGCGCGGAAGAACGGGGCTCCGGTGGAGCTGCCCGCGCCGGACCCGAGGCGGGACGGTTCGGGGACGCCGTTCACGGCGGAGATCGCGGCGCTGGCGGGGCCGGCGCACTGACGGGGGGCGCCCACCGCACGGGCTCTCAGTCGCCGGGCGGGCCTTCGGGTCCGTCCGGCGACTGTGTTTCCGGGGTGGTCGACGGTGGAGCGTCGGGGCCGGCGTTGTCGGACGTGTCGGAGCCGTCGCCGGACGTGTCGGGGCCGGCGTCGTCGGACGGGACGTAACGCAGGACGCCCCACATCGCACGGTCGTCGCCGGCGTCCTGGACGGCGGGGCCCTGGCAGGCCGCCAGCTCCTTGAGCAGGACGTCCCCGTCGATGCCCGCGCCGATCAGCACCAGCTGGGTGAGGCGTTCCTCGCCGGGACCCCAGGGCTCCGGATGGAAGCGCAGGAAGCGGCCGACGGTGTGCAGGGCGTAGCGGTTCGCAGGGTCGCCGTCACCGAAGTCGACAAAGCCCTTGATCCGGTAGAGCCCTTCGGGCCGCGAGTCCAGGAACCGCATGAGGCGGCGCGGGTCCATCGGGGCGGTGGCCGTGAACGAGACGGTGTCGTAGGCGGCGTGCGGATGGCCCTCGTGGGGGTCGGTTTCGGCGTCGTGCGGGTGGGGCTCGTCCGCGTACACGTCCTCGAAGGTCAGTTGGCGTACCTTCTCGTCCTCGGCCGGCCTCACCGCCGGGTCGAAGAGCAGCTCGGGGTCGATCCGTCCGTACGAGGAGGAGATCACCGGCGTCCCGGGGCTCAGCTCGCGCAGGGCGGAGCGGATGCGCTGCCGGTCGTCCTCCGACACCCGGTCGGTCTTGTTGAGGACGACCAGGTCCGCGAGGGCCAGGTGCCGGTCGATCTCGGGGTGGCGGGTGCGGGTGGTGTCGAACTCGGCGGCGTCGACGACCTGGACGAGTCCCCCGTACACCGTGCCGGGATGGTCGCCGGTCAGGATCATCCGGACCAGTTCTTGTGGCTCGGCGAGACCGCTCGCCTCGACGACGATGATGTCGATCTCCGCCTCGGGGCGGGTGAGGCGCTCCAGGTAGCCGTCGAGTTCGCTCGCGTCCACGGCGCAGCACAGACAGCCGTTGCCGAACGAGACGGTGGAGCCGACCTGTCCGGCGACGGTCATGGAGTCGATCTCGATGGCGCCGAAGTCGTTGACCACGACCGCGATCCGGCGGCCCGCGCGGTTGCGGAGCAGGTGGTTGAGGAGGGTCGTCTTGCCCGAGCCGAGGAAGCCGGTGAGCACGACCACCGGGATCTGCTGCCTGCCGGCCGGGTCCGTGCCGCTCATCGCCGTGCCTCCGTGTGGGTGCTGTCCGTGCTGGGTGCTGTCCGTGCTGGGTGCTGTCCGTACTGATGGTGTCCGTATTGATGGTGTCTGTGCTTCCGTGCCTGCCGCTCGTTCCAGGGTATGCGGCGGGGCGGCGCGCCGCCCGGCGGTGGGGCACGCGTCATCGGCCGTACGGCGGCCTCTCGTCCAGCAGGGTCCAGAGGGCGGTCTCGTCCTGTTCGTCCATCGTGAAGGCCGCCGTGAACAGGCGCAGGGTGTCGGCCGACAGCAAGTGTCCGCCGAGCGCGCGGGAGACCCGGTCGCGCAGGGCGCGGGGCAGGAGTTCGCTTCCGGCGGCGTCCCCGTTGAGCCAGAGCCAGTGGGCCAACACCCGTGCCACGGCCGCCTGGTTGACCGGTTCGGAGGTCGCGCGGACGACCTGGCGGAGCCAGCGGTCGCGGTACGGTCCTGGGCGGGCGAGCAGCTCGGCGAGGTGGCGGCCGGCGGCGGATCCGGTGCCGGTGCTGGATCCGGTGCCGGTGCTCGATCCGGTGCCGGTGCTCGATCCGGTGCCGGTGCTGGATCCGGTACCGGTGCTGGTGTTCGTACCGGCGCCACGGCTCGTACCGGCGGGGGTTCGGGGGTGGGTGACGGCCACGTGGTCCGCTCCTGGGCGTAGAGGTGGCGGGTGCGACACAACTGCGACACAGCGGCGATATTCTGACGAAGACCGCGCATTGGTCCAGACCATAGCGGAGCCGCAGGCGCTGACGCCATGGTCGCCAACATCTGCTTCCCGGGGAGTGGTTCGGCGCCGCGGCGGGTCCGCGACGGGGTCGCTCGCCGAAGCCGCACCTGGAGGTCGTCATCACCCGCTCCGCGCCCAGCAGCCCGCGTACGGGCCGCCCGCCGGCCGTTCCCGCGTCGACCGTTCCCGAGCTGCTCGACGCGCGGGCCGCGGAACATCCCGACCGGCTCGCCCTC
>NZ_WWJY01000867.1 GCF_009865405.1 Streptomyces sp. SID3212 | reverse complement strand
GGAGCGCCTTGGGCTCCACGGCCGCCTCCAGGGCGAGCTGGCGCCGACCCTCCAGCGCGGTGGCGCGCTCGGTCTCCGCAGTGGCGTACCGCCGCAGCAGCGCCGCGTGTTCGCCCCGCAGGCCCGCCAACTCGACGCGCTTCGTGCGGAGTTTGGCGTCGAGCTTGACACGCAGTTCGCGCGATTCCTCGACGTCCGCCTCCAGCTCGGCTATCCGCTCCTCGGTCTTCCACTGGTCGCTCTCGCGCGCACGCGTCAGATCCGCGACGCGGCGGCCGGCGCTCTCGTCCCAACTGCGCATGAACACCGCGCCGGTGAGCGCCGCCACGGCCGTGGCGGCGACCAGACCGCGCAGCGCCGCCGGATCCGCGAGGAGCCAGGCCCCCGCCGCGCAGAGGACCGCGGCTCCGGCGACCGCCAACGGCGGAAGAAGCTTGTGGAGAGGTGGGGAATGGCGGTGGCGTCCACGTGGCATGGCCTGAAATTTACCGTGCGTGGAGACCGGATGGGGTGCGCGTCGGACAATCTTTCCCGGCCCGTTGCCGTTCCGCCGCCGATTCGGCTTTCCCGCCCCGCCATTCGCCGACCCGCGCTACTTCGTAAGAAGGCCCTTCGACTCCAGGTACTCCTTCGCCACGTCCTCCGGCTTCGCCCTCTCGGCGTCGACCTTCAGGTTCAACGCGGCGAGATCGCTGGTGGTCAGAGCGGCCGTCAGCTTGTTCAGGGCCGCCGCCACCTCGGGTGTTCCGGCGTCCTTGGCATTGACGACCGGAAGCAGGTTGTCCGCGTTCTGGAGCTTCTTGTCGTCCTCCAGCACCACCAGTCCGAAGCTGTCGAGCGTGCCGTCGGTGGTGGAACTCAGCACGACCTGGTCCACCCCGTCCTTGACGGCCTGCTTGGACTGCGGCGTACCGACACCCTTGGGGTCGATGCCCGCGACGTCGATGCCGTACGTCTTCTTGAGGCCCGGCGCGCAGAACGGGCGCACCTCGCACTCGTCACCCGCCGCGATCTTCACCTTGATCTTCGACTTGCCGAGATCGGAAAGCGTCTTGAGGTTGTTCTTCTCGGCGAATTCCTTGGTGACGGCGAAGGCATTCTGGTCGACGGCCTCACCGACCTCCAGCACCTTCAGTCCGCGCGGCTCGGCGAGCTTCTTCAGCTCGGCCACGGTCGCGGCGGCGTCGCTGGACGCGAGCGGGTTCGCCTCGGCCTTCTTCGCGCCGTTCACCTTGGCGTTGAGGAATTCCGTGATCGTCGCCGCGTATTCCGGTACGACGTCGATCTCGCCCTTCTCCAGGGACGGTTCGTACAGCTCACGGTTGTTCACCGTGGTGACCGACGTCGAGTACCCGGCGTCGCCGAGGATCTGGGCGTACAGCTGCGCCAGCACCTTGGACTCCGTGAAGGCCGCCGCGCCGATGACGAGCGAGCCCTTCTTGCCGGAGCCGGAGCCGGAGCCCGCGTCGGTGCCCGTGGAACTGCCCGGGTCGCTCTTGCCCTTCTCCAGGCTGTCGCCGCCGCACGCGGCCAGCGAGACGGTCAGCACCGAGGCTCCGAGGACCGCACCCGCGATGCGCGAGATCTTGCTCATGAGAATTCACCATCCAGGAAAGAACAGAAGTCGTGGTTCACGCGGTCGTGGGGGACCCGGCGGCATCAGTGGCACCGGACGTCTGTGAGGGGCGCGAGCGCGCGGTGGCGCTGCGCCTGCCGGGGTCGATCAGCCGGTCGAGCAGCAGCAGCGCGCCCTCGACCAGCAGGGCGAGCAGCGCCACGAGGAGCGCGCCCGCGACCACCTGCGGGGTGTTGTACGTGTTGAAGCCGGCCGTGATGATCCGCCCGAGCCCGCCCTGGCCCACCATCGCCGCGATGGTGGCCGTGGCCACCACCTGGACGGCGGCGGAGCGCAGCCCGGTCATGATCAGCGGGTACGCGAGGGGCAGTTCGACCCGTACGAAGACCTGGCGGCCCGACATGCCCATGCCCCGGGCCGCCTCCACCACCGCGCGGTCCACCTCGCGCATGCCGACGTACGCGTTGGTCAGCAGCGGCGGTACGGCGAAGAGCACCAGGGCGATGATCGTGGGCACATAGCCGGAGTTGCGCAGCGGCGAGACCATGAAGAGGGCGAGCACGGCGAACACGGGGACGGCCCGGCCCACGTTCGAGATGTTGATCGCGAGCGCGCCGCCCTTGCCGAGGTGGCCCAGGTACAGCGCGACGGGCAGGGCGACGAGGCAGGCCAGGACGAGGGCGACCCCGCTGACGTACACATGCTCCCCGAGCCGGTTCCAGACCCCGCTGGTGCCCGACCAGTTGGCGCCGGTCGTCAGCCAGGTCCAGGCGTCTCCCAGAACTCCCATGGTCAGCCCACCGCCTTCGCGGGATCGTCGGCCGCCGTGCGGTCGCTGTCCGTGGACGTGGACGTGGATGTGGATGTCGACGTGGACGTGGACTCCGTCTTTGTACGGCGCAGGAGGCGCGGCCCACGCGA
Organism: Streptomyces sp. SID3212; assembly: GCF_009865405.1. Lineage (GTDB taxonomy): Bacteria > Actinomycetota > Actinomycetes > Streptomycetales > Streptomycetaceae > Streptomyces. The sequence goes on along the minus strand of NZ_WWJY01000867.1, from coordinate 9,321 downwards.
GGCGCGCCCGGTGCCGGCCCGCGTCCAGGGCGTCAGCAGCCGCTGCACCCCGAGGAGCAGCAGGTCGGCGACGACCGCGAGCAGCACGCAGAGGACGGACGCGGCGAGCACCTGCGCCTTGAAGAAGCTGGTCAGCGCGTCCGTGATCAGATTCCCGAGGCCGCCCTTGCCGACGATCGAACCGACCGTCGTGAGCGCCACCGTCGAGACCGTCGCGATGCGCAGCCCGGCCATCAGGGCGGGCAGGGCGAGCGGCAGCTCGACCTCCCAGAGCAGCCGCCCGGGGCCGTAGCCGAGCCCGCGGGCCGCTTCCCTGGCCTCCTCGGGCACCGATTCCAGTCCCGCCATGATGTTCCGTACGAGGATCGTCGGGGAGTACAGCACCAGGCCGGTGATCACGAGTCCGGCGGAGAGCCCGAAGAACGGCAGCAGCAGCGAGAACATCGCCAGCGAGGGGATCGTGTACAGCAGGGTCGTCAGACCCAGCACGGGCCCGGCGAACGCCGGCCTGCTCCGCGCGAGCAGCGCCAGCGGAAAGGCCACGAGCAGCCCGATGGCGACCGACACGGCCGTGATCCAGATGTGCTGGACCGTCGCGTCGGTCAGCTCTTGGCTACGGGAGCGGAGATACTCCCCGCAGATCCAGTCGTTCGCCGCCAGGCATCCTTGTGCGCTCATCCGTCCCCGCCTCCCCCCTCTTCCCGTACCTATGTGTCCGGCGTGGTGTCCGAACGTATGTGTCGTCCGTGTGTCCGGCGAGACTATCCCCGACCACTGACATTCGCGGAAATCCGCCACATTCCAGCAACATGGCCTTCACATAAGACGCCGCACAATGGGGAATCATGATCCGATTCGAGAACGTCACCAAGCGGTACCCGGACGGCACCACCGCCGTCGACGACCTCTCCTTCGAGGTCTCCGAGGGCGAGCTGGTCACGCTCGTCGGACCGTCGGGCTGCGGCAAGACCACGACCATGAAGATGGTCAACCGGCTGATCGAGCCCTCCGAGGGGCGGATATTCCTCGACGGGGACGACATCTCCGCCATCGACCCGGTCCAGCTCAGGCGGCGTATCGGATATGTGATCCAGCAGGTCGGGCTGTTCCCGCACAAGACCGTGCTGGAGAACACCGCGACCGTCCCGCACCTCCTCGGCTGGAAGCGCGACAAGGGCCGGGCCCGCGCCGCCGAACTGCTCGACCTGGTGGGTCTCGACCCGTCCGTGTACGGCGACCGGTACCCGGAGCAGCTCTCCGGCGGCCAGCGCCAGCGCGTCGGCGTGGCCCGCGCACTCGCCGCCGATCCGCCGGTCCTGCTGATGGACGAGCCGTTCGGCGCGGTCGACCCGGTGGTGCGCGACCACCTCCAGAGCGAGTTCCTCCGGCTCCAGGCGGCGGTCCGCAAGACCGTGCTGTTCGTCACGCACGACATCGAGGAGGCCGTACGGCTCGGAGACCGTATCGCCGTCTACGGACAGGGCAGGATCGAGCAGTTCGACGCCCCGGCCGCCGTGCTCGGCACGCCCGCCACCCCGTACGTCGCGGACTTCGTCGGCGCGGACCGTGGTCTCAAGCGGCTCTCCGTGACCCCGATCGAGGAGGGCGACCTGGAACAGCCGCCCGTCCTGCACCTCGACGACCCGCTGAGGAGCGCCGCCGCGAAGCTGGAGAAGGAGGGCGCGCGCTGGGCGGTCGTCCTGGACAGCGACGACAACCTGCACGGCTGGATCTCCACCGAGCAGACGGGCGCGGAGGGGACCGTACGGCAACACGCGCGCCGCATGGAGGCGTGGCTGCCGGTCGGCGCCTCGCTCAAGCAGGCGTTCTCCACGATGCTCCAGCACGACGCGGGGTGGATCGCGGTGATCGACAAGGAGGGGACGGGCCGCTTCCTGGGCGTCCTGACCCCGGCCCGGCTCCACGAGGCACTGCGCCGCTCCATCGACGCGGACGCGCACGCGGTCCCCCGTACCGCCGTGGAACTGGAGACGATCAGCAAGATCGGGTGAAGCCCCTCGCCCACCGACAAGCCCTAGGGTGTCGGGTATGAGTACGTTGCGCGGGCGAGGCACGGTCGAGGGACTGCCGCAGTGGGACCGCTGTGCGGTCATGGGGGTCGTCAATGTGACGCCCGACTCCTTCTCCGACGGAGGCCGCTGGTTCGACACCACGGCCGCCGTCAAGCGCGGCCTCGACCTGGTCGCCGCGGGCGCGGACCTGGTCGACGTCGGCGGTGAGTCGACCCGCCCCGGGGCCACCCGGGTCGACGAGGACGAGGAGCTGCGGCGGGTCGTCCCCGTCGTGCGCGGACTCGCCTCGGAGGGCGTCACGGTCTCCGTGGACACCATGCGCGCCTCGGTCGCCGCGCGGGCGGTCGAGGCCGGGGCCGCCCTGGTCAACGACGTGAGCGGCGGCCTGGGCGACCCGGACATGGTGCCCGTCGTCGCCGCCGCCGGAGTGCCCTTCGTGGTGATGCACTGGCGCGGCTTCAGCCAGGAGATGAACCGCCTCGCGGTGTACGGGGACGTCGTCGCCGAGGTCGTCGCCGAGCTCCGCGCCCGGATGGACGCGGTGGTCACCGGCGGCATCGCCCCGGAACGGATCGTCATCGACCCCGGCCTCGGCTTCGCCAAGCGGGCCGAGCACGACCTCGCGCTGGTCGCGCACCAGGCCGAGCTGCGCGCCCTGGGCCGCCCGCTCCTCATCGCCGCGTCCCGCAAACGCTTCCTGGGGCACGTCCTGGCCACCGAGGGCGCCCCGCCGCCGGCCCGCGAGCGGGACGCGGCCACCGCCGCGATCTCCGCGATCGCCGCGCACCAGGGCGCCTGGGCGGTCCGGGTCCACGAGGTACGGGCCACGGCGGACGCGGTCCGCGTGGCGCGCGCCGTCGAGGACGCCGCATGACCGCCCGTACGGACGTCGAAGAGGTCGAGCAGGCGAACACCACCTTCTACGAGGCCATGGAGCGGGGTGATCTCGACGCGCTGACCGCGCTCTGGCTGGAGGACGAGGACGGCATCTCCTGCGTGCACCCCGGCTGGCCCGTGCTCTCCGGCCGCGCCGAGGTGCTGCGCTCGTACGCCCTGATCATGGCGAACACCGAGTACATCCAGTTCTTCCTCACCGACGTCGCCGTGTCCGTCGCCGCCGACACCGCCCTCGTGACCTGCACCGAGAACATCCTCAGCGGCGGCCCCGCCGAGGAGAGCGGCGAGCTGGGGCCGCTCGTCGGGCAGCTGGTCGTGGCGACCAACGTGTTCCGCCGCACGCCGGAGGGGTGGAAGGTGTGGTCGCACCATGGATCTCCCGTGCTGACGGAAACCGACGAGGAAGAAGAGGAGGAGCCGTCCGCCTGAATGGGTAGGGGCCTCTTGCGGGTGGGGTCCCCGGGACCCGTAGGAGGGCACTGTCGGTGCTCGAAGGTAGATTCGAATAAGGGCACCCCGGCACCCACCCGTGGCCGGTACGTCCCGACGACCGACAACAGCAGGAGTGATTCGCGTGGATCGTGTCGCGCTGCGCGGCCTCAAGGCCCGCGGGCACCATGGCGTCTTCCCCCGGGAGCGCGAGGAAGGACAGACCTTCGTCGTGGACGTGGTGCTCGGCCTGGACACGCGGGCCGCGGCGGCGGACGACGACCTCACCAAGACCGTGCACTACGGAGTCGTGGCCGAGGAGGTCGTGGAGATCGTCCAGGGGGACCCGGTCGATCTGATCGAGACACTCGCGGAGCGCATCGCCCAGCGGTGCCTCAAACACGACGGCGTCCAGGAGGTCGAGGTGGTGGTGCACAAACCCGACGCACCGATCACCGTGCCCTTCGACGATGTGACCATCACCATCATCCGGAGCCGACTATGACCGCCCCCTACGCGAACGGGCCGCAGAGCGACCCGACCGTCCAGCCGGTACCCGCCTCGGTCGTCGCCCAGGTCGATGCCGCCGATGTCACGCTGTCCAACCCCAAACGGGCGGTGGTCGCCCTCGGCTCGAACCTGGGAAACCGGCTGGAGACGCTCCAGGGGGCCATCGACGCCCTGGAGGACACTCCGGGCCTGCGCGTCAAGGCCGTGTCGCCGGTGTACGAGACCCAGCCGTGGGGCGTCGACGCCGACTCCCAGCCGACGTACCTGAACGCGGTGGTCGTGGTGAAGACGACCTTGCCCCCGTCGTCCCTGCTGGAGCGCGGCCAGGCCATCGAGGAGGCCTTCGACCGGGTACGGCTGGAGCGCTGGGGCCCCCGGACGATCGACGTGGACATCCTGGCGTACGCGGACGTCGTCCAGGACGATCCGCTGCTCACCCTGCCCCACCCCCGCGCCCATCAGCGCGCCTTCGTCCTCGCCCCGTGGCACGACGTCGAGCCGGAGGCGAAGGTGCCTGGCCTCGGGGCCGTCGCCGACCTGCTGGCCTATGTCGGGACGGACGGCATACAGGCCCGCGCCGACCTGGAACTCCGCCTGCCCGATTAGTCGTTAGGCTCAACGGATTCCGGTACGGCTGAGGACGGCAAGGCGAAGGGCGGCTCTCTCGGTGCAGCAGTTGCGGATCAAGGTGCTCGCCGGCCTGTTCGTGGTGGCCGGCGTGCTCTCCTGGGGCGCCGCCCGCCTCTGGGACTCCCTCGGCAGCCTGCCGGGCGTGCCGCTCGCGGCGCCCATCGTGCTCGCGGTGATCGCCGTGGTCCTCGCGGCGACCGCGCTGTCGCTGCGCTCGCGGCTGCGGGCCCAGCGCGAACGGCGCCCGGGAGCGAAGGGCGTCGACCCGCTGATGGCGGCCCGCGCCCTGGTCTTCGGCCAGGCCAGCGCGCTCGTCGTGGCCCTGGTCTCGGGCATGTACGGCGGGGTGGGCGTCTTCCTGCTGACCAAGCTGGACGTCCCCGCCCGCCGCGACCAGGCGATCTACTCGGGCTTCGCCGTCGTGGCCGGCATCGCGGTGATCCTCGCGGCCTTCTTCCTGGAGCGCGTCTGCAAGCTCCCGGAGGACCACGACGACGACCACCCGACCGCGACGCGCGCCTGACCCGTACGTGCTGGCCCGTACGTCTACGTCCTGACCCGTACGTCCTCGGCGATTCAGCGGGCCGTGATCACCGGGCCATGATCAGGCTCATGGCCTCCGCACGCGTCGCCGGCACCCGCATCTGTCCCCGGACCGCCGACGTGATCGTCTTCGCGCCCGGCTTCCGAACCCCGCGCATGGTCATGCACATGTGCTCGCACTCGATGACCACGATCACGCCCCGGGGATCCAGGATCTCCATCAGCGAGTCGGCGATCTGCGTGGTCAGCCGCTCCTGGACCTGCGGGCGGCGCGCGTAGACGTCCACCAGCCGGGCCAGCTTGGACAGTCCGGTGATCTTGCCGTCGGCGGACGGGATGTAGCCGACGTGGGCCACCCCGACGAACGGCACCAGGTGGTGCTCACAGGAACTCATGACCTCGATGTCCTTCACCAGGACCATCTCGTCGTGCCCCAGGTCGAACGTCGTCGTCAGGACGTCCTCGGGCGTCTGCCACAGGCCCGCGTATATCTCCTTGTACGCGCGTGCCACCCGTTCCGGGGTCGCCCGCAGACCGTCACGGTCCGGGTCCTCACCGATGGCGAACAGCAGCTCCCGCACCGCATTCTCCACCCGCTTCTCGTCGAACTCGCGGATCGGGCTCTCCCCGTCCAGAGTCACCGGGTCGGTCATGTATGTGCCTCGTTCCTGTGCCGTCCTGGGGCGGGCAAACGAATACCGCGCCCCCACAGGCTAAAACCTGGGGGACGCGGCATGCATTCCGGGCCTCGGCGACGGTCCGGGATCAGCTCTCCGGGCGGTCCTCGGGGATCGCTTCGGTCGGTGTCTCACCGGTCGTCGCGGAGGGCAGGCCACCGTTCGAACCGTTGGCGCCGATCGCGCCGTTGGTGAGCGCCAGCTCCTTGGGTGAGAGCACCGGCGGACGCGTCGAAGGCGTACGACGCGAGGAGCCGGTCCACGCCGGGCGGGCGGGGCGCCGAACGATGGTGGAGAAGATCTCGGCGATCTGCTCCTTGTTCAGCGTCTCCTTCTCCAGGAGCGCGAGGACCAGGTTGTCGAGAACGTCGCGGTTCTCGACCAGGATCTCCCAGGCCTCGTTGTGCGCGGTCTCGATGAGCTTCTTGACCTCTTCGTCGACCAGCGCCGCGACCTCTTCCGAGTAGTCGCGCTGGTGGCCCATCTCACGGCCGAGGAAGGGCTCGGTGTTGTCGCCGCCGAACTTGATGGCGCCGAGCCGCTCGGTCATGCCGTACTGGGTCACCATGGCCCTGGCGGTCGCCGAGGCCTTCTCGATGTCGTTGGCGGCGCCCGTGGTCGGGTCGTGGAAGACCAGTTCCTCGGCGGCGCGCCCGCCCATCATGTACGCGAGCTGGTCGAGCATCTCGTTGCGCGTGGTGGAGTACTTGTCCTCGTCGGGCAGGACCATGGTGTAACCCAGGGCCCGGCCGCGGGACAGGATGGTGATCTTGTGCACCGGGTCGGAGTTCGGAGACGCCGCGGCGACCAGGGCGTGTCCGCCCTCGTGGTACGCGGTGATCTTCTTTTCCTTCTCGGACATGATCCGGGTCCGCTTCTGCGGGCCCGCCACCACACGGTCGATCGCCTCGTCCAGCGCGTGGTTGTCCACGAGCTTCTTGTCGCCGCGTGCGGTGAGCAGCGCGGCTTCGTTCAGCACGTTCGCCAGGTCGGCGCCGGTGAAGCCGGGCGTACGACGGGCGACCGCGCCCAGGTCGACGTCCGGGGCGACCGGCTTGCCCTTCTGGTGGACCTTGAGGATCTCCAGACGGCCCAGCATGTCGGGGCGGTCGACGGCGATCTGCCGGTCGAAGCGGCCCGGGCGCAGCAGCGCCGGGTCGAGGATGTCGGGCCGGTTCGTGGCGGCGATAAGGATCACTCCACCCTTCACGTCGAAGCCGTCCATCTCCACGAGCAGCTGGTTCAGCGTCTGCTCGCGCTCGTCGTGGCCACCGCCGAGACCCGCGCCGCGGTGCCGGCCGACGGCGTCGATCTCGTCGACGAAGACGATCGCCGGCGCGTTCGCCTTGGCCTGCTCGAAGAGGTCACGCACGCGGGACGCGCCGACACCGACGAACATCTCGACGAAGTCGGAGCCGGAGATCGAGTAGAACGGGACCCCGGCCTCCCCCGCGACCGCGCGGGCGAGCAGCGTCTTGCCCGTACCGGGCGGGCCGTACAGCAGCACACCCTTCGGGATCTTGGCGCCGACGGCCTGGAACTTCGCCGGCTCCTGGAGGAACTCCTTGATCTCGTGGAGCTCCTCGACAGCCTCGTCGGACCCCGCCACGTCGGCGAACGTCGTCTTCGGGGTGTCCTTGGTGATGAGCTTGGCCTTGGACTTCCCGAACTGCATGACGCGGGAGCCGCCGCCCTGCATGGAATTCATCAGGAACAGGAAGACCACGACGATCAGCACGAAGGGCAGCAGCGAGAACAGCACCGAGAGGAACGGGCTCTGCTTCGACGGCGAGACCGTGTAGCCCTTCTTGATGTCGCCGCTGTCGAACTTCGCCTGAAGCGTCTTGGCCAGGGTCGAGCCCTGGCTGCCGATGTAGCTCGCCTGGATCTTGTTGCTGTCCTTGATCTTCACGCCGGACTTGAGCTCGGCCTTGATGATCTGATCGTCGCCGGTCGTCAGTTTGACCTGCTGGACCTGGTTCTTGTTGATCGCCTGGATCACCTGGCCGGTGTCCACTGTCTTATAGCCGCCCGACGAGCCGACGACCTGCATCAACACGACCACGGCGAGGACGGCCAGCACGATCCACATGACCGGCCCACGGAAGTATCGCTTCACGTCCATCCATACGGAGCGAGAACGCTCCGTCCCTCCTGCCCGTAGGTAAATGCCGCTGTGAGAAAAGACTGTTCTTCGGACGGTACCCCAGCATTGTCACCCGCGACCGCACGGGACGGCTGACAAACCGGCCTTCCCATGCTCCAACGGCGGGAGGGGGGCCGGGGTTCCCGTCCGGGGCCGAACGCTTCAGCCGCCGTACACGTGCGGTGCGAGTGTGCCGACAAAAGGCATGTTGCGGTACTTCTCGTTGTAATCCAGGCCGTATCCGACGACGAACTCATTCGGAATGTCGAAGCCGATCCACTTCACGTCGATCGCGACCTTTGCGGCATCCGGCTTACGGAGCAGGGTGACGACCTCCAGCGAGGCCGGCTCCCTGGAGCCCAGGTTGGACAGCAGCCACGACAGGGTCAGCCCCGAGTCGATGATGTCCTCGACGATCAGGACGTGCCTGCCCTTGATGTCGGTGTCCAGGTCCTTGAGGATCCTGACCACACCGGAGGACTGCGTGCCCGCCCCGTACGAGGAGACGGCCATCCAGTCCATCGTCACGGGGGTGGACAGAGCTCGCGCCAGATCCGCCATCACCATCACGGCGCCCTTGAGCACCCCGACGAGAAGCAGATCCTTGCCCGCGTACTCCGCGTCGATCTTCCCGGCCAGTTCGGCCAGCTTCCCGTCGATCTCTTCCTTGGTGATGAGTACCGATTGAAGATCGGTGCCCAAGTCCTTGTCGTCCACCCGCATCACTTTCGTCGTCGCCAGGTCGCCAGGAGACCAGCGCTTCAGCCCTGCCGGATGACCAGTCTGCCACCCTGCCTCGTGGCCTCCACGCGGCCGGGCAGGTTGATGGCTCCCTGGCCGCGCCAGCCCGTGATCAGGCGGTCGACCTCCTCGATGTGCCGGGCGAACAGCGAACCGGCCGGGGCGCCCGCGGCGATGACCGCCGTACGGAGCACCCGGCGGCGGACGGCGGGCGGCAGCCCGTACAGCTTCGCGCACTCCAGCTGGCCCGAGGCGTCCCGTACGGAACGCTCCGCGTCGGCCGCCCAGGCGTCGAGGGCGTCCGCGTCGTCGCGCGAGAGCCGTGCCGTACGGGCCAGGGCCTCGACCACGCCCTTGCCGAGCGCCTTCTCCAGGGCGGGCAGCCCCTCGTGGCGCAGCCGGGAGCGGGTGTAGGCGGGGTCGGTGTTGTGGGGGTCGTCCCAGACGGGGATCGACTGCACCAGACAGGCCTTGCGGGCGGTCTGGCGGTCGACCTGGAGGAACGGGCGGCGGTACCGGCCGGCCGCCCCCGAGACGGCCGCCATACCGGAGAGCGAGCGGGTGCCGGAGCCGCGGGCGAGGCCCAGCAGCACCGTCTCCGCCTGGTCGTCGCGGGTGTGGCCGAGCAGGACGGCGGCGGCGCCGTGGCGCTCGGCGGCGGCGTCCAGCGCCGCGTACCGCGCGTCGCGGGCGGCGGCCTCGGGGCCGCCGTCGC
>NZ_WWJY01000866.1 GCF_009865405.1 Streptomyces sp. SID3212 | reverse complement strand
GGTGGCTGTCGGGGTCGGGGCGGCCGTCGGTGTGGAGGCCGGCGTCACCGCGGCCCCCGCGGCGGCGGTCTCCGCCGGCTTGTCCGCCGTGCCGGGCGTGCCCGGCTTGTAGTCGGCGAAGAAGTCCCACCAGGCGCGGTCGACCGAATTCGGGTCCTGGAGGTACTGCTGGTAGATCTCGTCGACGAGCCACTCATTGGCGCCGAAGGCGGCGGCGGGGTTCTTCCCCTGCCCGTCTTCATCGGTCGAGATACTCGGCTTACTGGGGGACTGAGACGACACGGCGTGAACCGCCCTCTTCCGCTTCACAAGGTGATGGACAGCGGGAATCAAGGCTACGCCTAACCGGGCCCGCAGGTGCAGGCCAGGCGGGCCATCGTCGTGCAAGTCACATCTGACGGCGGGTTTCAGCGTATGAAATGGCGGGAAACAAGCCTGGTTCGCCTCGCCGGGAGAGCGCCCGTGAAGCACTGTGCCCGGCTGCAACGGGTCCGCGGCCCGTAGTCCGCCCGTCCCCGACTCCGTACCCGGAGATCGTGCGTTAACAAGTCCGAACTCTACGTCAATCCCGGGCCTGGGGAATTCCCGGAAGAGTGACGCGTATCCGGCAGCCGCGCGCGGATTCGGCCACACCGATGCGCCCGCCGTGCAGATCGACCGCCCAGCGGGCGATCGCCAGACCCAGGCCGGTGCCCCCGTCGCTGCCGGGACCGTGCGGCGAGGGCGCGCTGCCGCGGTTGAACCGCTCGAAGACGCGGTGCCGTTCGGCCTCCGGTATCCCGGGACCTTCGTCCTGGACCTCCAGGTCCAGCGACTCGGGGCGGGGGCCGCGCCGGGCCCGTACCGTCACCCGCCCGTGCGGCGGGCTGTGCTTGACCGCGTTGTCGATGAGGTTGGCGACGACCTGGTGCAGGCGCTCCGCGTCCGCGTGCGCGGTCAGTTCCGGCGGCGAGACGTCCAGATGGAGGTGGACGTCCGTACGGGTGTGGTTGCCGGACCCGGAGCTGAGCGCGCGCTGCGACGCGGCCAGATTGGCCTCTTTGAGTACGCCGGACAGGTACGGCCACACCTCGAAGCGCTGGGCCCTGAGCGTCACCACGCCGTTGTCGAGCCTGGACAGGTCGAGCAGCGTCTCGGTGAGCCGGCCCAGCCGTTCCGTCTGCCGCAGCGCCGTGCGCATCGTCTCCGGGTCGGCGGCGGACACGCCGTCCACGACGTTCTCCAGGACCGCGCGCAGCGCCGCGATGGGGGTGCGCAGCTCGTGCGAGACGTTGGCGACCAGCTCCTTGCGGTGCCGGTCCACGGCCTCCAGGTCGTCCGCCATCCGGTTGATGGTGGCGGCGAGGTCGCCCAGCTCGTCGCGGCGGTCGATGCCGCTGACCCGGCGGGTGTAGTCGCCGTGCGATATGCCCTTCGCGACGGTGTTCATCTCGTCGAGCGGCGCGGTGAGGCCGTGGGCCACGAACTGGGTGATGAGGAGCGTGGCGATCACCGAGAAGACGGTGATGAAGCGGAGCTCGGTCTCCGTACGGAGGGCCACCATCAGCAGGCCGGTGGTGATGAAGACGGAGACGACCACCAGCGTGCCGAGCTTGGTCTTGATGGAGAAGGGACGCAGCCCGGTCTTCTCCGGGACCCCGGCGCGCCGGCCGGGCTGCCTGGGCCGGCCGCCCGGTCCTGTCCGGGGTCCGCCGCGCTGTCCGCCGTACGGGCCGTCGAAAGGACCGCCGCGCGAGGTGCCGTAACGACCGCCGCGCGGGGCGGCCCCCCGGCGCGCGCCGTCCCGGGGACGGGTCATGGGGCCGGGGTCTCCAGGGCATACCCGACTCCGTGGACCGTACGGATCCGCTCGGCGCCGATCTTCCGGCGCAGCGCCTTGATGTGGCTGTCGACCGTACGGGTGCCCGACGCGTCCGCCCAGTCCCACACCTCCGCGAGGAGCTGCTCGCGGGAGAGCACCGCGCGCGGGGTGCTCGCCAGGCAGACCAGCAGGTCGAACTCGGTGGGCGTCAGGTGGACGTCCTCACCCCGCACCCGCACCCGGCGCTGCGCGTGGTCGATCTCCAGCTCGCCGAGGCGCAGGATGCCGCTGCGGGGGGTGACGGCGGCGAGCGCCGCGCGCTCCACGCGGCGCAGCAGCACGTGCACGCGCGCCGCCAGCTCCCGCATGGAGAAGGGCTTGGTCATGTAGTCGTCGGCGCCGACGCCGAGTCCCACCAGCATGTCCGTCTCGTCGTCGCGGGCGGTCAGCATCAGCACCGGCACGGGGCGCTGCGCCTGGACGCGGCGGCAGACCTCCAGGCCGTCGAAGCCGGGCAGCATCACGTCGAGGACCATCACGTCCGGCTGCCAGGCCTCGGCCGCGTCGACGGCCGCGGGGCCGTCGACCGCCGTCTGGACCAGGAAGCCCTCGGCCCGCAGCCGCGCGGCGATGGCGTCGACGATGGTCGCGTCGTCCTCGACGACCAGGACCCTTCGCTGGGCCCCCGGCGTCGCCGCGACCCCGTTGTGGCTGGTCTGTGTCTGCTCCATGGCCCCGCCCCTGCTGGCTGGTACGCGTTCCGCGATCGTCGATCCGTCGTCCGCGATCCCCGGGTGGCTCCACGTGGATGGAGATCGCGTGTGTCGGGAGCAGCGTAGAGGCAGGAACAGGGTCACGGCTACGCAGTGCGAGCGGCGAGATGAACGACGTCCGGTACGCCCCGGGCAACAGGGATCTCTTCGGCAGCAACTCCACCGAACCCGGCATTCCGTAGCGCTTCGCCGAAGGCGGGGGACGGCCGCGCGGACCAAATGGCCAGCACACCGCCGGGGTTGAGGCGTTCGCGGCACGCCGCGAGCCCGGCCGGCGTGTAGAGAGTCCCGTTGTCCTCGGTGACCGTCCAGTCGGGCCCGTTGTCGATGTCGAGGCACAGGGCGTCGTAGCTGTCCGTGGCGGTCTTCACGTGCTCGACCAGATCGGTGTGGAGGATCACCGTGCGCGGGTCGGCGAGCGCCGCGCCCGAGATCCGGGCGAGCGGGCCGGAGCGGTGCCAGTCGATGACCGCCTGTTCGCGCTCGACGACCACGATCCGGCCCCAGCGGGGGTCGGCGGCGGCGTGCGCCAGGGAGAAGCCGACGCCGAGTCCGCCGACGAGGACGGAGGGCCGCTGCTCGCGCCGGTCCTCGGGGAGGGCGGCGAGGGCGGCGTCGATGAGAAGGCGCTCGGAGCGGCCGTCGGAGGTGTCCATCAGGAAGCACCCGTTGGCGATGATCTCCAGCTCGGCGCCGCGCCGCCGGAGGACGACCTCGCCGTACGGGCCGTCGCGGCGGTCGAGGACGACGGGGCGGTCGTCGTGATCCGGCGAGTGGTGCGATTCCGGGCCTGGTGCCTGGGCGGATACGGGCATGGTGCGGCCTCTCCGGGGGACTGCTGGTGTCTTCGCTCTCGGTCCCATCCTCGTGCGCGGCGGAGGCCGGCGACAAACCGGTTCGGGTACGGGAAGCGTGACCCCCTTCAGGGCGTTACACCTCTCTGCCTCCCGCCTGCGGTACGCGTGCGGGAGTGATCGCTCAGAGCGAACGCCCCCCGGGGAACAACAGGAGGCTCACAAGCATTGAGCGGGTATAGCTCAACTTGAATGCTGAAGGGGAGATCATGGCTCTCACGTCCACATCGCTCACGCTTCCCGTGCTGCCGCTCGACGACGAGGTCGTGCTGCCCGGAATGGTGGTTCCGCTCGACCTGTCCGACGCCGAGGTCCGGGCGGCCGTGGAGGCCGCGCAGGCCGCCGCCCGCGCCGAGGGCGGCGCGGGAAAGCCGCAGGTGCTGCTCGTCCCGCGCATCGACGGGACGTACGCGGGCATCGGCGTGCGCGGCACCGTCGAACAGGTCGGCCGGCTCTCCGACGGCGACCCCGGCGCACTGATCCGCGGCCGTGGCCGAGTGCAGATCGGCGCGGGGACGTCCGGACCCGGCGCGGCCCTCTGGGTCGAGGGCCTGAGCGTCGAGGAACTGGCGCCGGACCCGCTGCCCGGGGCCGTCACCGACCTGATGAAGGAGTACAAGGCCCTCGCCGCGGACTGGCTGAAGAAGCGCGGCGCCTGGCAGGTGGTCGACCGCGTCCAGCAGATCGACGACGTGTCGCAGCTGGCGGACAACGCCGGGTACTCACCGTTCCTCACGACCGCCCAGAAGGTCGAGCTGCTGGAGACCACCGACCCGGTGGCCCGGCTCAAGCTCGCCACCGACCAGCTCCGGGAACACCTCGCGGAGCAGGACGTCGCGGAGTCCATCGCCAAGGACGTCCAGGAGGGCGTCGACAAGCAGCAGCGTGAATTCCTCCTGCGGCGCCAGCTCGAAGCCGTACGGAAGGAACTGCGCGGCCTGAACGGCGAGGGCGACGAGGACGAGTCCGACGACTACCGGACCCGGGTCGAGACCGCCGACCTGCCCGAGAAGGTACGGGAGGCCGCCCTCAAGGAGGTCGAGAAGCTGGAGCGCTCGTCGGACCAGAGCCCCGAGGGCTCCTGGATCCGCACGTGGCTCGACACGGTGCTCGAACTGCCCTGGAACGTCAGGACCGAGGACGAGTACGACATCAGGGGCGCCCAGCGGATCCTCGACGCCGAGCACGCGGGCCTGGAGGACGTGAAGGAACGCATCACCGAGTACCTGGCCGTGCGCAAGCGGCGCGCGGAGCGCGGGCTCGGGGTGGTCGGCGGCCGTCGTGGCGGCGCCGTACTGGCCCTGGTCGGTCCGCCCGGCGTCGGCAAGACCTCGCTCGGCGAGTCGGTCGCGCACTCCATGGGACGTAAGTTCGTGCGGGTGGCGCTGGGCGGCGTCCGTGACGAGGCGGAGATCCGCGGACACCGGCGTACGTACGTCGGCGCGCTGCCGGGCCGTATCGTCCGGGCGATCAAGGAGGCCGGTTCGATGAACCCGGTCGTCCTGCTCGACGAGATCGACAAGGTCGGCTCCGACTACCGGGGCGACCCGGCGGCGGCGCTGCTCGAAGTCCTGGACCCGGCGCAGAACCACACGTTCCGCGACCACTACCTGGAGGTCGAACTCGACCTGTCCGACGTGGTGTTCCTCGCCACGGCGAACGTCCTGGAGGCGATCCCGGAGGCGCTGCTCGACCGGATGGAGCTGGTCAGGCTCGACGGCTACACCGAGGACGAGAAGGTCGTCATCGCCAGGGACCACCTGCTGCCCCGGCAGCTGGAGCGCGCGGGCCTGGAGCCCGGCGAGGTCACGCTGGAGGACGAGGCGCTGCGCAGGCTGGCGGGCGAGTACACCCGCGAGGCGGGCGTCCGTAACCTGGAGCGTTCCATCGCCAGACTCCTCCGCAAGGTCGCGGCGGAACACGAACTGGGCAAGCGGGAGCTGCCGTTCACGCTCGGCCCGGATCACCTGCGCAAGCTGATCGGGCGTCCGCACCACGTCCCCGAGTCCGCCCAGGACCCGGCGGAGCGCCGCACGGCGGTCCCGGGGGTGGCGACGGGCCTCGCGGTCACCGGCGCGGGCGGTGACGTCCTCTTCGTGGAGGCGTCGCTGGCCGACCCGGAGACGGGCGGCTCGGGGCTGACCCTGACCGGTCAGCTGGGTGACGTGATGAAGGAGTCGGCACAGATCGCGCTCTCCTTCCTCCGCTCGCGCGGCGCGGAACTGGAACTGCCGGTCGCGGACCTCAAGGACCGGGGCGTGCACATCCACTTCCCGGCGGGCGCGGTCCCGAAGGACGGCCCGAGCGCGGGCATCACGATGACCACGGCCCTGGCCTCGCTCCTGAGCGGCCGCCTGGTCCGCACGGACGTCGCCATGACCGGCGAGGTCTCGCTGACCGGTCGCGTCCTGCCCATCGGCGGCCTGAAGCAGAAGCTCCTGGCGGCCCACCGCGCGGGCATCACGACGGTCGTGATCCCGAAGCGCAACGAGGCGGACCTGGACGACGTCCCGGCGGAGATCCTGGACAAACTGGAGATCCACCCGGTGACGGACGTACGCCAGGTCCTGGACATCGCCCTGTCCCCGGCAGAAATGAGGGTCCCGGCAGCGGCGTAAGCCTCCCGGCCCCACCACTGACGACGGCCGCGCCCACCCGGACACCCGTTCCGGGCGGGCGCGGCCGTCGCCGGGTGCCCCCATGGCGGTCGCCCGGCCGTTCGTGGAGGGTCCGACGGTCGTACGCGTCTTCCTCGTTCCGGGCAGGTCAGCCGATCCGGATCTCGTAGCGCAGGCGCTGGAGTCGGGCGGGCATGGTCATCAGGTCGAGCTGGATGGGCCGGTCGTCGCGGTCGAAGGTGACGCGCGTCAGGCGCAGCACGGGTTCGCCGGATGGGATGTCCAGGGCTGCCAGCTCCTCCTCGTCGGGCATGCGCGCGGTCACGTCCTCGCGGACGCGGACGCCCACGTGACCGAGCTCGGCGAGGAGGGTGACGGCTCCGCCGGGGATCCTGGCCGTCCCGGCCAGGCGGGTGCCGCGCGCGACGGCGGTGGGGTAGTAGGTGTCCGTCAGCTCGCAGGGCCAACCGGGCGGACACCCGGCCGTGCGGTCTCCCGGGGTGGAGCGCTGCGACGGCCGGGGGTGAAGTCGGCGTCCGAGGTCGTGGACGACTTCGCGGTGCCGTCGCCGGGCGCCGGCAGGCGTGAGTGGGCGTCAGCCGGTGGCCAGGGACTTTACGCCTGAGAGGGGGCCGTTGAACTTGTTGTGGTCTCCTACCGTCGGGCCCGAGGACGTGTACTGCCAGATCGTCTGGTACTCCCAGCCCGCCGGGAGTTCGCCGACCGTCTTGTCGTAGCGGGCGATCCAGAGCGGGTTCGTGGGGCCGAAGCCCGCGTAGTTGCCCGTGCAGTCGCGCCACCAGTTCGTGGACGTGTAGATCAGGGCCGCGCGGCCCGTGCGGGTCTTGTACGTCGTCAGGAAGTCGCGGATCCAGGAGACCAGTTGGGCCGGCGTCTTGCCGTAGCAGGCCGCGCCGTACGGGTTCCACTCGATGTCCAGGACCCCGGGCAGTGTCCTGCCGTCGGGCGACCACGCCCCGCCGCCGTCCACGAAGTACGTCGCCTGCTCGGCGCCGCCGGAGTCGTCCGGGGCGGCGAAGTGGTACGCGCCCCGGATCATCCCGGTGTTGTACGAGCCCTCGTACTGCTGGCCGAAGTAGGGGTTCTTGTAGTAGCTGCCTTCGGTGGCCTTCACGTACGCCCACTTCACCCCGCTGTCCCACAGCTTGGCCCAGTCGACGTCCTTCTGGTGGCTGGAGACGTCCACCCCCTCCGTCTGTGCCACCCGCAGGCTCGCGGGCGCCCCGCCGCCCCGGCCCTCGTGCGTGAGGACGCCCAGACCCATGTGCGCCGATCCCCGCACCGGGGGGACAGAGGCGGGGGCGGCGGGCGCCGCGGTCGACGTCGGCGGGAACGTGAGGAGGAGCGCGGGGACGGCCAGGAGTGTGGCCGCCGTGGACCGTAACAAGCGGCCGGTCGTCGTGGGTCCGGGCGTGGGCATGGCTGGTGCCTCCAGGGGGCGGTCCGGTGATCCGGACGGGCATCACGACGCTACGCACGGTCACCCACCCGTACGCGGCGCGGCACGCTGACGCCACTCCTACGAGCCTGCGAAATACTGTTCGGAAAGCCGCGGCAACGGCCGCCGGCCAGGAAAACCTTCAGGAGCGGGAAAGCGCGCGATGGCTGCTGACGTGCACGCGAGCGGTACGGCACACGACCGGGCCCCGGCGGGCGGGCGCGAGGTGGACCACGAGTTCCTCGCGCTGGAGCGTGAGCTGGCCGTCTTCCTGCGCCGCGCCAGAGCCAACTCCGGCGAGATGGCCCGCGAGGTCCACCCGGAGCTGGAGCCCGCCGCGTACGGACTGCTCGTACGGCTGGAGGAGAGCGGCAGCCAGCGCGCCACCGCCCTCGCCGGGTACTTCGGCGTCGGCAAGGCCACCATGAGCCGCCAGCTGCGCGCCCTGGAGGAGCTGGGCCTCGTCACCCGCGAGCCCGACCCCGCCGACGGGCGCGCCTCGCTCGTGCGGATCACCGACGAGGGACTGGCCCGCTTCCGCCAGGTGCGGGACGCGCGCCGCGACATGTACGTACGCCGGCTCGCCGAATGGGATCGTACCGAGGTCGCCGAGCTGGCCCGGCTCCTTCACCAGCTGAACAGTCGGGTGTAGGCGGGGGTACGAGTACGAGGAGGTCTGTGCGTACGTCACAGCTCCACGTACGCCACCGTCGCGTCGTCACTCGTCTTCCAGCGCCGGAACGCCGCCCCGTCCGGGTCCGCCGACTCCGCCGCCCGTACCCGGTCCACCAGCTCCTGCGGGCCGCTCTTGCGCACCAGCGCCAGGCAGTCCGCCCAGCCGCCCTCCCGGAACATCTCCACCCACCGCGCCGCGCCGTCCGTGAGGGCCAGGGCGCTCCGCACCTCCGCCGCGGGCGTCCGGCCCGTCACCGCCCTCGACGCCACCGCCGGGTCCGCCGCCGCCGTGAAGAAGCCGCCCTCCGCGTTGCGCAGCGCGTCCGCCGTCGCGACCAGGCGCAGGGCCTCCCGGGGGATCCGGTCCAGCCGGTCGTCCAGCACCGCCCGTACCGCGCCGTCCGGCGACTCCAGCAGCAGGGTCGAGTCCGAGAGCACCAGGTGCTCCACCGCGTCCGTGCCCCAGCGGACCATGACGACCGTTGCCTGAGGCGTCCGTACGTGAGAAAGGTCACAGGTGTCACGGTGAGCGTCCGCCGTGCGCCGGATCGCCTCGGAGAGGATCGCGCCGAGGGTCATATCCCGCCGTGAACCGGACAGTTCGACCAGTGCGCCGCCCAGCCGGGCGGTGAACCAGGGCACACCGTGGACACAACCGTCACCACCGTCGCCGCCCGCCGGCGGGGTCACCCCGTCCAGGACCACCAGCACACCGCCCTCGCCGCTCGCGGGCAGTGACACGGCTGTCCAGTCCTCGTTGAGGCGTCCGGCGGTGCCGGGGGCGGTGACGAGTTCGATGCGCATGGGGGCCAGTCTGCACGACCCCCGCACCCTTCCGCATGGGTCCTTCACGCCGTCTGCATGGTTGGTCAGTGGCCTTTACACCCAGGTCAGACGGTGTGTTTCGGTGGTGGAGCACCCCTCCGGGGAGCTGCGGGCGCGCATCCTGCCAAAGCGTGCGCGTAAGGTCCACCCGGCGTAACAGGTTCCGGTAGTGCGCCTCCTGGGAAGAGTTGTTGGTCAACTCCTCTGTGATGTTGACTCGTTCAGGTGGCGGAGCGGCCGATGTCTCGTCGCTGACCGGATGTCATCTCCGCTTCATGGGCGGACGAGAACAAGAATGTGAGCACCGGTGCGAAAGAAGCGGCCTCGGGGCAACGGCGTCACGCGCGGTGAGACTCCGGGCGGCCCCCTGAACCCTGGAGCGAACGGGACCACCGGGACCACCGGTGTCACCGGCGTACCCGGCGGCGCCGTCGGCGCGAGCGCGTCCTCCGGCGTCCCCGACGGACGCCGGGCGCGGGTGCGCAACCGGCTCGTCGTCGGCGTCGCCCTCGTGGGCGTGGCCGTGGTCGCGGCCGGCGCTCCCGGCCTCCTCCTGGTCTCCGCCGACCTCAACGACGCGCAGAACCTGGTCACCCTCGCCCAGCTGAACCAGCAGGCCGTGACCCTCTCCCACTCCCTCGCGGACGAGCGCGACGAGGTCGTCGTGTTCATCGCGGCGGGGCGTGAGCAGGCGGGCGACGGTGGAGACGCCGACGACGGCGACAAGAAGACCGGGCACCAGGTCTCCGCGACCCGCAGCACCCGCGTCGACCGCCAGATCGACGAGATCCGCGCCGCCGCGACGGCCTCTCCCGGCCTCCTCCGCGATCTCGCGACCGTCCCCTCCCTCCGGCGCGCCGCCCTCACCGGCAAGGGCTCGGCCCTGGAGGCGTACCGCGCGTACTCGGACGTCATCGCCAAGCTCCAGGCCCTCGCCGACGAACTGGCCGAGAAGGCCCCGGCCGAGGCCGCCGACGGCACCCGCGCGCCCGCCGACCTCGGCC
>NZ_WWJY01000865.1 GCF_009865405.1 Streptomyces sp. SID3212 | reverse complement strand
AGGCGGTCCTGGTGGGACCGCCCGCCGCCGACGCCGTACCGGTCGCGGAAGCCGGCGTACCGGCGTGGACCCTGCGCGTGGACGTGCCCCGCGCCGGGACGGCGTCCGCGGGACTCGACACCGGCGCCCCTCCGGTACGGCGGGTGCGGGGCGCGGCCGGGGAGCTGACGGACCACGACAGCCTCGTCCTGTTCACCGCGGGCACGACCGACCAGGCCAAGATGGTCCCGCTGACCCACGCCAACGTGGCCGCCTCCGTGCGGGACATCTGCGCCACCTACGAGCTGGGTCCCGGGGACGCGACCGTCGCGGTGATGCCGTTCTTCCACGGACACGGCCTCTTCGCCGGTCTCCTGGCCACCCTGGCCAGCGGCGGGTGCGTCCTGCTGCCCGAGCGCGGCGGCTTCTCGGCGCCGACCTTCTGGGACGACGTACGGGCCGTGTCCGCGTCCTGGTTCACCGCGGCGCCCACCGTCCACGAGATCCTCCTGGAGCGGTCGGCGACGGAGTACCCGGGCCCGAGCCTCGCGCCGCTCAAGTTCGTCCGCAGTTGCAGCGCGCCGCTCAACACCGCCACCCAGCGGGCGCTGGAGCGCACGCTCGGCGCGCCGCTCCTCTCCGCGTACGGCATGACCGAGTCCACGCACCAGGCGACCAGCGAACCGCTGCCGCAGCAGGGATTCCTCAAGCACGGCTCCGTCGGCCGGTCGACCGGGGTGGACCTGCGGGTCTTCGACACGAACGGGAGGCCTTGTCCGGTCGGTACGCAGGGTGAGGTGTGGGTGCACGGGCCGACCGTCGCGCGCGGCTACCTGGGCGACCCGGCGGAGACCGCGCGCGGCTTCCGTGACGGCTGGTTCCGCACCGGCGACCTGGGCTCACTGGACGAGGACGGGTACCTGTTCCTCACCGGACACATCAAGAACCTGATCAGCCGCGGCGGTACGGTGATCTCGCCCGAGCACGTCGAGGACATCCTCGCGGGGTGCCCCGGCGTCACCGAGGCGGCCGTCTTCGCCCTGCCCGACGAGGGGAACGGGCCGCGGATGGGCGCCGTCGTGGTGGTGAGCGACGGCGAGTCCACCGGGCCCGAGATCCTCCAGTACTGCCGCAACCGGCTGCCCGCCTCCGAGGTGCCCGACCGGCTCGACGTCGTCGGCTCGCTGCCGCACACGGCCAAGGGCGGCCTGGACCGGCCGGCGGTGGAAAGCCTGTACGGGCGCTGACGACTCGTACGGGCACGGACAGTTCGTACGGGCTACGGGCACGGACAGCTCGTACGGGCGCGGACAAGCCCGTACGGGCACAGACCCCGGGGCCCGGTCGGCCCGAGGCTCAGCGCATGCGGTGCTCGCCCGGCAGCGACTGGTCGAAGAACTCGTCCAGCGACAGCTCCGTCGCCGCGTTCACGAACGCCCGCGCGGCGATCGAGCCCGGCGTCGCCGCGTGGATCGCCACCGAGATCTGCGCCCGCGCGTCCGGCGCCACCAGCCGGACGGCCCGCGGCCTGCCGATCACCGGCATGGCACGCAGCCACGTGTGCGGCACGATGCTCGCCCACTCGCCGACGCCCACGTGCGCGTAGAGGGACGCCACCGAATCCGTCTCCACCTGCGGGGTCACCACGACCCCGTTCTCCGCGAAGACCCGGTCGATCAGCTGCCGGATCCGCATGTCGGGCGTCAGCAGCGCGAGCGGCAGCTGCGCCGCGTCCGCCCACGCCATGGTGTCGCTCTGGGGCATCAACTGGTCGCCGGACGCGAGCAGGACGTACCGCTCCTGGTACAGCGGCACCACCTGGAGGCTCTCCCGGTCGTCCGGCGCGAAGTGCGCGATCGCCGCGTCCAGCTCGAACTCGCGGAGCTGGCGGTGCAGCTCCTTGGCCGACTGCCGGGACTGGACCTGCACCTTCGCCAGGGGGTGCGCCCCGCAGAACGCCGCCACGGGCAACGCCAGGGTCGTCGACGCCGTCGGTTCCGTCCCCAGCCGCAGGGTCCCGGTGATGCCCGACTGGACGGCCGCCACCTCGGCTTTGAAGGCGTCCTGCTCGGCGAGGATCCGCTTGGCCCAGACGACGAGCCGCTCGCCCTCCGGGGTGAGGCCCTCGTAGTTGTGCCCCCGGTTGATGAGCGTGACGTTCAGTTCCCGTTCCAGCTTGGCGATCGCCGCGGAGAGGGCGGGTTGCGAGACGTAGCAGGATTCCGCCGCCCGGGCGAAGTGCTTCTCCCTGGCCACCGCCACGAAATACTCCAGCTGACGGAACAGCATCGGCGACTCCTCCCTGCCTGGGCCCCGCCGGCCACCGCGGTGGGCCGGATCCCGGACCCGGGTCGGTCCGGCGGCACCACCGGCCCGCTGACCAGCGGTCACGAACTCTACCCGGCCCCGAACGGACGTCACCCTTCCGCGTCCGCCCGGGCAGAGTCCGTGGCCGGTATCAGCGCTGCGGTACGGGGAAGCTCACCGGCCCCCGCCGGCCGGCCCGGTTCACCGCCCGGACGCCGAAGAAGACGTTGTCCTTCGACAGGTCCACGGTATGACTCGTCGCCGTGCCCACCCTGATCACGGAGGTCCACTCCGGCGCGGTCGTCTCGCGCCACACCACCTCGTACCCAGCCAGGTCGGGCTCCGTGCCCGGGTCCCAGACCAGCTGGGTGGCGTTGGTGAGCACGCTGGTGACGATCTTCACCCCGCGCGGGGCCGCGGGGGCCTGGGCGAGCGTCCACAGCACCGCGCCGTTGACCCGCGCGACCCGGGCGATGTAGCCGAAGTCGCAGAACTCGGGCAGGTCGCCGTACTGCTTGCCGTCCTCGACCCGCACGTCCTGGTGCTGGTGCGCGAAGTCCTCCGCCGGCTCGGTGAAGCGCGCCGCCGCGTACCCGCGCTCCAGGAACGGGATGTGGTCACCGCCCCGCAGGTAGCGGTCGCGGCGGTAGACCACCCGTACGTTCATGCCCGTCGCGTCGTTGTCCGCGACGTCGCGGACGAACCGGGCGAGCTGGCGGCTCGGCGAGTCGTTCTCGCCGCCGACCGAGCGCCGGGTGTCGGCCTGCTGCGGGGTCTCGGACGTGGGCACGCCCTCCGCGAAGAGCCGCACGCTGTACGGCTCGCGGGTGCCGTCGTCCGCCCGGGAGCTGCCGACGATGTCGTTGGTGAACATGGCCTGGACGTTCGTACCGGCGGCCTTGAAGCTCTCCGCCAGGTACGCCGATCCGTACAGGCCCTGCTCCTCGCCCGCGACGGCCGCGAAGACGATCGTCGCGGCGGGCCGGCGCCTCGCCATCACCCGCGCCAGCTCCAGGACCACCGCGACCCCGGAGGCGTCGTCGTCGGCGCCGGGCGCGTCACTCGTGGCGTCCATGACGTCGGTGGCGCGCGAGTCGTAGTGCCCGGAGACGACATGGACCCGCCCGGGGTCGACGGCGCCGCGGAGCGTCGCGACCACGTTGGTGATGCGGGTGGCCACCGGGATCCGGGAGGCGGGCTCCTGGACGTACGACTGGAGCTCCACGGTCATCCGGCCGCCCGAGGCCGCCGCGTACCTCTTCAGCTCGGCGAAGAGCCAGTCGCGGGCGGCGCCGATGCCCCGCTCGGGGTCGTCCTGCGTGGACAGGGTGTGCCGGGTCCCGAAGGCGGCGAGACGCCGTACGGTCGCCTCGATCCGGTCGCGGTCGATCTCCTTGAGCAGCTCCCGCAGCTCCCGGTCGGGATGCTGGGCGGTCGCGGCGGGTCTGCCGCCCGCCTCCCGGCCGCCGGATCCGGCCGCGCTCGCCGACGGGCCCGAGGCGACGACGGCGGCTCCGGCCGCGACGGCGGCGGCGGACGACAGTACGGTCCTGCGGGGTGTCCCTGTGGGGTGCTGGGGCATGACGGTCCCTTCCACGGATGCGGGTGTTTCTGCCGGTACGCGAGAGGCGTAGCGCTCCATGGTCATGGACAGAACAACGGATCACAAGGCCGCACCGGAGGGGCCGGGGCGGTCCCTCCACGGACCCGCCCCGGCCCCCGCGCCCCGCGTCGTCCTCAGGCCTTCGTCACCCCCGGCCGCCCCGACTCCACCCGCAGCCGGGCCAGCGCCACCGACGGCGACTGCGGCCGCAGGACCGTGCCGACGGTCCGCACCTGCGCGTCGATGCCCTTCGTCCCGATGTCGAAGAGGTGGTAGCCGCGGTGGCAGTCGATGAACTTCCAGTGCGGGTTGTCGGCGCGCAGCGGATCCCACTGCGCGTCGAACGCCGCCACGCTCTGGTCGCCGTTGGAGCTGATGGACGTCCCCACGAACTCGGCGCCGACGACGGCCGACCTCGGATCCGCGTAGTCCCGCTTCAGGTCGCTGATCATCGTCAGGTGGCGGTCGCCGCTGAGCACCACCGGGTTCTGCACGCTCCGGAAGCGGGCCAGCAGGTCGTTGCGCTCGACCTGGTAGCCGTCCCAGGCGTCGTAGTACCACTCCTTGCCGGGACCCGCGAGGATGTCGGTCTCCGCCATCATGATCTGCGAGGCGAGCACGTTCCACCGGGCCCGCGAGGTACTGAGACCCGACCGCAGCCACCGCTTCTGCTCCGCGCCCAGCATGGTCAGCGACGGGTCCTGGGCGCCCGCGTGCGTGACCGCCTGGTCGCTGCGGAACTGCCGGGTGTCCAGCACGCTGAGCCGTACCAGCTGCCCGAAGTCGAAGCGCCGGTACATCTGGATGTGCGGACCGTTCGGCACGGCCGAGGCCCTGACCGGCATGTGCTCGTAGAACGCCTGGTAGGCGGCGGTCAGCCGGGCCACGAACGCGTCGTGCGGCTGCTTGCCCGGGTCCTGCGGGACCTCCCCGGCGAAGTCGTTGTCGACCTCGTGGTCGTCGAAGGTCACGATCCAGGGGGCGGCCGCGTGCATGGCCCGCAGGTCGGGGTCCGTCTTGTACTGCGCGTAGCGGTTGCGGTACCCCACCAGGTCCACCGGCTCCCCGGTGCCCTCGTGGCGGCGTACGGCCGAGGCGGCGGGGGCGCTCTCGTAGATGTAGTCGCCGACGAAGACCACGACGTCCGGATCCTGCCGCCGCATGTCCGCGTACGGCGTGAAGTAGCCGTTCTGCCAGTTCTGGCAGGAGGCCAGGGCGACACGCAGCCGGGAGGGGTTCGCGGCGGCCGTACGGGTGTGCCCCACGGGGGAGAGCTGCGAGCCGGCGCGGAAGCGGTACCAGTAGTCCCGGCCGGCGCTCAGGCCCGGCACGTCCACGTGGACGCTGTGCCCCAGCGACGGCGAGGCGGTGGCGGTGCCTTGCCGGACGACGGTACGGAACCGCTCGTCGAGGGCCACCTGCCAGCGGACCGGCACCGTTCTGTTGGGCATGCCCCCGCCGTTGAGGGGGTCCGGGGCGAGCCGGGTCCACAGCACGACGGAGGTCGTCAGCGGGTCCCCGGAGGCGACTCCGAGGGTGAACAGGCCGTCCGGCAGGGGGGCGTAGGCGGGGCGGGAGAGTCCGCTCGCGCGGGCGGCGGGCGCGGTCAGCAACTGTCCGGTGGCGACGGAGCCGGCGGTGGCGGCACCGGCCATCAGCAGGCGGCGGCGGGCGAGTTCGGGCATGGGGGTTCCCTTCTCATTTGCGGCATAGCCGCGGAGAAGGTGTCAGGTCCACAGACACAGGCACCCAATTTCACCCGGCCGGACCGTGACACAAGAGTGTCCACTGACGCCGTATCAGCTCAATCTGGACGGAACGAATACCCCGGGAGTACCAACGGATTCACCTGAGTGCCACGGATCGGACCGCACGAGGCGTCGTACGACCGGATCCGGCCAACGCGCCGCCCGGGGGGTGCCGATCCGCCCTGTTCGAGCTGCTCTGAGCGAAATCACTCCCACCGGGGGCCCCGGCTCCCTACGCTCGGAGTCAGCCGACCTCAGGGAGCCCGTGATGGAGATGCCAGGCACGCCGCCCCCGTACGCCGATGTCGCCCAACTCGCCTGGGCGGTGCTCCTCCTCGAACAGGCGCGCCATCTCTTCAAGGAGGCCGAGACCTCCTGCCGTACGCTCACCGCCCCCGGGACGGCCGTCGAGCACGAGGCGGGGCTCGCCCTCCTCACCGCGGGGGCCTCGGAGGCCGCCGTCACGATGGCCTCCGCTCTCGGCTTCGCCACCGCGGGCCTCGACGCGAAGGCCGGCTGGAAGCTCCGCAGCGCCCGCGACCTCGGCAACCTCCCCGCCGGGATCAGCCGCACGGACCGCCCGCTCGAACCGGCCGTGACCGAGGCACTGCTGTTGGTACGTCAGGTGGCGGAGGTCTACAACCACGACACGGTCAGGGAGATAGACGACGCGCTCGCCGCGGGCGCGCCCACCTGGCCGCCGCCCGAGCGGGACGCGTACGGGCGGGAGCACGGGAACCGGATCTGAGGGGTGGTCACGGGCCGCGCGAACGGCGCCCCGGCACGGCCGGATTCACGGGGCGGCCCATCCGGTTCAGACGGTCGTACGGCACGGCCGGTTCCGCGCGGACCCTGTGAGATGCCCGCCATTACGGGCGGCCCGCGGACGGTTGACGGTCTCTCTCCACCGGCACGATCATGCAGGTCGGGCCGCTGTCCGGGCCGGGACCGACCGCCCGGTACCGCGCGCCCGTGGTTACGGGGGAGCGTCATGACGTGGGTCCGGGCGGGCTTCCCGCCCGGCTCCGTCCTGCGCGTTCCTATCTCGACGGAACGAACCGGAAAGAGACTCATGCGCTATCGCACCCGGGTGACGGCCCCGGCGGCCGCACTCCTCGGCACCGCCGCTCTCACGCTCTCCTCTCCCGCCGCGCAGGCGGCCCCTCTCGCGGGTGGCCACGGCTCCTCCGGCGGGGGCACCCCCGGCGGGGACAGCCTCGGCGACCCGGTCTACCCCGTACTGGGGAACACCGGCTACCGCGTCTCCGCCTACCTGCTGGACTTCACCTACCTCGCCGACACCCGGCTGGTCGAGGCGCGCGTGACGATCGTCGCCCGCGCCACCCAGGACCTCTCCCGCTTCTCCCTCGACCTGCTCGGCCCCGTGGTCCACGAGGTGCGGGTGGGCGGCCGGCGGGCGGTCTTCGAGCAGCAGGCCGAGAAGCTCGTCGTGACCCCGCCGTCCCCCGTGCGCGAGCACGGGAAGCTGGTCGTGCGGGTCGACTACACCGCCGACCCGCGCAAGATCGCGCCGCCGTACAACGGCTGGGTGCCCACCCCCGACGGTTTCGCCGTCGCCGGACAGCCGGACCTGGCGCGGACCGTCTTCCCCTGCAACGACCACCCCACGGACAAGGCCCACTTCACCTTCCGTGTCACCGCCCCGGCCGGACTGACCGCCGTCGCGAGCGGTTCCCACGTCTCCACCAGAACGAACGCCGACGGCACCACCACCGCCGTCTACCACTCACGCGACCCGATCGCCACCGAGATCGTCCAGGTCACCGTGGGCGACTACCGGATCGTGGAGCGTCCAGGGCCGAGCGGGATGCGGCTGCGCGACGTCGTACCGACCGCGCGGGCCGAGGCGCTCGAACCGGCCCTCGCCCTGACGCCCGGTCAACTCACCTGGCTGGAGCAGCGGCTGGGGCGTTTCCCGTTCGAGGCGTACGGCATCCTGCCGGCCAACACGGACGCGCCCGACGCCTTCGACTTCACCGGCCTGGAGACCCAGACCCTCACGATCTATAAGCCGAACTACCTGCTCCAGCAGGAGAGCGCGATCGGCTCGCACATGATGCACGAGCTGGTCCACACCTGGTTCGGCAACCTGGTCTCCCCGGCGACCTGGGCCGACCTGTGGCTCAACGAGGGCCACGCGGACTACTACGGCCTGCTCTACCGGTACGAGCGCGGCTGGCCCGACTCGATCGGGCTGACCACCATGGAAGCCCGGATGAAGGACGTCTACTCCCGGGGCGACCAGTGGCGCAAGGACTCCGGCCCGGTCGCCTCCCCGACGGCGGCCAACCTCTTCGACAGCCAGCGCTACACCGGCGGGGTCCTGGTCCTGTACGCGCTGTGGACGCTGGTCGGCGAGGACGTCTTCTCCCGTATCGAGCACACCTTCCTCGACCGGTACCGCAACTCCAGCGCCTCCACGAAGGACTACATCGCGGTCGCCACCGAGGTCGCGGGCCAGGACCTGACCGGGTTCCTCACGGAGTGGCTGTACGGCACGACCACGCCCCGCATGCCCGGTCACCCCGACTGGACCGTCACGCCTCCCAAGGTGTCCGCGGCCCGGCGGGACGACCGGCCGACGCCGAAGGACCGGGCGAGCGCGACGCTGTGAGGCGGTAGGGGGTTTCCGTGAGGTGACGGGCGGCCACGGACTCCAGCACCGGCCGCCAGTCCTCCATCACCCCCGCGTCCAGGCCGACGGCCTTGCCCTCGTCGTCGGCCTGGCGCAGGGTCACGGCGTCCTCCGCCAAGGGGTCCCGGGCGAACGAGGCCGCCTCCGCCGGGGTCATCGGGCCGCCCTGGAGCCGTAGCGTGGCCGCGCTCTGCCCGGACAGCGGGCGCCCGGGCTCGACGAACGCCAGGTAGCGCTTGGCCGGCACGTGGAGCTGGACGAGCCGGGCGACCCGGAGGCCGAGCAGCGGGCGTACCGCGTCCGCCGCGAGATCCGCGTGGCGCGCGTCGTCACCGGGCAGCAGCAGATGACCCAGGTCATGGACGAGCCCGGCGATCTGGAGTTCCTTGTCGGCGGGACGGCGCCGGCGCAGCAGCGCGGCCGTCTGCAGGGCGTGGTCGTGGAGGTCGACGGGGTCACCGGTGCGGTCCGGGGTGTCCCAGGCGCCCCGGCTCGCGTGGAGGAGATCCATCAGTTCGTCGACCGAGTTCGCAGCCATGGTGGCCCTTTCCCGTCCTGTTCCCGTACTGGAATGCCTGCCGTCGCCCTGCCGAGCAGATCACGAAGTGGTGAACGGGTCGACGCCCGGCCTTCTGAACAGGCGGCGAACAAAAACCGACCGTATTTTGTTCGCCATTTCCCCTGTCGTGGGCGCCCCGGGTACGGCACGCTGGACGCATGAACGCTGCCAGACATGCCGGCGAACGTCTGATGACCTGGCCGGGTCTCAGCCGGGGCCGGGCCTACTGCGGCACAGACCTGTGCGTGCGCACCGAGTCCCAGGAGATCGTGCACTTCCACGGCGAGAACGAGGCCGACGTGCACCTCACCAACCCCATGATCGCCAAGCTGCGGCCCGCGCTCAAGCGGTCCACCGCGCTGCGGCTGCGGGCCGGCTCCGGCTGGGTCACGGTCCGGCTCGACACCGGCGCGGACATCGATCTCCTCGCCACCCTGGTCAGCGCCGCACTCCAGGCCGTCGCGGGGCTGCCCGAGGAGGGGGGCACGGGGATCGTGACCGACCCCTGCACGCGACACAACAGGGCGTACTCCCGCTGAGGAACCACCCGGCCACCGGACCCGATCAGGTCCGGTGGCCGGCGCACGTCTCGCGGGGCGCGGTCAGGGCTGCGGAGGGCGGTCGTCCGACGGCGGCTCCTGCGTCCCCATCTGCTCGTTCATCCGCTTCTGGGCACTGTCCGTCTGACCGCTGTACTTGTTGTCGGTCTTGGCGTCGAACGCGTCGCCACCCTTGTCCACGCCCTGGCGGCTCGCGTCGTCATGGCCCTTCATGAGGTTCTTGAGCTTGTCCATCATCGACATTGCTTGCTCCTCACTCGGAACGTACTCACCCCCCACCATCCCCGCTGCCCGGCGATCCCGCATCCGCAGCGTGTGTTCCCAGGTCGGCGTGTGTTCCCAGGCGTCTGTTCTCAGGCGTCGTCGTCGGGGTCGAGCGCCCCCGTCCGGTCCAGCGCCTCCCTCACCAGCGCCGACGCGAACACCGCCGGATCGGTGTCGCCCGCCAGCCGCGCCAGTGCCGCCGGGTCGTCCGGCAGGCCCAGGCGGCGGGCGCCCTGGAGCGCCTTGTCGTCCAGGTAGGGCGCGACCTCCGGCCAGATCCCCTGGACCTCGCGCAGGAAGATGTCCGCGCCGACCGGACCGATGCCCGGCGTCTTCTGGATCCCGGCGGCCAGGGCGCCCACGTCACGGCCCGCCGCCTCGCGCAGTCGCCGCAGGTCACCGCCGTACTCGTGGAGGAGCAGGCGGGCGCCGTCACCGAGCTGGGTGGCCGTGCGCTCGTCGTAGCGGCGGTAGCCGCCGCGCCCCAGCGCGTCCACCCGCTCCTGCCAGGTGGCGTCGGCCATACGCCGCGGTGTGCGCAGCCCCGCGTCGCCGAGGGCCCGGCAGGCCGCGACCGCGGTCTCGCCGCGGATCCGCGCGCTCAGCAGCAGGGCCAGGACCAGGGTGCGGTAGAGCGGCTGCGGTGTGTCACGCAGGCGGATACCCGCCTCCCACGCGTAGGTACGGCCGTGGGTGTCGAGGAGCTTCCTCACGGTCTCGCTGTCACTGGATCGCGGCACAACACGCCTCCTCCGACGGACAGTTGCCGGTGCGGCGCGGGGCAGGACCTCTCTCCCCGCGCCTCCACCATTGTCGCGCCGCCGCGCGCCGGGCGCACACGCTGCCGGGCGGGATCAGGCCCGGGCGAACCAGCGGGTGATCTCCGTGTCCGTGATCTCCTCTCCCAACTCCTCCGGCAGGGCGTCGAGTTCGAGCTGGGCCACCTGGGCGTAGTGCTTCGCCACGCCGGGCGCGAGGATTTTGTCCGGCAGTGGGCCGGCCCGGAACGCGTCGAGGGCGGCGCTCAGTGTCGTGTGGACCGGCGGCGCGGTGTGATCCGCGTACGCGTTGCCCGTGACCGGCTCCGGCGGGGTGAGCGCGTGCTCGATGCCGTGCTCGACCGCGGCCAGGGCGGCCGTCAGGGCGAGGTAGGGGTTCGCGTCCGCCCCCGGCAGCCGTACCTCCAGGTGCGGGGTGGCCCGCCCCACCACCCGTACCGCGCAGGTCCGGTTGTCGTAGCCCCAGGTGAAACTGGTGGGGGCGCCGGTGTCCGGCTGGTAGCGGCGGTACGAATTGGTGTTCGGCGCCCACAGGGGGGTGAGGTCGGGCAGGACCGTGAGCAACCCGGCGACGGCCTGGGAACCCGTGGCCGACAGGCCCCCCGAGGGGGCGGCGAACACCGGCTCGCCGTCCTGCCACAGGGACAGGTGCAGGTGCAGTCCGCTGGCCGTGCCGGGCTGCGGGGTGGGCATGAACGTCGGGGCCAGCCCCGTACGGTCGCCGGTGTGCCGGGCGATGCGCTTGAACAGGACGTGCCCGTCGCACGCCTCCACCGCGTCGCCGTACGGGAAGGTGATCTCGACCTGCCCCGGGGCGGCCTCGGACTTGGCCGCCTCGATGGGCCGGCCCGCGTGTTCCAGGTGTTCCTGGAGCAGCCGCAGGTAGCGGCTCGTCCGCGGGTCGACCTCCAGGGCGAAGTCGCGGTTCTTCGCCGACACGGGACGCAGCGCCTGGTGGAGGGTGTCCTCCAGGCGCTGGTGGGTGCCGCGGTAGAGGGCGAACTCCGTCTCGATGCCCACCTTGACCCGCAGGCCCCGCTCGGCGAGCAGGTCGAGCTGCCGGCGCAGGATCCGGCGCGGCGACACCTCCACGGGCCGGTCGTCGAGGTAGGCGTCCGCCTGGACGACCACCGTCGCCGGATCCCAGGGGGCGGTCCTGATCGTCGTCAGGTCGGGCCGCACCTGGAAGTCGCCGATGCCGCTGTCCCAGGACACCAGCTCGAAGTCGGACGGCGGCAGCATGTCGACGTCCGTGGCCAGCACGTACGCGCACACGTCCGCCCCGTCGCCGGCCACCCGGTCCAGGAAGTACCGGGCGTGGTACCGCTTGCCCTGCTGCCGGCCCTGTACGTCGGAGAGCGCCAACTCCACGGTTCTGACGCGGCCTTCGGCCACCTCGGTGCGCAACTGGTCGAGGGTGAGGCGCCCGGTGGCCCGGGCCGGCCGGTCCTGGTCGGCGGTCATCAGATGAACTCCTCGACGTGGGCGCGGTCCTGGGCGGCCGGGGTGGGCGTCGGCGGGTTGTAGGCGCGGCGCGCGAACGGCCAGCGCAGCTCGGCCAGCAGCAGGACGGCGACCAGCGCCACCGGCGCGTAGTTGAACGTCTCGACGGTGACGGGGTCGCGCTGCGGCAGGCAGAATAGCACGGTCACGAAGCCGACCCAGATCACCGCGATCCACCCCACCGGCCTGCTCCAGCGGCCCAGGTGCCAGGGGCCCTTGCGGAACCGGCTCCCGTGGCGGAGGCGCAGGAAGATCGGGATGGCGTACGCGGGTGTCATCCCGATGATGTTGATCGCGGAGACGGCGGTGAAGGCCGTGGGCGAGTACAGGCTCGGCAGGGTGATCAGGCACGCGGCGGCGACCACCAGCCACACGGCCAGGTGCGGGGTCTGGCTGCGGCTCAGCTGCCGCCACAGGCCGGAGCCGGGCAGCGCCCCGTCGCGGGAGAACGCGAACACCATGCGGCTGCCGGCCGCGATCTCGGCGTTGCCGCCGCACAGCAGCACCACGATGACCACGGCGAGCAGCAGCGTCGCCCCGTCGGTGCCCACCGCGTCGACGAAGATCTGCGCCGGGGGTACGGGGGAGGCGGCGGTCGTCGCGTAGTCCTGGATCGCGGACGCCATGGAGGCCAGCAGGACGAAGCCCACCGCCCACGACACCCAGATCGAGCGCACGATGCCGCGCGGGGCCGACACCGCCGCGCGGCTCGTCTCCTCCGACATGTGGGCCGAGGCGTCGTAGCCCACCAGGGTGCCCTGGGCGATCGCGAGGCCGATGCCGGTGACGTACAGCGGATTCGCCCAGCCGGTGCCGTTGCTGAACTCACCGAGGACGAACGACGCGGGCTGGTGGCTGTCCGGGGCGATCCACAGCACACCGAGGATGACGGCCACGCCGGCGAGGTGCCACCACACACTGATCGAGTTCAGCACACTGACCAGCCGGACGCCGGCCAGGTTCAGGGCGGCGTGGAACAGGAGGATGGCGACGAAGATCACCATCGTCTCCTCCGGTGTGACGGCGATGCCCCACTGGAGGTCGAGGACGGCCCCGGTGAACAGGGCGGCGCCGTAGTCGATCACGGCGATGCCGCCGATCAGACCTAACAGGTTCAGCCAGCCCGTGTAGAACCCCCAGCGCCGGCCGCCGAGTTGGTCGGCCATGTAGAACATCGCGCCCGAGGTGGGGTACGCGCTCGTCACCTCGGCCAGCGCCATCCCGACGAAGAGCACGAAGAAGCCCACCACCGCCCAGCCCCACAGCATGACCGCGGGACCGCCCGCGATCAGGCCGGGCCCGTACAGCGCCATGCAGCCGCCCAGCACCGAGATGACACTGAAACTCACGGCGAAGTTGCCGAAACCGCCCATCCGCCGGGCCAGCACGGGTTCGTAGCCGAGATCGGCCAGCTGCCGGTTGTCGTCGGACACCTGCTCGGGTCCTGTGGCAGGTTGTGGTCGGGTCGCACCAAACACTGAGGTCCTCCTCATGGGACACACTCATCGGGGGGAAAGGATCACCAGGAACGACGGCTCAGGGGGAGCCGTTCGCCAGGGCCGCGTCGTGCGCGTCGAGGAACAGGCGCTCCCACCGGGCTCCGTCGGCGACGAGGTACAGCCAGGGGCGGGGGGAGGCGTGGGCGCCCAGTGTGCGGAACACCTCGGCGGCGGGGCCGTACTGCTGGCTCGACCACAGCGCGTGCGCCAGGTAGTTCATGTCCTGGGTCAGCCGCCGCGAGGTGGTGACGGCGAACCAGTCCCGGTACGCCGTCCGCGCCCGCGCCAGCGCCCGGTCGGTCACCCAGTAGAGGCTGGCGTCCAGCGACTCGCGGCCGGTGTGGGTCGCCCGCCACCGCTCCACGGCGACATAGAGGGGAAGGGCCAGCAGGGGTGAGCCCGTCGGCGCCCCGTCCGCCACCCACCGCGCGAAGAAGTCCTGATGGGCGACCGAACCGCCCTTGCGGACCAGGAAGTAGCGTGCCATCCGGTGGTACGCCTCACGGTTGCCCGGGTCCCGCCGGTCGACCTCCGCCAACAGCCCCCAGGGGCCGGGGAACAGCTGCGGGTCGGGGGCGTGGCGCCGGTGCTCCGGATCCACCTGGTCCGGGTCCAGCTCGGCGAGGGCCAGCCGGCAGAGGTACGGCACCGGATCGTGCGGCGCCACCTGCGCGGCGGCGGCGCAGGCCGCGCTCGCGGTCCACCACAGGCTCTGGAGGTGCTGGACGTCGCCGATACGGTTCGCCCGCAGCGCCCGCTCCACCGCGACCCGGGCCCGCATCACCGACGCGGGCCGGCTGTCCGGGACCTCCCGCTGCCACGTCTGCACCACCGTGGTGCCGGCCGACGCGGCGCCCAGCACCTGCGTACGGAAGGTCCACCGCGACCAGTCGGCGCCGCCCTCGGCGCGTAACACGCCCGCCTCGGTGCGTAAGAGCAGGTCCTGCATGGACATCCAGTAGCCCGAGGCCACGTCCTGGAGCACCGCGCGTAATTCGTGGTCGTCCCCGGCGGGCCCGGAGGACAACCGCATCCCCCGCCCGGACCTGTCGCCCGTCCCCATGGCGTTCACCGGCACCGGCCCCCGGGCCCGCCGGGGGCGGAGGACCGGGGTAACGGCCGCACAGGAGACATCGTGATTCCTTGTCGCAGGTCAGGGGGGTCCGCTCAGGACGCCGTCCATCACCGAGGGTTGGCGCTCGGTGGCCCTGCGTCCCGGCGCACCAGCATGGCACTTGGGCTTTCGTAAAGAAAGCTCGACCGGAACTTTGTTCTCCCCAATTGCACGTCCCGATGCGCCGATTGACCGTTTTCGACCGGGCGGCCTCCGTGTGGCGGAATACGCTTTCCGAAAAGGGCACTTCAGGCCAGCAGGCGCAACGCCACTTCGGCCAGGCCGACCGTGACGGTCTGGCCCCACGTCAGTTGCAGCGCGTCACTCTCCATGCCGTCGCCGAACGCGACCAGCCGCTCCGACTCCACCGTCAGGCGCAGCCGGTGGCTCCCGGTCAGGACGCCCGTCAGCCGGGACGTGCCGGTCGTGGGGGACGGCCAGGCCTCCCGTACGCACCAGACCAGGACGGGATCGGTCGGCGACGGCGCCGGCAGCGCGCCGCCGCCCAGCGAGCGGAGCCAGCCCGTCGCCCCCGTGCCCGTGCCGACCAGCACCCCCGAGGACGCCTGGGCCTCGGCGGGACCCGTCCCGTCGTCCGGGCCCAGCCGGTAGCGCGAGGTCTGGTGGTCGGGCCGGCCGAGATAGATCTCGTTGAGCGCGAGCAGCCGCTGGGTGTCGTCGGCGACCGCCTCGACCATCGTCAGCTCGTCGACCCGGGCGGCCCGCCCGGGGCCGGCCGCCCGGAGCAACGCGCCCGCGTCGCCGGGACGGTGGCGTACCAGCACCCCGAGCCCCCGCCCCGGATCCGTGTCGATCCCCACCACCACCTGCCCCGTCAGGTACTTCGCGGTGTTGGCGACCAGCCCGTCCGCGCCCACCACGACCACCACGTCCTCGGGGCCGAACAGGAACCGGTCCAGGTCCGCGCGCTCCACCCGGGCCTGCCGCCACGACAGCGGCACCGCCGCCGCCACCTCCGTCAGCGCGCGGAGCGCCCGGTGGTGGCGCGCGGCCACCTCGTCCAGGGACCGGCCGCGGGACGAGAGGTAGAACGCGGCCTGGCCGTGCGTGCCGTGCCGGGCGAGCAGCTCCTCGTACTCACTGGTGCGGTGGACCAGCACCGCGCGCGGCGCCAGGCTCACGCGGACCCGTCCCCGGGGCGGCCCAGCTTGGCGAGCAGCCCGGTGAGCACGTCGGGGGAGAGGGTGAGGCTGTCGACGCGCGGCAGGTTCTCCGCGAGGCGCGTCGCGGCCAGCGCGTGCAGCGTCGCCGCGTCCACCTCGCCGTGCACCCGCAGCCAGGCCGACTGGGCCGCCG
>NZ_WWJY01000864.1 GCF_009865405.1 Streptomyces sp. SID3212 | reverse complement strand
CGCGCCGGCCATGCGCGCGGCCGGCGCGGAGGCGGGCCGCTTCGGGAGCGCCCGCAGGTCGTGGGCGTACGTGCCCACGGCGTCGGCGATGATGTCGACGTTGACGTCGAGGGCCTTCTTGTTGATGTTGGAGAGGTCGTCGCAGGCGGAGTGGTAGCAGGCGTCGTACGCGACTCCGGCCTGGCCGCCGTACTTCTGGGCCTGGGCCGCGGTCTTGATGCCCTCGGCGCCGGTGAAGGTGCCGCCGGACGGAATGCCCGCGTCGATGAAGGGGCCGTAGTCGGAGCGGCCGTCGAAGTCGGTGCCCTCGTGCGGGAGGCCGCGGCGGTCGAGGAAGCTGTTGATGCCCTTCTCCAGCTGCGCCGAGCCGTCGGGGCCCGGGCCGGCGCCGGTGGCGTCGGAGTCGTCGCCGTCGTAGACGAACTGCGCGAAGTTCTTCGAGCCGATCATGTCGAAGTTCAGGTAGAGGGCGATGTCGGCCTGCTGCTCGGGGGTGAGCCCGGCGACGTACGCCTCGGCGCCGAGCAGGCCCAGCTCCTCCGCGGACCACCAGGCGAAGCGGACCTTGTTGGCGGGCTTGTCGTGCGTCTTGGCGAGGTCGAGGGCGACATCGAGCAGGCCGGCCGAGCCGGAGCCGTTGTCGTTGATGCCCGGGCCCGCTTCGACCGAGTCCAGGTGGGCGCCGAGCATGACCGTACGGTCGGCGTCGCCCGCCTTGGTCTCCGCGACCACGTTGCGGGTGCTCCGCTGCTCCTGGAACTGGCGTATCTCCGCCGTGACCGTCACCGGTCCCTGCGCGACGTCGGCGGCGAGGGCCTCGCCGTCGGCCTGGGTGATGCCGCCGGTCGGGATCACCCCGGCGTCCGGGTCGCCGAGCGTGCCGCTGATGGCGCCCGTCGTGTTGTTGTAGATGATCGCCGCGACCGCGCCGGCCGCCGCCGCCTGCTGCTGCTTGACGGCGAAGGTGCAGCCGCCGCGCTGGATCAGGGCGATCTTGCCGGTGAAGGCCCCCGCCGCGTAGTCCTCGGGCTCGCATCCCGTGGTCGCGTCGAGCGGGACGGCGGCCAGCTCGGCCGTGACGCCGCCGACCGGGGTCGACGTCGTGTACGACAGGGCGGAGATGGCGACGTCGCGCGGGGTCGGCGCGGTGACCCGGAGCGTCTCGGCGAGCGTCTCGATGTAGGTGATCTCGAAGGTCTGGTACGAGACCCGGTAGCCGGCCTTCCTGAGCTCGTTGTACACGTACGCGGCCGACGCTTCGTGGCCCGGCGAACTCGCGGCTCTGTTGCCGCCGTTGGCGTCCGCTATGGCCTGGAACTTCTTCAGGTGCCGGAGAACGTCCTGCGCGGAGGCTTCCCGGACGAGCTTCCGGGAGAGCTTCGCCGCGTCCTTGGCCGCGTGCGAGCCGTGGTGGTGGTGCGACTGCGTACTGCTGGCCGGGGAGGCCGCCAGGAGCAGCGGCGCGGCCAGGGCCGTGGCCGCCGCGATGGCCAGAACTCGGCGTGAGGCGCGGGGTGTTGCGTTCACAGAAGGTCCTTCCGGTGCGAACAAATGTCAGGGAAAACTAGCGACCGGCGGGGCTTCTGGGAACCATGCCGGTGCCGTTCAGCCCTTTTCCCCTGACTTCTCCCCCTTCTTCGTTTTCTTCGGTTTCTCCGGCTTCCGTGCCTTCTCCTGTTTCTCCGGCTTCTCCGTTTTCTTCTCCGCCTTCTGCTTCGCGGCTCGTTTCGCCTCTTGTTTGAAGGCCCTGACCTTGGCCAGGGTCTCCGGTCCCGTGATGTCGGCGGCCGAGCGGAACGACCCCTCGTCGCCGTACGCCCCCGCCGCCTCGCGCCAGCCGCGGGGCCGTACCGCGAACTGTTTGCCCAGCAGCGCCAGGAAGATCTGGGACTTCTGTCTGCCGAAGCCCGGCAGCGCGTTCAGCCTCGTCAGTACTTCGGCGCCGGTGGCGACGTCGCGCCACAGGGCGCCCGGGTCTCCGTCGTAGTGCTCGACCAGGAACTGGCAGAGCTGCTGGACGCGCGTGGCCATGGAGCCCGGGTAGCGGTGCACGGCGGGCTTCTCGGAGAGGAGGGCCGCGAAGGCCTCGGGGTCGTACGCGGCGATCTCGCGGGCGTCGAGGTCGTCGCGGCCCATGCGGACAGCGATCGTGTACGGGCCGGAGAAGGCCCATTCCATCGGAATCTGCTGGTCGAGCAGCATGCCGACCAGGGCGGCCAGGGGGCTGCGGCCGAGCAGGTCGTCGGCTTCCGGCTGCTGTGCCAACTGGATCTTGGTGCTCATTTCCTCATGATCGCGCGGTATCCGGCGGGCCGCACGCAGGCTGTCCACAGGCCGCCCCGTCGGTACGTTCATATGACTATTTTGTGGTGCGGATGGGTGCACCGGACGAGGGGTAGGGCTGAGCCGACCGGGTGACAGGGAACGCTCCCGGGCGCTTCGGGAAAGGCCACGCGTCAGTGACACAGCCCTTTGAACTGCCGGATTTCTACATGTCCTATCCGGCCCGGCTCAACCCGCATCTGGAGGAGGCGCGAGCGCACACCAAGCAATGGGCCAGGGACATGGGGATGCTGGAGGGCTCCGGCGTCTGGGACGAGCACGACCTCGATTCCCACGACTACGCCCTGCTCTGCTCGTACACCCATCCGGACTGCACGGCGCCCCAGCTGTCGCTGGTCACCGACTGGTACGTGTGGGTCTTCTTCTTCGACGACCACTTCCTGGAGGTCTTCAAGAAGCCCCAGGACCGAGACGGCGGCAAGGCGTACCTGGAGCGGCTGGCCGCCTTCATGCCGATGGACCTCGCCGACGGCTTCCCCGAGCCGACCAATCCCGTCGAGGCGGGGCTGGCCGACCTCTGGGCCCGTACGGTCCCCAGCATGTCGATGGCGTGGCGGGAGCGGTTCGCCGAGAGCACGGAGAACCTGCTCAACGAATCCGACTGGGAGCTCGCGAACATCAACGCGGAGCGGATCGCGAACCCGGTCGAGTACATCGAGATGCGCCGCAAGGTCGGCGGCGCGCCCTGGTCGGCGGGCCTCATCGAGTACGTGAGCGCCGAGATCCCGGCGGAGGTCGCCGGGTCCCGGCCGCTGCGGGTCCTCAAGGACACGTTCTCGGACGGGGTCCACCTGCGCAACGACCTGTTCTCGTACCAACGGGAGATCGAGGAGGAGGGTGAGCTGAGCAACGGCGTCCTCGTCCTGGAGACGTTCCTCGGCTGTACGACACAGGAGGCGGCCGATGCCGTCAACGACCTGTTGACCTCCCGCCTCCAGCAGTTCGAGAACACCACGCTGACCGAGCTGGGCCCCCTCTTCGCCGAGAAGGGCCTCGATCCGGTGGCCTGCGCCGACGTCCTCGCGTACGTGAAGGGCCTCCAGGACTGGCAGTCGGGCGGCCACGAGTGGCACATGCGCTCCAGCCGGTACATGAACGGCGCCGAGTCGGGCGCGGCCGGCGCGGTCGGTGTGGGGGGCGGCGGAGCCGGTGCGGGCGGCCTCGGTCCCGGCCTCGGCCACGTCCCCGGGTTCTCGATGACACCGGTCGGGCTGGGTACGGCCGCGTCGGCCTACCTCAAGACGCTCACCGCCGGATCCCCCGCGCGGATCCGCAGCTTCAGCCACGTCCCGTTCCAGCGGGTGGGCCCCTCCGTGCTGCCGGACTTCCAGGTCCCGTTCGAGCCGAAGCTCAGCCCGCATCTGGCCCACTCGCGCGAGCACGTGGTCGAGTGGTGCCACCGCATGGGCATCCTGGAGGCGCAGCCGGGCCGGCCGGGCTCCGACGTCTGGGACGAGAAGCGCCTGCGCCGCATCGACCTCCCCCTGTGCGCCGCCGGCATCCACCCGGACGCCACGCCGGAGGGCCTGGACCTGTCGTCGGACTGGCTGGCCTGGGGGACGTACGGCGACGACCTGTACCCGGTGATCTACGGCAGCGTCCGCGACCTCGCGGGCGCGAAGGCGTGCAACGAACGGCTGTTGCTGTTCATGCCCGTCGAGTCCGACGAGACACCGCCGGCGTACACCGGCCTGGAGAGGGGCCTCGCCGATCTGTGGGCCCGTACGGCGGGACCGATGGATCTCGACGGCCGCCGCGCCTTCCGGAAGTCGGTCGAGGACATGATCGACAGCTGGGTCTGGGAGATGAACAACCAGATCCTGAACCGGATCCCCGACCCCGTCGACTACATCGAGATGCGCCGGCGCACGTTCGGCTCGGACCTGACGATGAACCTGTGCCGGATCGGCCTCGGCGACGCCGTACCGCCCGAGATCTACCGGACCGGCCCCATGCAGTCCCTCCAGAACGCCGCCCAGGACTACGCGATGCTCCTGAACGACGTCTTCTCGTACCAGAAGGAGATCGAGTTCGAGGGCGAGATCCACAACGGGATCCTCGTGGTCCAGAACTTCTTCGACTGCGACTACGCGACCGGCCTCAGGATCATCGACGACCTGATGAACTCCCGCATGCGCCAGTTCCAGCACGTCGTCGCAAACGAACTCCCCACCCTGTACGACGACTTCGACCTGGACGACACGGCGCGGGACGCGCTCGACGGTTACGTGAAGGAGCTGGAGAACTGGCTGTCGGGCATCCTCGTCTGGCACCGCGACTGCTTCCGCTACCGGGAGTCGGACCTGATCGAGGACCGCGCGGGCCTCACGCGCCGCATCCCCCCACCCCCCTCGGGCCTCGGCACCTCGGCGACCCGCATCAGATTCCCCCGCCCCGAACCGGTTCCCGGCGCGGCGAACTGACGGGCCCGCTAAGGTTCCACTCCTTCGCACCGTGAATGTGCGGTGCGTCACACGACACGACGTGGCGGGCCACCCCTGGGGAGAGGCGGCCCGCCACCAGGGGGTGGGGACATGTACGAAATCGTCAAAGGCGCCAATGTCGGACTGGCGTCCCTGAGCGAGGACGCGGGCTCCGTGCGCGTGGGCCTGAGCTGGAGCAGCGAGGAGGGGGACGGGGACGCGGACGTCTCCGTACTGCTGCTGGGGGACGGCGGAAAGGTCCGCAGTGACGCCGACTTCTTCTTCTACAACAACCCGGCGGCTGCCGACGGGAGCGTGCACCTGTTGGGGAAGACCCCGACGGACAGCGGCAGCGAGGACCGCATCAGCCTCGGTCTCACGGAGATGGAGGCGAGCGTCGAGCAGATCGTCGTGGCGGCCAGCCGGTACGAGGGCGCGCGGTTCGGGGACCTCGACGGCTTACGGCTGACGGTCTGCGACCGCACGGGCGAGGAGTTGCTCGGGTTCTCCATCGACGACGCGGGGTCCGAGAGCGCCTTCGTCTTCGGTGAGTTCTACCGGCGCGGCGGCGAGTGGAAGTTCCGTGCCATCGGGCAGGGGTACGAGACGGGACTCGCCGGTCTGGCCACGGACTTCGGGATCGACGTCGACGACGCCGCCGACGACACGACGGACGACGGGACGGAAGACGCGACGGACGACGTCGCGCAGGAACCGGCCGCGGTGTCCGACGAGGTGACGCGGACGGCCGGCGACGGGGTGGGGGCCGTCGCCGACACCGGCCCGGCCGTGGTCATCCCGGCGCAGGTGGCGGTGGAGCACACGCCGCCGGTGGCGCGCCGGCCCCGTACCGTCAGGAAGAAGGTGACCCTGCCCAAGGTCGCCAAGAAGAGCCTCGCGGACAACAACACCTGGCACCCGGCCAGGCTCTTCCCCGTACCGTCGCTCAAGAGCGACCGGGAGCGCGAGACGAGGGCGACGTCCGTCCTGCTCTCCGTGATGGCGCAGGTGCCCGAGTTCGGCCGGCGGCTCACCGCCGGATTCGGGGCGCCGGTCGGGCGGATGGAGACCTTCACCGAAGTGTCCCTGCCGCACGGCGAAAGCCCCAAGCGGCCCGACGGAGTGATCCGGGTGGAGCGGGCGGGCAGGCTGTGGACCGCTCTGGTCGAGACGAAGACGAACGGGAATCCCCTCAAGGACCAGCAGGTCCAGGACTACATGGACATAGCGGCCCGGCGCGGCTACGACGCGGTGATCACCTTGTGCAACGACGTGGCGCTGGAGGGGAGTCCGCTGGTCGACGTGAAGATCGACGGGCGCCGCAAGCACAAGGTCGCCCTGTGGCACCTGTCCTGGGCCGAGGTCGCCCACCAGGCGCAGATGCTGATCCGCCACGAGGGCGTCGGGAACGCGGCGCACGCCTGGCTCCTCCAGGAGCTGCTGCACTATCTCCAGCACGAGAACTCCGGCTGCCAGGGCTTCCAGAACATGGGCCCGGCCTGGGTGCCCGTACGCAAGGGGATCGACGACGAAACGCTCTGCCAGGGAGATCCCCGGGCCGTCGACGTCGTGGCGAGCTGGGAACGGCTGGTCCGGCAGGTCTGTCTGCGGCTCGGGGGTGAGCTCGGGCAGAAGGTGCTGCCCGTCCAGCGGGTGCGGCGCGCCACCGACGCGAAGGCCCGCCGGGGCGTGCTGGCCGATCTGCTCTGCCAGGAGGGGCGCCTGGACGCGGAGTTGAGGATCGAGGGGACCCAGGGGATCCTCGCGATCACCGCGGACCTGCGCACCGGCAAGATCCGTACGTCGGTGGACATCCCCGCGCCCGATCAGGGCTACCCCCTCACCTGGGCCAAGCGCCTGATCCGGCAGCTCGCCGACGCGCCCGCGGATCTCCACGTCCAGACCCTGGTGGCGGGCGGCGGCAACGGGCCGCGCGGCACGCTGGAGCGGCTGCGCCCCGAGCCCGGCGACCTGCTGCCCAAGGGGGATGCCGAGATCACCGGATTCCGGCTCTCGCTCTTCAAGGGAATGGGCAATACGCGCGGCAACGCCGAGTCGGGCTTCATCCGGAGTGTGGACGACGCGGTGGACCGCTTCTGTGTCGCCGTGGTCATGCCGCTGGAGCGGCGTCCTGTACGGCGTCCCCAGCGCGCGGACGCGCCCTAGAGCCTGTCTCGGGGGGTGGCGGCGGCGTACGTCTTGGCGCTCTTCACGAAGATTTCGTGGAGGGCGCGGGACGCCGTGGGGGTGGGGCCCGAGAGGGGGCGTTGGAGGACCAGGAGGACCGCGGTGTCCTCGGTGGCCAGGGGGCGGTGGGTGATCAGGCCGGAGCGTTCCAGGGGGTCGCCGGTGACGCTGAAGTCCGGGAGGATCGTCGTGCCCAGGCCCTCGGCGACCATCAGCTTGCCCATCTCCGCGCCGTCCGTGGAGTACGAGAACGTCGGGCTGCGGCCCTCCAGCAGGCGGTGTACGTAGCGGTGCATCACGTACCCCGAGCGCATCACGATGAGGGGCTGGGCCAGCAGGTCGGCCACCGAGACCGTGCGCTGGGCGGCGAGGGGGCTGTCGGTGCGGACGCACGCCACCGGGCGGCCGCGCAGGAGTTCGGTGGAGTGCAGGCCCGTGGGCTTGTCGTCGCCCTCCAGGTAGTTGACCAGGCCCAGGTCGAGGCCGCCCTCCAGCAGTTCGCGGTGGATGTCCGCCTGCTGGGCGCCGATGACCTCGATCTGGGTCTCCGGGTGGGCGGCGCGGAACTCCCGGATGGTGGGGACGAGCAGCGGGACCGTGGCCGCGTTCACCGTACCGAGGCGGAGCGTCCTGCTGGTCCGGTGCTGGTCGTCGGCCGCGCGGCGCAGCCGGTCGACCGCGTCGAGGACGCCGACGATGTGCGGCAGCAGCTCACGGCCCTCGGCGCTGATCTTCGCGCCGGAGCGGCGGCGGTCCAGGAGGTCCACGCCCAGTTCGCGTTCCAGATTGCGGACGGTCTCGCTCAGGGCCGGCTGGGAGATGTGCAGGGCTTCCGCCGCGCGGCGCAGGGAGCCCAGCCGGGTCACCGCTTCGATGTATTCGAGCTGCTCTATTCGCATCGGCGATTTCGCCTTTCAGCCCCCACGGGAACCTTTCAGCCCCCACTGGAAGGTAAACCCTATCACCACGTCGTGGATACCGAATCGACCCGTGCGGGAGGGCGCGAGTACGCTCCTGTCCCATGGGTCTGTTGAATATGCTGCGAGGCGGTGACGTGCTGATGAGGGATCTGCGAGAGCTGACCCGGCGCCGTCATGTCGATCTCGTACGCGTCTCCAGTGCCCTCTGTCTGCGCACGGGCTGAGTGCTGGGAATTTCCCTCCCCCGTCGGTACCGCTATTGATGGTGCGCGCGCCGGTTTCCGGTGGCGCTCGGGGAGCGCGAATTTTCCTCCCCTTTTTGCTGTCCGGCCACAGTCGGCCGTTCTTTTTGACGAGACATTCATGAATCTCGTCCTCGCGCCAT
This sequence comes from Streptomyces sp. SID3212, assembly GCF_009865405.1. Lineage (GTDB taxonomy): Bacteria > Actinomycetota > Actinomycetes > Streptomycetales > Streptomycetaceae > Streptomyces. The sequence goes on along the minus strand of NZ_WWJY01000864.1, from coordinate 5,110 downwards.
CCCCTCCCGAGGTGAATCCCATGGCCACGATCCTCTCCGTCTCCGGCAGTCCGTCCCCCACGTCCCGCACCGCCCGGCTGCTCCGGCATCTGGACGGCCGTCTCACCGGCCAGGGGCACCACGTCGTGCCGCGCGACGTCCGTACGCTGCCCGCCGAGGCCCTGCTCGGCGCCGACTTCGGGCATCCGGCGATCGCCGGGGCCCGGCGGCTGTTCGAGCAGGCCGACGGGGTGGTCGTCGGGACCCCCGTCTACAAGGCCGCGTACTCCGGGCTGCTCAAGACCCTGCTGGACCTGTTGCCGCAGTACGCGCTGGCCGGCAAGACCGTCCTGCCGCTGGCGACCGGCGGCACCACCGCGCACGTGCTCGCCATCGACTACGCGCTGCGGCCCGTGCTCTCCTCCATGGGGGCCGCGCACATCGTCCAGGGCTGGTTCGTCCTCGACCGGCACATCACCGTGCTGGACGATGGGGGAGTGGTCGTGGATCCCGAGTCGCGGGAGGCGCTGGACCGGGTGGTGGACCAGTTCTCGCTGGCGCTGCGGCCGGGCCGGGTGTCGGCGGAAGCCGAGGATGTGGTCGTGGCCGCGTGATGCCTTCCCCTCCTGACCACGGCCGCTGACCACGGCCGCTCCGCCCGCCGTACCCCTTCCCCTGCCGCCCGCTGAACCGTTTCTCTCCCCGGAGGCCGTACCGTGACCGCACCCCATCCCTCCTCGCCGGCCCACGTGATCACCGGCGAGGCCGAAGCCCTCGCCGTGGCCGCCGTGCTGGCCGACGCCTTCCGGGCCGGTGCCGGGCAGCGGGACGCGGACCGCGCGCTGCCGTACGCCGAACTCGACCGGCTCTCCGCCTCCGGCCTCCTCGGCATCACCGTGCCCCGCGCCCACGGCGGCGCCGACGTCTCCGCCCGTACGCTCGCCGAGGTCTTCCGGCTGCTGGCCACGGGCGACGCGAGCCTCTCCCAGATCCCGCAGAACCACTTCGTGTACGTGAACGTGCTGCGCCGGCAGGGGACTTCGGAGCAGCAGAAGTTCTTCTTCGGCGAGGTGCTGGCCGGGCGGCGGTTCGGCAACGCGCAGTCCGAGCGTGGTACGAAGCACGTCCAGGACATCCGTACGAGACTGGTCCCCGAGGCCGACGGCTCGTACCGGCTGACCGGCGAGAAGCACTACTCCACCGGCGCGCTGTTCGCCGACTGGATCCCCGTCCTGGCGCGCGCCGAGGAGGACGCGCTGCACGTCGCGTACGTACCGAGGGACGCGCCCGGCGTGACGGTCGTCGACGACTGGGACGGGATGGGGCAGCGCACCACCGCGAGCGGGACGGTCCGCCTGGACGGGGTGGCGGTGCCGGCCGACCGGGTCGTACCGCACCACCTCACCTTCCAGGGGCCGCAACTGCACGGCGCTGTCGCGCAGTTGCTGCACGCGGCCATCGACGCGGGGATCGCGTCGGCCGCGCTGACGGAGTCGGCCGAGTTCGTCCGTACGAAAAGCAGGCCGTGGTTCGAGAGCGGGTACGAGACCGCGGCGGAGGACCCGCTGCTGATCCAGCGGTTCGGTGAACTGTCGCTCCAGGTTAGGGCGTCGGACGCGCTCCTCGCGGCGGCGGCCGGCGCGGTGGACACCGCCGCGGCCGACCTCACCGACGACACCGCCGCCGAGGCCTCGATCGCGGTCGCCGCGGCGAAGGTGCAGGCGGCGACGGCGGCGGTGGAGACGAGCAGCGCGCTGTTCGAGGTGGCGGGGACGCGGGCGGCGCTGGACAGCCTGAACCTGCACCGGTTCTGGCGCGACGCGCGCACGCACACGCTGCACGATCCGGTCCGCTGGAAGGTGCAGCACCTCGGCCGTTACGTCCTGAGCGGGACGCGGCCACCGCGCCACGGTCTTCTCTGACGCGGGGGCACCTGCCGTTCCCGTTCCGTCCAGTCCCGTCCTGTTCGTCTTCGCCGCGTACTTCGTTTCCTGGAGAGTTCCGTGAGTCTCACCTTCCACTGGTTCCTGCCCACCTACGGCGACAGCCGCCACGTAGTCGGCGGCGGCCACGGCCTCCCCGCGGGCGCGGCGGGCGGGCAGCGGCCCGCCGATCTCGGCTACCTCACCCAGATCGGCCGCGCGGCCGAGCAGTTGGGGTTCGTCGGCGCGCTCACCCCCACCGGCGCGTGGTGCGAGGACGCCTGGCTCACCACGGCGATGCTGGCGCGCGAGACGGAGCGGCTGAAGTTCCTGGTCGCCTTCCGGCCGGGCTTCGTGGTGCCGACGCTGGCGGCCCAGATGGCCGCGACCTTCCAACGGCACGCGCCCGGGCGGCTGTTGCTCAACGTCGTCACCGGCGGGGAGAGCCACGAGCAGCGGGCGTACGGCGACTTCCTCGACAAGGACGCCCGTTACGCGCGTACGGGGGAGTTCCTGTCGATCGTCCGGGACCTCTGGCAGGGCGAGACGGTGACGTTCAAGGGCGAGCATCTCCAGGTGGAGGAGGCGAAGTTGGCGCGGGTGCCGGACCCGGTGCCGCCGGTGTACTTCGGCGGGTCCTCCCCGGCGGCCGGCCTGGTCGCCGCGCGCCACAGCGACGTCTACCTGACCTGGGGCGAGCCGCCCGCGCAGGTGGCCGAGAAGATCGAGTGGATCCGCGGTCTCGCGGCGAAGGAGGGCCGGACCGTACGGTTCGGCATCCGGCTGCACGTGATCACGCGGGACACCGCGGACCAGGCGTGGGCCGAGGCGCGGCGGCTGCTGGACGGTTTCTCGCCGGACGCGATCAAGGCCGTACAGGCGGGTCTGGCGCGCAGCGAGTCGGAGGGGCAGCGGCGGATGCTGGCCCTGCACGGCGGCAGCACGGACGGGCTGGAGATCTCGCCGAACCTGTGGGCGGGGATCGGTCTGGTACGGGGTGGCGCGGGGACGGCGCTGGTGGGCAGCCACACCGAGGTGGCCGAACGCATCGAGGAATACAGCCGGTTGGGCATCGACGAGTTCATCATGTCCGGCCACCCGCACGTGGAGGAGGCGTACTGGTTCGGCGAGGGCGTGCTGCCCCGGCTGGCCGAGGCGGGGCTGTGGACGCACCCGGCGGCGGCGGGCGCGGCGGGTCCGGTGTCGGTTCCGTTCGCGGCGGAGGTGGGGCGCTGACGCGGGCCCCGTCCGCGGGTCGGCGAGGGGCGGCTCCGGTGATACGTACGGTCGGAGCCGCCCACCCCACGCGCTGGGTGCAGGCTCAGCGCCGCGCCGCCGCCAGGGTTCCGGTCACCTCGGCCGCCTGCGCCGGGGCGGCCTTCCGCTGCGTGAAGTTCACGTCACGCTCCTCCGCGTACAGCCTGCCGTACGCGTCCGTCCCCGGCCCGAACCGCCAACTCTCCGCGAGCGGCCCCGCGTCCACCGCGTCGAAGCCCAGGGCGTCCAGCAACTCCACCGCCCGCGCCTTGCCTTCCGCGTCGTCCCCGGCGATCGGCAGCGCGCTGCGGTCCGGTGCGCCCTTCGGCCGGGAGAGGACGGCGAGGTGCTGGAAGTAGATGTTGTTGAACACCTTCACGACGTGCGAACGCTCCAGGTGCGCCTGGAGCAGTTCGCCGCTCGTGGTCGTCCCCGCCTCCAGCTCGGGCAGGGTCCCGTCGCGGTCCGCGTAGTAGTTGTTCGTGTCGAGGACGGTCTTCCCCACGAGCGGTTCGACCGGGACCTGCTGGTACGCCTTGAGAGGGATCGTCACCACGACCCAGTCCCCGGCGGCCGCCGCCTCCGCCGGGGTGCCGGCCGTGGCGCGCGGGCCCAGCTCCGCCACCAGGTCCGCGAGGGTCTCGGGGCCGCGTGAATTGCTGACCACGACGTCCAGCCCGTTCGCCACCGCGATGCGCGCCAGCGTGCTTCCGATCTGTCCGCTGCCAATGAGTCCAAGAGTTGCCATGTGTACGGCAACGGGCAGGTCAGCCGTTCTGTTCCTGAGGTTTCCGCGGTTCCTGCGGTTCCTGCTGTCCCCACTGTTCCCGGCGCGGGCGCGGGATGGCGGCGTTCTCCTGCCGGCGCATGACGACGGTCCGTCCCGGTACGGGGATCTCGATGCCCTCGGCGCGATAGCGCCCGTACAGAGCCTTGATGAACTCGTGTTTGATCAGGTACTGGTCGCCGAACTCCAGCGCCCGCAGGATCACCGTGAAGCCGATGCCCGCCTCCGTGAACGTGTGGAAGCGGACGAGCGACTCGTGGTCGGGGACCCCGCCGGCCACCTCGGACATGATCTTCTCGGCGACCTCCTTGGTCACCTGCTCGACCTGGTCGAGATCGCTGCCGTACCCGACCGCCACCTGGATGAGCAGCGACATCTGCTGCTCGGGGCGGTGGTAGTTGGTCATGATGGTGCTGGCCAGCTTGGAGTTGGGGATGATCACGAGGTTGTCGGAGAGCTGCCGTACCACCGTGTTGCGCCAGTTGATGTCGACGACATAGCCGTCCTCGCCGCTGCTGAGCCGTATGTAGTCGCCGGGCTGGACGGTCTTCGAGACCAGGATGTGCACCCCGGCGAACAGGTTGGCCAGGGTGTCCTGCATGGCCAGCGCGACGGCCAGGCCGCCCACACCGAGGGCGGTGAGGAGGGGCGCTATGGAGATGCCCAGCGTCTGCAACAGGACGAGGACGCCGATCGCCAGCACCGTGACCCGGGTGATGTTGACGAAGATGGTCGCGGAGCCGGCCACCGCGGACCGGGACAGCGTCACGGACTGGACGAGATCGGCGATGACCCGGGCCGCCGCGAAGGTGGCGGCCAGTATGAGCAGCGCGACCAGCACCTGGTTGACGTTGTGGCCGACGGTCGGCGTGAGCGGGAGGGCGGCGGCGCCGGCGGAGGCGCCTATGGCGAACGCTCCCCACGGGGCGAGCAGCCGCAGGGCGCCGACGATGATGTCGTCGCCGCCCCAGCGGGTCCGGGTCGCGCGTTCGCCGAGCCAGCGCAGGGCGATGCGGAGGAGCAGTCCGGCGCCGAGTCCTACGACGACGGCGCCGCCGGCGATGAGCAGGTCGTGCCAGGTGAGCACACGGTTCACCGGTGGTCTCCCGGCGCCGGGCGGGTCGGGCGGGCCGGACGGTTCGAACGGGCCGGACGGGTCCCGGGG
>NZ_WWJY01000863.1 GCF_009865405.1 Streptomyces sp. SID3212 | reverse complement strand
GGCCGTACCCCCGGCGCACTACCCCGCGGACTCCGCGCGTACGAACACCCCGCGGCCGGACGCGCACGGCACGGGCGGCCCGCGCGCCACCGACCACCCCCGCATCGACCAGGTGCGCGCCGAGCTGGACGAGTTGAGCGACTTCCTGCGCAAGGGCAAGGGCCAGGAAGACCGGTGAACGGACGGGTCATCGCGGACCGTTACGAGCTGTCGACGGTCATAGGCCAGGGAGGCATGGGCCAGGTCTGGACCGCGTACGACCAGCGGCTCGACCGCCGCGTCGCCGTCAAACTCCTGCGCCCCGACCGGATGACCGTCGCCAGCGGCGCCGACGAGATGCGCCGCCGCTTCGTCCGCGAGTGCCGGGTCACCGCCCAGGTCGACCACCCCGGCCTGGTCACCGTCCACGACGCGGGCAGCGACAACGACGACCTGTACCTCGTCATGCAGTACGTGGAGGGCGCGGACCTCGCCGACCACCTCGCCGAGCACGACCCGTACCCCTGGCCCTGGGCCGTCTCCGTCGCCGCCCAGCTCTGCTCCGTCCTCGGCGCCGTCCACGCGGTGCCCATCGTCCACCGCGACCTCAAGCCGCGGAACGTGATGGTGCGGCCCGACGGTACGGTCACGGTCCTCGACCTCGGGGTCGCCTCCGTCCTCGACACCGACACCACCCGCCTCACCCACACCGGTTCGCCCATCGGCAGCCCCGCCTACATGGCGCCCGAACAGGCGATGGGCGGCGCCGTCGGCCCGTACACCGACCTCTACGCCCTCGGCGTGCTCCTCCACGAACTCCTCAGCGGGAACGTGCCGTTCGCGGGCTCCACCGTCCTCGGGGTCCTGCACCGCCATCTGTACGAGGCGCCCGTGCCGATCCGCCGGCTCCGGGCCGAGGTGCCCGAGCAACTGGAGCGCATCGTGCTGCGGCTGCTCGCCAAGGACCCGCAACACCGCCCCGCCGGTGCGCAGGAGGTGTACGAACACCTCGTCCCGCTCCTGCCCGCCCGGGGCGGCCCCACGGGCCCGCTCGACCCGACCCGCCCCTTCCTGCGCCCGCACGCCCCCTGGCCCGACCGCGCCACGACCGTGCCGTCCCCGCCGGTGACCCAGCAGGCGCCCGTCCCGGCCGAACGGCCGGACGTGGCAGCGGCGGTGGACGAGGTCAAGCGGCTGCTGGGGGAGGGCAGCATCACGCAGGCCGTGGACATCCTCGGCGGCATCCTGCCCGCCGCGGCGGCGGAGCACGGCGAGTACTCCCCGGTGGTCCGCATCCTGCGCAAGCAGTACGCGTCGACCCTGCTGGACGACGGCCAGTACCGGCGCGCGCTCCCGGAGTTGCGCCGCCTCGCCGACGACCGGACGGCCGAGGCGGGGGCCGGCGACCCGCAGGCGCTCCAGTTCCGGTACGAGGCCGCGCAGTGCCTCGAACAGCTCGGCGAGACCGCCGCCGCGCTCGCGGAGTACCGTGCGCTGGTGCCGTACTACGAGAGCATGCGGCAGCCGGGCGGCGACGCGGGCCGGGCCTTCGAGATCCGCCACCGCATCGGGCACCTGCTGCTCGCGGTGGGCGACCACGCGGCGGCGAGGCAGCAGTTGCAGAGCCTGCTGTGGGACACGGAGCGGGCGTACGGCCCGTACCACCCGCTCCCCGCCGAACTGCGGCGCGCGCTCGAACACCAGCAGCAGTTCCGGGGCGCCCGATGACGCTCCGCGGCCAGTTGGTCAGGTTCGCCCTGGTCGGACTGGTGAACACCGGGACCTACTACGCCCTCTACCTGCTCCTGCTGACCCGGCTGCCGTATGTCGCCGCGCATGTGATCGCGTTCACACTCTCGATGGTCGGTTCCTTCTTCCTCAACAGCCGCTTCACCTACCGGACCCGCCCGACCTGGCGGAAGTTCGTGCTCTTCCCCCTCACCAACGCCGCGAACTTCGTGATCACCACCAGCGGTGTCTACCTGCTGGTGGACGTGCTGCGCCTCAGCAGCCGTTACGCCCCGCTGGGCGCCGCGGGCGCGGCCGTGCCGATCACTTTTGTGGTCTCCCGCGCGATCATGCTCCGCCCCGACCGGGACCCGGAAGCGACTTCTCCGGCGGGGCGCACCCCAATCTCCCGGTGAATCGTTGGTCGAACCAGTGGCCCCTGCCACGCGGACTGCCTAACATCGATCACTGCAAGGCCTTGTGCATCGCCGCACAATCACGCCGGGAGGCTCCCTTTGCACCGCCGCCGTCGCACCGCGCTCTCCTTCTCCGTCGCGCTCCTCGCCGCGGCTCCCCTGCTCACCGCCTGCGGCAGCGACGCCCATCCCGGGGCCGCGGCGGTGGTCGGCGGGCAGCGGATCGAGGTGTCGACCCTCCAGGGAGCGGTACGGGACGTCCGTACCGCCCAGGAGGCGTCGCCCCAGTCGGCCGAACTCATCAAGAACACCGGCCGGCTCAGCCAGATCAAGCTGAACGGCATGATCTTCGACCGCGTCCTCCAGCGGGCGGCGGACGACGCCGACGTGACGGTGAGCCGCAAGGAGATCCAGGCGGCCCGGCAGCAGGCGGTCGCGCAGTCCGGCGGCGAGAAGCAGTTCCTCGCGCTGGCGCTCCAGCAGGGCGCGGTCACCCCGGACCAGCTCGACGACGCGATCCGCCGTGACGTCCTGCTGACGAAGGTCGGGGCGGCGCTGGGCGCGGACTCGATGACACCGCAGGGCCAGCAGAAGCTGGTGTCGGGCCTCGCGGCGACGTCCAAGAAGCTGAGCATCGACGTGAACCCGCGCTACGGCAGCTGGGACAACAGCAAGGTCCAGCTGGGCGACGCGAAGACCCCGTGGATCACCCAGGTGACCAAAGAGGCCCCGCAGGAACAGCCGACGGACGCGTAGTCCGGTTCCTCCAGCCCGTGACACCCACCGCCGGGCGGGCATGGACGACCTGCCGCACCCCTCCAGCCCGTCCGGCGTTTGAGGACACCCACCCACCGGGCGGGCCACATCCAGCCCGTCCGGCGCTTGAGGACAACCCGCCCGCAGGGCGGTCCCGGCCCGACCTGCCGCACTCCCAGCCCGTCCGGCGCTTGAGGACCCGCCCGCCGGGCGGGCCCGGCACACACCGGAGGTAGGTTCAAGAGGTGACCCAAGAACCTCCCACCGCCGACCAGAACCCCGCGGCTCCCGGCCGCATCGTTCTGCTCACCGCCAGCCACAGAGTCGCCCCCGGCCTCCTCTCCTGGCCCGCCTGGCAGACCCTGCACGCCGCCGACCGGGTCCTCTGCGCGGACCCCGCGCACCCGCAGCTCCCGTACCTCCGCGAGGCCGGCGTCACCGTCGAGCACACCGCGCCCACCGCCCAGGAACTGGTCGAGGAGTGCGCCGGCGGCCGTACGGTCGTGGTCCTCCCCACCGCCGACGGCGACGGCACGGACACCGTGCTCACCGACGGCCTCGCCCGCCTGGCCGGCTCCGGCCGCGTCCAGATGCCGGACCTGGAGCTGCTCCCCGGCTCGTACGATCTCCCCGGCGCCCGGCTCCTCGACCTCGTCCAGGTCATGGACCGCATCCGCGCCGAGTGCCCGTGGTCCTCGGTCCAGACGCACCGGGGCCTCGCCAAGTACGGCATCGAGGAGGCGTACGAACTGGCCGAGGCGATCGAGGACGGCGACGGCGACGAGCTGCGCGAGGAGCTGGGGGACGTCCTGCTCCAGGTGGTCTTCCACGCCCGCATCGCCCAGGACGGCCTGGACGACGGCATCGAGCCGTTCTCCATCGACGACGTCGCCGGCACGCTCGTGGACAAGCTCATCCACCGCCACCCCCACGTCTTCGGCGACGAGACCGCCGAGACCCCCGAGGACGTCAAGGCGCACTGGCTGCGGACCAAGGCGATCGAGAAGCAGCGCGATTCGGTCACCGACGGCGTCCCGCTGGGCCAGCCCGGCCTCGCCCTGGCGGCCAAGCTCGCGGGCCGGGTCCGTACGGCGGGACTGGACGTACGGCCCCCGGCGGGCGACGGCATCGGGTTCAGACTCCTCGCCCTGGCCATGGAGGCGGAACGCACCGGCGTCGACCCGGAGACCGCCCTGCGCGCCGCCGCGCGCACGTACCGGGACGCGATCCGCGCCGCGGAGGGCCTCGCGGAGTAGCCCGTCCCCACAGCCCGTACTCACAACCCGAACCAGCCACGATTACTGTCGAGGCATGTCCACCCCCGACGCGCCCGAGCTCTTCACCTGGGAGTTCGCCACCGACCCCTACCCCGCCTACGCCTGGCTGCGCGAGCACGCACCCGTCCACCGGACCGAGCTGCCCAGCGGCGTGGAGGCCTGGCTCGTCACCCGGTACGCCGACGCCAAGCGGGCGCTCGCCGACCCCCGGCTCTCCAAGAACCCCGTCCACCACGCCGGGTCGGCGCACGCCAAGGGGAGGACGGGGATCCCGGGGGAGCGCAACGCCGAGCTGATGACCCATCTGCTGAACATCGACCCACCGGACCACACCCGGCTGCGGCGGCTCGTCTCCAAGGCGTTCACCCCCCGCCGCGTGGCTCAATTCGCACCACGCGTGCAGGAATTGACGGACCGCCTCATCGACGGTTTCGCGGCGAAGGGCGAGGCGGACCTCATCCACGACTTCGCCTTCCCTCTCCCCATCTACGCGATCTGCGACCTGCTCGGGGTGCCGCGCGAGGACCAGGACGACTTCCGGGACTGGGCCGGGATGATGATCCGCCACGGCGGCGGCCCGCGTGGCGGCGTCGCGCGGTCGGTCAAGAAGATGCGGAACTATCTCGCCGAACTCATCCACCGTAAGAGGGAGAACCCCGGCGACGACCTGATCTCCGACCTGATCCGGTCGAGCGACCACGGCGAGCACCTCACCGAGAACGAGGCCGCCGCGATGGCCTTCATCCTCCTCTTCGCCGGGTTCGAGACCACCGTCAACCTCATCGGGAACGGCATGTACGCGCTGCTGCGCCACCCGGAGCAGCGCGCGCTGCTCCAGGCGTCGCTCGACGCGGGCGAGAGCGGCCTGCTGGCGACCGGCGTCGAGGAACTGCTGCGGTACGACGGGCCGGTGGAGCTGGCGACGTGGCGGTACGCCACCGAGCCGCTGACGCTCGGCGGGCAGGAGGTCGCCACCGGCGATCCGGTCCTGGTCGTCCTCGCGGCGGCCGACCGGGACCCCGCGCGGTTCGAGGATCCGGACCGGCTGGATCTCGCACGGCGTGACAATCAGCATCTGGGTTACGGACACGGCATCCACTACTGCGTCGGCGCGCCGCTCGCCCGCCTGGAGGGACAGGCGGCGCTCGGCACGCTGCTGACGCGCCTGCCCGACATGCGACTTGCGGGGGATCCGGCCGATTTGCGGTGGCGGGGCGGGCTCATCATGCGTGGATTGCGCACACTTCCGGTGCAGTTCACGCCTTTGCCCAGCTGATTGACCGTCGTGAAATAACTGACTGGCCGTCAGGAATGTGACTTTCACGTGATCTCCCCTGCATCGACTTGTGACAAGCGTTCGAGTCCGGCTACCTTCACCGACAGCTCAGCAGCCACACGCTGTAGTCGATTTCACGTGTGACGCTCCCTGCGTCGTACGGCACACGGAAGGCAACCGCATGTCCGCGAACGGCCGACACCGTCGCCCCCGCCAGGCGCCCGCTCTGATCGTCGCGGCGGGGGTGACCGGCTCCGCGATCGCGATCCCCCTCCTCGGCGCCACCTCCGCCAGCGCGGCGGACGCCTCCACCTGGGACCGCGTCGCCGACTGCGAGAGCGGGGGCGCGTGGAGCGCGGACCTCGGCAACGGTTTCTTCGGCGGACTCCAGATCGCCCAGGAGACCTGGGACGACTTCGGTGGCGGCGACTACGCGACCCGCCCCGACCTCGCCAGCCGCTCGCAGCAGATAGCGGTCGCCGAGAAGGTCCTCGACGCGCAGGGCCCGTCGGCCTGGGCCAGCTGCGCGCCCGTCGCCGGACTCCTGAAGAACACCGCGGAGCCCCTGGTCGACCCCGGAGCGGCCCCCGGCACGGTCGAGGAGTCCGCGAGCCCCGAGGCGTCCACCGGCCCCGGCGGCGCGTCGGACACGGACCGGGCGGAAGGCTCCGACACCACCCCGAGCAGCCCCGACAGCGCCCCCTCCGCCAGCAGCACCCCCTCGGGCAGTGCGAAGAGCGCGGGCGGCGAACGGGACGGCGGCGACGGTACGGAGAGCGGCGCCACGGACACGGGCACCCCGAGCCCTTCCCGCTCGGCCACCCCCTCCTCCCGGGCCACCACGGACACCGTCAAGGGCAAGCACCGCGGCGGCGCGGCCCCCGAGGACTCGGCGACCCCCGGCGCGACCGGCCTCACGCCGGACAACTCGGGCGAAGAGCGTGAATCCGGGCGTCACGCCTCCCGAGGTGACGGACTGACACGTGACGCGGAAGGCGTGAAGGCCGATGTCGCCGGCACCCCCGACGGCGAATACGTCGTCCGCCCCGGTGACTGCCTGTGGCGTATCGCGGACGAGAACGGCGTCGAGGGCGGGTGGTCCGCGCTCTACGAGGCGAACAAGGACGCGCTCGGCTCCGACCCCGATCTCATCCTGCCTGGCCAGACCGTCGATCTCGGCGTGAAGTAGGAGCAGTTGACGGGCTGCCCCCGGCCGGCCCACGGCCCGCCCCCGGTCCGTTTCCGGGGGCGGTTGGAGACCCTATGTCCACTTCTGCGCAAGTGAGACAAGGGTCTCTTTGTCTCAACAGGGGACCTTTGGCCCCCAGGTGGCATGTTTTCGGCCCTCACCTGCGAAAACACAGACGGAACACAGGGGAGTTCGGGCGATATTTCCCGGATCGGGCTCTTTGAACATCAGGGGGACCTGTGTCTACGGTCTGAACCGCTCGCACCGCGGGCCCCGTCGACCGTCACGCCGAATCCTGCCGTCGGTCGGGGGGAGTAGTCGTCGCGTCAAGCGCCGAAGGCAGGAGCGGGGGACCCACAGGTTAGGTGCCGGCCCCGGCCGTCGAGAGACGGCCGACGACCGGCTCGGGGTGAAGCCGCGTACAGCGAGGGCCGGGAGGCCCTGCTGGCACGCGGCCGGGCAACTCACTTGGCCCGAACCCGACAGCTGACCTCGCAGGCGTCGGTGAGGAGATAGCTTCATGCTGCGTTCCAAGGCCAAGCACCGCCGTCCGTCCAAGGCCGTCCGTTACGCCACGCTCGCCGGGGTGACCGGTGCCGCCGTCGCGGTCCCGCTGCTCGGTGCCACGTCCGCCTCCGCCGCGACCACCGCCGAGTGGGACCAGGTCGCCGCGTGCGAGTCCGGCGGCAACTGGTCCATCAACACCGGCAACGGCTTCTCCGGCGGGCTCCAGTTCACCCCCTCCACCTGGGCCGCGTACGGCGGCACCGCCTACGCGCCCAACGCCTACCAGGCCTCCAAGTCGCAGCAGATAGCCGTCGCCGAGAAGGTCCTCGCGGGCCAGGGCAAGGGCGCGTGGCCGAGCTGTGGTGTGGGCCTCTCCGGCGCCTCGAACGACTCCGCCCCGGCCGCCCCGTCGCAGCCGGCGGAGCAGCCCGCCGCGCAGCCGCGGCAGTCTGCGCCGCAGCAGTCCACTCCGCAGCAGTCCGCCCCGTCGACACGGAGCGCCGAGCAGCCGGCCTCGCGCGGTACGAGCCGTCCCACCACGATCAAGAAGGGTGACGGCGAGTACAAGGTCAAGTCCGGCGACACCCTCTCGAAGATCGCCGCCGGTCACCACGTCAAGGGTGGCTGGAAGAAGCTGTTCGACCTGAACAAGGACATCGTCGCCGACGCGGACGTGATCTTCCCGGGCCAGCAGCTCCACCTGAGCTGACCCACCCCCCTCCGGGGCCATCCGTCCCCCCTCGTGGCCCCACCCCCGGACCACCCCGGCCCCGCGCGTTCTTCCCCCGTACGCGCGCGGGCCGGGGTTTCCCCGTTCCGGCCGCCCGGGTGTCGTACGGCCGGAACAGCCGGCCGCAGCCCGTTCGCCCCCGTGTCATCAGGATGACGTCTTCATTTCGTCCCAGCGGGCGGGCACCGGCCTGCCGGAGGGCCGGGGCCGGTTAGGCTCGTGTCGCGCGGCCGAGCGGCCCCGCACCCAAAGCGTCACATCCCATGAAGGAGATGCTCGTGCCGTCCATCGACGTCGTCGTAGCCCGGGAAATCCTCGACTCCCGAGGCAACCCCACGGTCGAGGTCGAGGTCGGCCTCGACGACGGCAGCACCGGCCGTGCTGCTGTCCCCTCCGGTGCCTCCACCGGTGCGTTCGAGGCCCTTGAACTCCGCGACGGTGACCCCAACCGTTACCAGGGCAAGGGTGTCGAGAAGGCCGTCCTCGCCGTCATCGAGCAGATCGGCCCGGAGCTGGTCGGGTACGACGCCACCGAGCAGCGCCTCATCGACCAGGCGATGTTCGACCTGGACGCCACCCCGGACAAGTCGTCGCTCGGCGCCAACGCCATCCTCGGTGTCTCCCTCGCCGTCGCGCACGCCGCCTCCGAGGCCTCCGACCTGCCGCTCTTCCGCTACCTCGGCGGCCCGAACGCGCACCTGCTGCCCGTTCCGATGATGAACATCCTGAACGGCGGCTCGCACGCCGACTCCAACGTGGACATCCAGGAGTTCATGATCGCCCCGATCGGCGCGGAGTCCTTCTCCGAGGCCCTGCGCTGGGGTGCCGAGGTCTACCACACGCTCAAGCGCGTCCTGAAGGACAAGGGCCTGTCGACCGGCCTCGGCGACGAGGGCGGCTTCGCCCCGAACCTGGACTCCAACCGCGCCGCGCTCGACCTCATCCTCGAAGCGATCAAGGAAGCCGGTTACGCGCCGGGCCGCGACATCGCGCTCGCGCTCGACGTCGCCGCGTCCGAGTTCTACAAGGACGGAAAGTACGAGTTCGAGGGCAAGTCGCGCTCGGCCGCCGAACTGACCGAGTACTACGAGGAGCTCGTCGCCTCCTACCCGCTGGTCTCCATCGAGGACCCGCTGTACGAGGACGACTGGGCCGGCTGGAAGGTCCTCACCGACAAGCTGGGCTCCAAGGTCCAGATCGTCGGCGACGACCTCTTCGTCACCAACCCCGAGCGCCTCGCCCGCGGCATCGAGGAGGGCTCCGCGAACGCCCTGCTCGTCAAGGTCAACCAGATCGGCTCGCTCACCGAGACGCTGGACGCCGTCGAGCTGGCCCAGCGCAGCGGCTTCAAGTGCATGATGTCCCACCGCTCCGGCGAGACCGAGGACGTCACCATCGCCGACCTCGCCGTCGCCACCAACTGCGGCCAGATCAAGACCGGCGCGCCCGCCCGCTCGGAGCGCGTGGCCAAGTACAACCAGCTGCTGCGCATCGAGGAGATCCTCGACGACGCCGCGGTGTACGCCGGCCGCAGCGCGTTCCCCCGCTTCAAGGGCTGACCCCGCCGGTCGGCAGGCGCCGACCAGCCCGTCGTACGTACGTCCCCGTCCCCGGTCCCGTACCGTGTCCGGGGACGTACGTACGTGACAGGGGAGGCGGACCATGGCCGGGAACCGGGACCGGTTCTCCACCGCGACCAGGCTGCGGGTGCTCGGCGAGCAGACCGCGGCCCGTGTCTACCGCTCGCAGAACCGCCGCCAGGCCCGCCGCTCCCGGCTCACCGGACGCGCGGCCTTCCTCGCCCTCGTCGTCTGCACGCTGGTCGTCGCGCTCGCGTATCCGATGCGGCAGTACGTGTCGCAGCAGAACGAGATCGCCGACCAGGAGAAGCTCTCGCGCGAGGCGCGGCAGCGGGTGGAGGAGCTGCGCGACGAGAAGGCGCGTCTCCAGGACGACGCCTACATCGAGCGGCTGGCCCGCGAACATCTCCACTACGTGATGCCGGGCGACACCGGCTACACGATGATCGATCCGGACGCGGCGCGGCAGGAACGCGAGGACCAGGGCGCGGCCGACCGCCCCTGGTACTCGAACGTGCTGGACAGCGTGGACAACGCGGACCGCCCGGACACGTAACACCGGACACGTAGCACCGCATACGCAACACTCGACGCAGAACCTAGGCAGGCATGGACACGCCCCCTCCGCAGACCGAACGCACCGAGCCCACCGAGGCGGACGTCGCGGCTTTCAAGGAACAACTGGGCCGCCCGCCCCGCGGACTGCGGGCCATCGCGCACCGCTGTCCCTGCGGACAGCCGGACGTCGTCGAGACCGCCCCGCGGCTCCCCGACGGCACGCCCTTCCCGACGACGTACTACCTGACCTGCCCGCGCGCGGCCTCGGCCATCGGCACGCTGGAGGCGAACGGCGTCATGAAGGAGATGTCCGAGCGCCTCGCGACCGATCCCGAGCTGGCCGCCGCGTACCGCGAGGCCCATGAGGACTACCTGGCCCGCCGGGACGCCATCGAGGTCCTGGAGGGCTTTCCCAGCGCCGGTGGCATGCCGGACCGGGTGAAGTGCCTGCACGTCCTGGTCGGCCACTCGCTGGCGGCGGGCCCCGGCGTGAACCCGCTGGGGGACGAGGCGCTGGCGATGCTGCCGGAGTGGTGGCGCAAGGGCCCGTGCGTGACGCCGTGCGGGGCCGCCCCGGACGACGACCGGATCACCCCCGAGGACAGCCGGCCGACCGCCCCCGAGAACAACCGGGCGACCGAGGGGAATCCCGCATGACCAGGGTCGCGGCCGTCGACTGCGGTACGAACTCGATCCGCCTGCTCGTCGCGGACATCGATGCCGGTACGGGCGAACTCACCGACCTGGACCGGCGGATGAGGATCGTCCGGCTGGGCCAGGGCGTGGACCGGACGGGCCGGCTCGCCCCCGAGGCGCTGGAGCGCACCTTCGCCGCCTGCCGTGAGTACGCGGCCGTCATCGCCAAGCACGCGGTGGAGAGGATCCGCTTCGTGGCGACCTCCGCCTCCCGCGACGCGGAGAACCGCGACGAGTTCGTCCGGGGGGTCCTGGACATCCTGGGGGTCGAGCCCGAGGTCGTCACGGGTGACGAGGAGGCGGCGCTCTCCTTCACCGGCGCCACGAGCGAGCTGGCGGTCCGGGACAGCTGCCTCGTCGTGGACATCGGCGGCGGCTCCACGGAGTTCGTCGTCGGCGACGACCGGGTCAGGGCGGGACGGTCCGTGGACATCGGGTGCGTACGGCTGACCGAGCGGCACCTCCTGCACGACGGCGTCCTCAGCGACCCGCCCACGGCCGCCGAGGTCGCCGCGATGCGCGCCGACATCGAGGCGGCCCTGGACCTGGCGGGGGAGACCGTTCCGCTGGCGGAGCCGCGCACGCTGGTGGGGCTCGCCGGTTCGGTGACCACGGTCGCCGGGATCGCGCTGGACCTGCCCGCGTACGACTCCGCCGCGATCCACCGCTCCCGTGTCCCCTTCGCGCGGGTGAAGGAGATCACCGAGCGCCTTCTCCACGCCACGCACGACGAGCGGGCGGCGATCCCGGTGATGCACGAGGGCCGGGTCGACGTGATCGGCGCGGGCTCCCTGATCCTCCTGGCGATCATGGAAAGGACCGGCGCGGCGGAGGTGGTCGTCAGCGAGCACGACATCCTCGACGGCATCGCTCACAGCGTCGCCCACGGCGTCGCGGCGGACCTCCGGGGAGCCGCGCGGAGAGCCCCGCGAGAAACTTCGTGAAGTTCTTCACAAGGAAAACGGCTCGCTTGGACGCTCTTCGTCTTCCGTAGGGCCGTCCGGTGGCCGAACGGCGTCCCCGGACCTCAATGCGACACAGTTCCGGGGGCGTTACGCGCGCATGAACCCGAGGGGTGGTCCACTCCGTGTAAGAGGGAGAGGGGCAGCTCACGGGGGGTGAACAGGGCCTCACTCACCCCTCCGGTACGGTGCCGGAAAAGGGCGTCCCGGTAAGGTGGCCGCGCAGTGTAGCACGGGGTACCCAACACCTTGTGAAGGGGCTCACGAGCACCCCCTCCGAGGGGGGTGGATACTCGATGGCATGAGCACCACGGAGCGTCCCAGGATCCTCGTTGTAGGCGGTGGGTACGTAGGCCTGTACGCAGCTCGTCGCATTCTGAAGAAGATGCGCTACGGGGAGGCGACCGTCACGGTTGTCGACCCTCGCTCGTACATGACGTACCAGCCCTTCCTCCCCGAAGCTGCCGCCGGCAGCATCTCGCCCCGGCATGTCGTCGTCCCGTTGCGGCGCGTCCTGCCGAAGGCGGAGGTGCTCACCGGCCGGGTCACGACCATCGACCAGGACCGCAAGGTCGCCACGGTCGCGCCGCTCGTCGGCGAGGCCTACGAGCTGCCCTTCGACTACCTGGTCGTCGCGCTCGGCGCGGTCTCCCGTACCTTCCCGATCCCCGGCCTCGCCGAGCAGGGCATCGGCATGAAGGGCATCGAGGAGGCCATCGGCCTGCGCAACCATGTGCTGGAGCAGCTGGACAAGGCCGACTCGACCACCGACGAGGAGGTCCGCCGCAAAGCGCTGACCTTCGTCTTCGTGGGCGGCGGCTTCGCCGGCGCGGAGACCATCGGTGAGGTCGAGGACCTGGCCCGCGACGCGGCCAAGTACTACTCGAACGTCACGCGCGAGGACATGCGGTTCGTCCTCGTCGACGTCGCCGACAAGATCCTCCCCGAGGTCGGCCCGAAGCTGGGCACGTGGGGCAAGGAGCACCTCGAGGGCCGCGGCGTCGAGATCTACCTCAAGACCGGCATGGACTCCTGCGTCGACGGTCATGTGGTGCTCAACAACGGCCTGGAGGTCGACTCCAACACGATCGTCTGGACAGCCGGCGTCAAGCCGAACCCGGCGCTCGCCCGCTACGGTCTCCCGCTCGGCCCCCGCGGCCACGTGGACACCAGCGAGAAGCTCCAGGTCCAGGGCACCGACTACATCTGGGCCGCCGGCGACAACGCCCAGGTCCCGGACCTCGCCGCCCGCAAGGCCGGCGTGGAGAACGCCTGGTGCCCGCCGAACGCGCAGCACGCGCTCCGGCAGGCCAAGGTCCTCGGCGACAACGTGATGTCCGGCATGCGGGGCTTCCCGCAGAAGGACTACAGCCACGCCAACAAGGGCGCGGTCGCCGGTCTGGGCCTGCACAAGGGCGTCGCGATGATCGTCGCCGGCAAGGTGAAGATCAAGTTCAAGGGCCGGCTGGCCTGGTACATGCACCGTGGTTACCACGGCATGGCGATGCCGACCTGGAACCGCAAGATCCGGGTCTTCGCCGACTGGACGCTCGCGATGTTCCTCAAGCGCGAGGTCGTCTCGCTGGGCGCCATGGAGACGCCGCGCGAGGAGTTCTACGAGGCCGCGAAGCCGGCCCCGGCGGCCGCTGCCTCGCAGCCCGCGCAGGAGAAGGCCAAGGCCTCCTGACCGGCGGCGCCGGTACGACTGCGACCCGGTGAAGGGCCGCCCGCCATCCGTGGTGCGGGCGGCCCTTCACCGCGTCCCGGCCCGCCCCGGCCGGGTACGCGCGGCTACGACCGGCGTAAAAGTGCATGGTGAATGCAGGTATTTTGCCTTCTCATTGCGTGCTGTCGGGACTGCAAGTGACCGCCTCCGGTGTTTACCTGGCGTTGTGTATGTCCGGTATCCACCACCACGGAGGTGTACGCCATGGCCGACGCCGCGCCGCGGCTGACCACTCTTGCCGAAGAGTTGCTGGGGGCGCCGCTCCCGGTCCGTATCCGTGCCTGGGACGGCAGCGAGTCGGGCCCCCCGAACGCACCCGTCCTCATCATCCGCAACCGCCGGGCCCTGCGCCGACTCCTGTGGAAGCCCGGCGAACTGGGCCTGGCCCGCGCCTGGGTGGCCGGTGAGATCGATGTCGACGGCGACCTGTACGCGCTGCTGGAGCAACTCGCCGGGATCATCTGGGAGCGCGGCGATGACGTGAAGGAAGCGGTCCATCCCGTACTGGACCCGCGGATGCGGGCCGCGGCCCGCGGGCTGGTCGCGATCGCGGGGCCGTGGCCGCCGCCCGCCCCGCCCCCCGAGGAGATCAGGCGGCGGCACGGCGCCACGCACACCAAGCGCCGTGACAAGGAAGCCATCAGCCACCACTACGACGTGGGCAACGACTTCTACGCCCTGGTCCTCGGCCCGTCCATGGTCTACTCCTGCGCCTACTGGGACGCGGGCCCGGGCACCGGCGGCGCGCCCGACGCCGGGAGCAGCCTGGAGGACGCACAGCGCGACAAGCTCGATCTCGTCTCCCGCAAGCTCGCGCTCAAGAAGGGGGACCGGCTGCTCGACGTGGGGTGCGGATGGGGCTCGATGGCCCTGCACGCGGCCCGTGAGTACGGCGCCCGGGTCACCGGCATCACCCTCTCCCGGGAGCAGGCGGCGTACGCGCGCGAGCGCGTCGCGGAGGAGGGGCTCGCGGACCTGGTGGAGATCCGCGTCCAGGACTACCGGGACGTCAAGGACGGTCCGTACGACGCCATTTCGTCCATCGGCATGGCCGAACACGTGGGTTCGGTCCAGTATCGCGAGTACGCGGACGACCTGTACGCCCTCCTCAGGCCGGGCGGCCGGCTGCTCAACCACCAGATCGCCCGCCGGCCGGAGAAGAACGAGGACGAGTACCGCATAGACGATTTCATCGACGCGTACGTCTTCCCCGACGGCGAACTGGCCCCGCTCGGCCGGACCGTCGCCACCCTGGAGGAGGCCGGCTTTGAGGCCCGTGACGTGGAGTCGATAAGAGAGCACTACGCGCTGACCCTGCGCCGCTGGGTGGCCAACCTGGAGAAGCACTGGGACCGCGCGGTCCGGGCCACCTCGCCGGGCCGCGCCCGCGTGTGGCGGCTCTACATGGCCGCGTCCGCCCTCTCCTTCGAGACCAACCGGATCGGGGTCAACCAGATCCTGGCCGTACGGCCTCCGGAGAACGGCGCGTCCGGGATGCCGTTGCGGGCCCGCGACTGGCGCTGACGCGGGGGGCACTGACACAGCGCTGCGACAGAGCGCCGGACGGGCTCCAGGCCCGTCCGGCGCTCGTGTCTCCCGCAGGGGTTCCGCTATTCGGTCTTGATCGCCGTCAGCATGTTCAGCCGCGCCGCGCTGCGCGCCGGCCACAGGGCCGCGAGCACGCCGACCACCCCGGCCAGCAGCAGGAAGATCCCGATCCGCTCCCACGGGACGACCAGCGCGTATCCCGGGATGTCGTTCTTGATCGTCTGACCGATCGCCCAGCCCAGGAACGACCCGAGCACCACCCCGACCACCGCGCCGAAAACCGAGATGACCACGGCCTCCAGCCGGATCATGCGCTTCACCTTCGCCCGGTCGAGACCGATGGCCCGCAGCATGCCGATCTCCTGCTGCCGCTCGAAGACGGACATCGCGAGGGTGTTGACGACCCCGAGGACCGCGATGATCAGGGCCATCGCCAGCAGGCCGTACATGATGTTCAGCGCGGTGTTGATGAAGCCGCCGAAGGTGTTCCTGATGTCCTGGCGGTCCATGATGCTGATGCCGGGGTTGTCGCCCAGCGCGTCCACGAGGGCCTGTTCGTGAGCGGCGCTCGCGCCGCCGTCCGTCCTGACCCACACCTGGCTGATGTACG
Organism: Streptomyces sp. SID3212; assembly: GCF_009865405.1. Lineage (GTDB taxonomy): Bacteria > Actinomycetota > Actinomycetes > Streptomycetales > Streptomycetaceae > Streptomyces. Next base: position 2,082 of record NZ_WWJY01000863.1, on the reverse strand, counting down.
GCCGGGACTCGTGGGCCTCGACGGCGTCCGTGGGGAGGAGCACCGAATCGAGGAACTCGTTCTCCTCGAACGTGGCCCCGATCCGCAGCGAGCCCTTCTTCCCGTCGTCGTACGTCACCGGCAGGGTGTCACCGGTCCGCCAGTGGTTCGACTTCGCCGTCTTGCCGGAGACCGCGATCTCGCCCCGGGCGAGGGTGTCCAGGGAGCCGGAGAGGGTCGTGACCGTGAACAGCTGCTCGATGTCCCCGGGGGTGACGGCCGAGGCGGGGTGGAACTTCCCCTTCACCTTGAGTCCCGCCGACTGCTGCGGGGAGAGCGCGCTCACCCCGGGAGCCTTCTCCAGCGCGGTCACCGCCGACGGGTCCAGGCCGCCGCCGCTCGCCATCTGCACCATGTAGTCGGCGCGGATGTTGTCCGTGGTCATCTTGTCCACGGCCTGCCCGACCGTCACCCCGATGACCGTGAGCCCGGTGACCAGCGTCAGGCCGATGGCCAGCGCGGAGGCGGTGGCTCCGGTACGGCGCGGATTGCGCACCGCGTTCTGCGCCGCCAGCTTGCCGGAGACCCCGAACACACGCCGGAGCAGCGGCCGTACGAGCGCGATGACCGGGCGCGAGAGCAGCGGGATGAGCACGATGACACCGATCATCGCGAGGAACGCGCCGATCCCGATGAGGGTCCGGCCGTCGGAGCCGCCGGCGGCGCCCGCGATGATCGCCGCCGACCCGATGAGGGCCAGTCCGCCGCCGATCGAGTTCCGTACCACCAGCGACTTGGTGGTCGCCAGGCCGTGCACGCTGCTCATCGCGGCGACCGGCGGGATCTTCGCGGCGCGGCGGGCGGGCAGCCAGGCGGCCAGCAGGGTGATCAGGACACCGACACCGAAGGCGGCGGCGACCGCCGTCGGCGAGACGACGAGCGGTCCGGCGGGGAGCTGCGCGCCGAACGAGCCCATGGCGGACCGCAGTCCGGTCGCCAGCCCCAGTCCGACGACGAAGCCGACCGCCGAGGCGATCAGGCCGACGACCGCGGCCTCGGTCAGCACGGAGCGCTTGACCTGGCGGCGCGAGGCGCCGACGGCACGCAGCAGGGCCAGCTCCCTGGTGCGCTGGGCGACGAGCATGGTGAAGGTGTTGGAGATGAGGAAGACACCGACGAACAGCGCGATGGCGGCGAAGGCCAGCAGGATCTGGTTGAGGCCGGAGAGACCGCTCTCGATGTCGGTGGCCTGGTCGTCGGCGAGCTGCTTGCCCGTCTGCGCCTCGGCGTTGTCGGGCAGGAGGCCCTTGACCCCGGCGAGCACGGCCGCGTCGGAGGCGCCCGGCTCGGCGCTGACGGTGGCGTCCTTGAAGAAGCCGGGCTCCAGGTAGAGCTTCTGCGCCACGGCGGTGTCGAAGAGGACGAGGCTGCCGCCCGCGTTGACCGCGCCGTCCTCGGTGGTGAAGACGCCGCTGAGGGTGAACTCGCGCACCGGGCCGTTGGTGCCGACCCGCACCGTGTCACCGACCTGGTACCCGCCCTTGTCGGCGGTGGTGCGGTCGAGGGCGACCTGGTCGTCCCGCGCCGGGCCCGCGCCCTCGGTGAAGGTGTACGCGGGGTCCTCGCCGTCCTTGGCGGGGACGAAGTTGGAGCCGGTGTTGGACCAGCCGCTGCCGATCAGCTTGCCGTCCTGGTCCGCGACCCCGGCGAAGCCGTCGACCCGGCCGATGACGGAGGAGACACCGTCCAGCGCGCCTAGCTTCTTGAGGGTCGCGGCGCTGATGCCGGGGGTCCGGCCGCCGCCCTCTTCGCCTCCCGGTCCGCCGCCCCCCGGGCCGCCGTCGTCACGGCCGCCTCCGTCACGGCTGTCGTGCGAACTGACGGCGACGGAGACGTCCTTGTAGCTCTTGGCCGACTGGTTCCTGAAGGCGTTGCCGAGGGTGTCGGTGAAGACCAGGGTGCCGGAGACGAAGGCCACGCCGAGCATCACGGCGAGCACGGTCATCAGCAGCCTGGCCTTGTGCGCGAGCACGCTGCGCAGGGCGGTACGGAACATGGTGGGAGTCCTGGTGGGATGGGCCGGGTGGGACGGGGCGGGCCGGG
>NZ_WWJY01000862.1 GCF_009865405.1 Streptomyces sp. SID3212 | reverse complement strand
TCCCGCCGGCCGCGGTGGCGCCGGTGGCGGCCGTGGTGGCGAGCGCGGCGGCCGCGGTGGCCGCAAGCCGCAGCAGGCTCCCGGCGCGGAGGCCCCCAAGGCCGACGCCACGGCTGCTCCGGCCGCGGAGGCGACGCCCTCTTCTACCGGCGGAACGGAGGCCTGACCGACATGCTGATCCCCCGTAGGGTCAAGCACCGCAAGCAGCACCACCCGAAGCGCAGCGGTATGTCCAAGGGTGGCACGCAGGTTGCGTTCGGCGAGTACGGCATCCAGGCGCTGACCCCGGCATACGTGACGAACCGTCAGATCGAGGCCGCTCGTATCGCGATGACCCGCCACATCAAGCGTGGCGGCAAGGTCTGGATCAACATCTACCCGGACCGTCCGCTCACCAAGAAGCCCGCCGAGACCCGCATGGGTTCCGGTAAGGGTTCCCCCGAGTGGTGGATCGCGAACGTCAAGCCCGGTCGGGTGATGTTCGAGCTGTCCTACCCGAACGAGAAGATTGCGCGTGAGGCGCTTACCCGCGCAGCTCACAAGCTTCCGATGAAGTGCCGGATCGTTCGGCGCGAGGCAGGTGAGTCGTGATGGCGGCCGTTACCAAGGCGTCCGAGCTGCGCGAACTGGGCGACGAGGAGCTTGTCAACAAGCTTCGCGAAGCCAAGGAAGAGCTGTTCAATCTCCGCTTCCAGGCGGCGACGGGCCAGCTCGAGAACCACGGTCGGCTCAAGGCCGTCCGCAAGGACATCGCGCGGATCTACACCCTGATGCGTGAGCGCGAGCTGGGCATCGAGACGGTGGAGAGCGCCTGATGACTGAGAACAACGTGACCGAGAACACCCCGAGCACCGAGCGCGGATTCCGTAAGACCCGTGAGGGTCTGGTCGTCAGCGACAAGATGGACAAGACCGTCGTCGTCGCCGTCGAGGACCGCGTGAAGCACGCTCTGTACGGCAAGGTCATCCGCCGTACGAACAAGCTCAAGGCGCACGACGAGCAGAACGCCGCCGGCATCGGCGACCGCGTCCTCCTGATGGAGACCCGGCCGCTGTCCGCCACGAAGCGGTGGCGCATCATCGAGATCCTTGAGAAGGCCAAGTAATCCCTTCGAAGGCACACCTTCGAAGTAGTTCCGCCAGGCTCCGGGGGGCTGGAGTGTTCAGCCCCCCGGGGAACCGGCAGACGATCAGGAGATACACGTGATCCAGCAGGAGTCGCGACTTCGTGTCGCCGACAACACGGGTGCGAAGGAAATTCTCACCATCCGTGTTCTCGGTGGCTCGGGCCGCCGCTACGCGGGCATCGGCGACGTCATCGTCGCCACCGTCAAGGACGCGATCCCCGGTGCGAACGTCAAGAAGGGTGACGTCGTCAAGGCGGTCATCGTTCGCACGGTCAAGGAGCGCCGCCGTCCGGACGGCTCGTACATCCGCTTCGACGAGAACGCCGCCGTCATCCTGAAGAACGACGGCGACCCTCGTGGCACCCGTATCTTCGGCCCGGTGGGCCGTGAGCTGCGCGAGAAGAAGTTCATGAAGATCATCTCGCTCGCGCCGGAGGTGCTGTAAGCATGAAGATCAAGAAGGGCGACCTGGTTCAGGTCATCACCGGTAAGGACAAGGGCAAGCAGGGGAAGGTCATTCTGGCCATCCCCACGCAGAACCGTGTTCTCGTCGAGGGTGTCAACCGGGTCAAGAAGCACACCAAGGCCGGTCAGACGGCTCGCGGTTCGCAGACCGGCGGCATCGTGACCACCGAAGCCCCCGTCCATGTCAGCAACGTTCAGCTGGTCGTGGAGAAGGACGGCAAGAAGGTCGTCACCCGCGTCGGCTACCGCTTTGACGACGAGGGCAAGAAGATCCGCGTTGCCAAGCGGACCGGTGAGGACATCTGATGACGACCACCACTGCACCCCGTCTGAAGCTGCGCTACCGCGAGGAGATCACGGGCAAGCTGCGTGAGGAGTTCTCGTACGAGAACGTCATGCAGATCCCCGGTCTCGTCAAGATCGTGGTCAACATGGGTGTGGGCGACGCCGCCCGCGACTCCAAGCTGATCGAGGGCGCCATCCGCGACCTCACCACGATCACGGGCCAGAAGCCGGCCGTCACCAAGGCCCGGAAGTCCATCGCGCAGTTCAAGCTGCGCGAGGGCCAGCCGATCGGCTGCCACGTCACCCTCCGCGGTGACCGCATGTGGGAGTTCCTGGACCGTACGCTGTCGCTCGCGCTGCCGCGTATCCGTGACTTCCGCGGTCTGTCGCCGAAGCAGTTCGACGGCCGTGGCAACTACACCTTCGGTCTCACGGAGCAGGTCATGTTCCACGAGATCGACCAGGACAAGATCGACCGGGTCCGGGGCATGGACATCACCGTGGTGACCACGGCGACCAACGACGACGAGGGTCGTGCCCTCCTTCGTCACCTCGGCTTCCCGTTCAAGGAGAACTGACCGTGGCGAAGAAGGCTTTGATCGAAAAGGCCGCCCGCAAGCCCAAGTTCGCGGTGCGCGGTTACACCCGCTGCCAGCGCTGCGGCCGGCCCCACTCCGTCTACCGCAAGTTCGGCCTGTGCCGTGTGTGCCTTCGTGAGATGGCCCACCGCGGCGAGCTGCCGGGCGTCACCAAGAGCTCCTGGTAGTCCTCTTCCGAGGACCGACCTGGAACTCTCGGTAAGTACCTGGTTGGCGGGAGCCCTCCCCCAGATGCCGTAGGCTTGTGGGGTTGGGCGCCCGCCGTCCATAACGACTTACTACGCCGTAGGTCCCCGCACCGCACCCGTCCCGGCTCTGATCGGGGAGAGGGATGGCGCATACAGGAAACCCCGGCGAGAGAGGCCGAAGGCCAATACATGACCATGACTGATCCCATCGCAGACATGCTCACGCGTCTGCGTAACGCGAACTCGGCGTACCACGACGATGTCGTGATGCCGCACAGCAAGATCAAGTCGCACATCGCGGAGATCCTCCAGCAGGAGGGCTTCATCACCGGCTGGAAGGTCGAGGACGCCGAGGTCGGCAAGAACCTCGTCCTGGAGCTGAAGTTCGGCCCGAACCGCGAGCGTTCGATCGCCGGCATCAAGCGCATCTCCAAGCCGGGTCTGCGTGTGTACGCGAAGTCCACCAGTCTGCCGAAGGTTCTCGGCGGCCTGGGCGTGGCGATCATCTCCACGTCCCACGGCCTCCTGACCGGCCAGCAGGCGAGCAAGAAGGGCGTAGGTGGGGAAGTCCTCGCCTACGTCTGGTAGTCGGGAACGGAGAGGAAAGCTCATGTCGCGAATCGGCAAGCTCCCCATCCAGGTTCCCGCCGGTGTGGACGTCACCATCGAAGGCCGCACGGTCAGCGTGAAGGGTCCCAAGGGCACCCTCTCGCACACCGTCGTCGCGCCGATCGAGGTCACCAAGGGCGAGGACGGCACCCTTCAGGTGCTGCGCCCCAACGACGAGCGTCAGAACAAGGCCTTCCACGGCCTGTCCCGCACGCTGGTGGCGAACATGATCACCGGCGTGACCCAGGGTTACGTCAAGGCGCTCGAGATCAGCGGTGTCGGTTACCGAGTCCAGGCGAAGGGCTCCAACCTGGAGTTCGCCCTGGGCTACAGCCACCCGATCCTCATCGAGGCCCCCGAGGGAATCACCTTCAAGGTGGAGACACCGACGAAGTTCTCCGTCGAAGGCATCGACAAGCAGAGGGTCGGCGAGGTCGCCGCCACAATCCGCAAGCTGCGGAAGCCCGACCCCTACAAGGCCAAGGGTGTCCGGTACGCGGGCGAGGTCATCCGCCGCAAGGTCGGAAAGGCTGGTAAGTAGCCATGGCATTCGGTGTGAAGATCGCCAAGGGCAAGGCCTACAAGGCCGCTGCCATCAAGCGCCGTCACATTCGCGTCCGCAAGAAGGTCTCGGGCACGCAGGAGCGCCCCCGCCTCGTTGTGACGCGTTCCAACCGCCACATGGTGGCTCAGGTCGTCGACGACATCGCGGGCCACACGCTCGCCTCGGCGTCGACTCTGGACACTTCGATCCGCGGGACCGACGGCGACAAGAGCGCCCAGGCCAAGCAGGTCGGGGCCCTGGTCGCCGAGCGTGCGAAGGCCGCCGGTATCGAGGCCGTCGTGTTCGACCGTGGTGGCAACCAGTACGCCGGGCGGATTGCCGCTCTGGCTGACGCCGCCCGCGAAGCCGGGCTGAAGTTCTGAGCCCCGGTTCCGGAGCTAGCGGACGTAACAGAGAGAGGTAGATCCAATGGCTGGACCCCAGCGCCGCGGAAGCGGTGCCGGTGGCGGCGAGCGACGGGACCGGAAGGGTCGCGACGGTTCGCCGGCCGAGAAGACCGCGTACGTTGAGCGCGTTGTCGCGATCAACCGCGTCGCCAAGGTTGTGAAGGGTGGTCGTCGCTTCAGCTTCACCGCGCTGGTCGTGGTGGGCGACGGTGACGGTACCGTCGGCGTCGGTTACGGCAAGGCCAAGGAAGTTCCGGCCGCCATCGCCAAGGGCGTCGAAGAGGCCAAGAAGGCCTTCTTCAAGGTTCCCCGCATCCAGGGCACCATCCCGCACCCGATCCAGGGCGAGAAGGCTGCGGGCGTTGTCCTGCTCAAGCCCGCTTCCCCCGGTACCGGCGTGATCGCGGGTGGCCCGGTGCGCGCGGTGCTCGAATGCGCCGGCGTCCACGACATCCTGTCGAAGTCGCTCGGCTCGGACAACGCGATCAACATCGTGCACGCCACCGTGGCGGCCCTCAAGGGCCTGCAGCGTCCCGAGGAGATCGCGGCCCGCCGCGGTCTGCCCCTCGAGGACGTCGCCCCCGCGGCGATGCTGCGTGCGCGTGCTGCGGGAGCGGGTGTCTGATGGCGCGCCTCCAGATCACGCAGACCCGGTCGTTCATCGGAAGCAAGCAGAACCACCGCGACACCCTGCGTTCGCTCGGCCTCAAGCGAGTGAACGACACGGTCGTCAAGGAGGACCGCCCCGAGTTCCGCGGCATGGTGCACACCGTCCGCCACCTCGTGACGGTTGAGGAGGTCGACTGATGGCTGAGAGCAAGCCGCTGAAGGCCCACGACCTGCGTCCCGCCCCGGGAGCCAAGACCGCCAAGACCCGTGTGGGTCGTGGTGAGGCGTCCAAGGGTAAGACCGCTGGTCGTGGCACCAAGGGCACCAAGGCCCGTTACCAGGTTCCGGCACGCTTCGAGGGCGGGCAGATGCCCCTCCACATGCGTCTGCCGAAGCTCAAGGGCTTCAAGAACCCGTTCCGCACCGAGTACCAGGTGGTGAACCTGGACAAGCTCTCCGACCTCTACCCCGAGGGCGGCGAGGTCACGGTGGCCGATCTGGTCACCAAGGGTGCGGTACGCAAGAACAGTCTCGTCAAGGTCCTGGGCCAGGGCGAGATCTCCGTGGCGCTGACGGTTTCGGTGAACGCCGTTTCCGGCTCCGCCAAGGAGAAGATCGCCGCCGCGGGCGGCTCCGTCACCGAGCTCGTCTGAGACGACCCGATGACCTGAACACCCAACCGGGGGTGCCTCTCAAAAGGGGCATCCCCGGTTGGTCGTTCCATGGTGGGCACAGTCGCCGGTAAGGTGGCGTGCATTATTGCTGTATTGAGGCCGGGAGCCCGCTTCCGGTCCACCGCCGCGCGATGTGTCCTCACGGGCACTTCACGCGGTGTCCGCTCGTTGACCCGCAGGACCCGCTCGTCCCTTATCCGTCGATCCTCAATACCGTCACCTCTGACGCAGTAGCGCGGGGGTCGCAGGAGGCACCGTGCTCACCGCGTTCGCCCGGGCGTTCAAGACGCCCGACCTGCGCAAGAAGCTGCTCTTCACACTCGCCATCATCGTGCTGTACCGGCTCGGGGCGCACATCCCCGTCCCCGGGGTCAGCTACGAGAATGTCCAGACATGTATCGACGCGGCTCAAAAGGGCAACAACAGCCTCTTCGGGCTCGTGAACATGTTCAGCGGCGGCGCGTTGTTGCAGATCACGATCTTCGCGCTCGGCATCATGCCGTACATCACGGCGAGCATCATCCTTCAGCTGCTGACCGTGGTCATCCCACGGCTGGAAGCCCTCAAGAAGGAAGGCTCGTCCGGCCAGTCGAAGATCACGCAGTACACCCGGTACCTGACCGTCGCCCTCGCCGTGCTCCAGGGCACCGGCCTGGTCGCCACGGCCCGCAGCGGCGCGCTCTTCAGCGGCTGCCCGGTGGCCGGGCAGATCGTCCCCGACCAGTCGATCTTCGTCACCGTCACGATGGTGATCACGATGACCGCCGGTACCGCCGCCGTCATGTGGCTCGGTGAGCTCATCACCGACAAGGGCATCGGCAACGGCATGTCCATCCTGATGTTCATCTCGATCGCGGCCGGCTTCCCGGGCGCCCTCTGGGCCATCAAGCAGAGCGGCACGCTCGCCAAGGGCTGGATCGAGTTCGGTACGGTCATCCTGATCGGCTTCGTCATGGTGGGCCTGGTCGTCTTCGTCGAGCAGGCGCAGCGCCGGATCCCCGTCCAGTACGCGAAGCGCATGATCGGCCGGAGGTCGTACGGCGGTACGTCGACGTACATCCCCCTCAAGGTGAACCAGGCGGGTGTGATCCCCGTCATCTTCGCCTCGTCGCTGCTCTACATCCCCGCTCTGATCGCCCAGTTCTCCAGCTCGCAGTCCGGCTGGAAGACCTGGATCGAGGCGCACTTCGTCAAGGGTGACCACCCGTACTACATCGCGACCTACTTCTTGCTCATCGTGTTCTTCGCGTTCTTCTACGTGGCGATTTCCTTCAACCCCGAAGAAGTAGCGGACAACATGAAGAAGTATGGTGGCTTCATCCCGGGTATCCGGGCTGGTCGCCCTACCGCCGAGTACCTGAGCTACGTGCTCAACAGGATCACTTGGCCGGGCTCGCTGTACCTGGGTCTGATTGCTCTTGTCCCGACGATGGCGTTGGCAGGCTTCGGCGGTGCGAACCAGAACTTCCCGTTCGGCGGGACAAGCATCCTGATCATCGTGGGTGTGGGTCTGGAAACCGTGAAGCAGATCGAGAGCCAGCTTCAGCAGCGCAATTACGAAGGGTTCCTCCGCTGATGCGAATCGTCCTCGTCGGGCCGCCCGGTGCCGGCAAGGGTACGCAGGCCGCGTTCCTCGCCAAGAACCTGTCGATCCCACACATTTCCACGGGCGACCTTTTCCGCGCCAACATCAGCCAGGGCACAGAGCTCGGCAAACAGGCGAAGTCCTACATGGACGCGGGAAACCTGGTACCCGACGAGGTCACGATCGCGATGGCACGAGACCGGATGAGCCGCCCGGACGCCGAGAAGGGCTTCCTGCTCGACGGCTTTCCGCGCAACGTGTCGCAGGCGGAAGCACTGGACAAGGCCCTCGCGGCGGACGGCGTGAAGCTGGACGCGGTGCTGGACCTGGAGATCCCCGAGGACGAGGTCGTACGGCGCATCGCGGGGCGGCGCATCTGCCGCAACGACAGCGCCCACGTCTTCCACGTCGCGAACCAGCCTCCGAAGACGGAGGGTGTCTGTGACATCTGCGGGGGCGAGCTGTACCAGCGCGACGACGACTCCGAGGAGACGGTGCGCAGACGGCTGGAGGTCTACCACACGCAGACCGAGCCGATCATCGACCACTACAAGGCCCAGGGCCTGGTGGTGACGATCTCCGCGCTCGGTACGGTCACCGAGGTGACCGACCGCGCGATGGAAGCGCTCAGGAGCGACGAGGCCGCGTAACCGCGGTCGCACAGGGTTTTTCACGCGGTACGGCCGTGGCGTCCCCAGGGACGCCACGGCTTTACTGTTGAGTTCCGGTCGTACGAGTCAGGTGGAAGGCAGCAGAGCCATGGTGGAGATCAAGACTCCCGAGCAGATCGCGAAGATGCGCGAGGCGGGGCTGGTCGTCGCCGCGGTCCACGCGGCCACCGCGGAGGCCGCGGTGCCGGGTGCCACCACCAAGGATCTGGACATGGTCGCCCGCAAGGTGCTGGCCGCGCACGGCGCGAAGCCGAACTTCCTCGGGTACGGCGGGTTCCCCGCGACGATCTGCACTTCGGTCAACGAGGTCGTCGTGCATGGCATCCCCGACGAGAAGACCGTCCTCAAGGACGGGGACATCATCTCGATCGACGCCGGCGCGATCGTGGACGGCTGGCACGGGGACGCGGCCTTCACGGCCTTCGTGGGCACCGGTCACGCTCCGGAGCTGATCGAGCTGTCCCGGGTGACCGAGGAGTCGATGTGGGCCGGCATCGCGGCGATGAAGGCCGGCAACCGCCTGGTGGACGTGTCCCGGGCGATCGAGACGTACATCCGCAGGCAGCCCAGGCCGGGCGGCGGGAAGTACGGCATCGTCGAGGACTACGGCGGCCACGGCATCGGTACGGAGATGCACATGGACCCGCACCTGCTGAACTACGTCTCCCGGAAGCGCGGCAAGGGCCCCAAGCTGGTCCCCGGCTTCTGCCTGGCGATCGAGCCCATGGTCTCGCTCGGCACGCCCCACACGGAGGTGCTGGCGGACGAGTGGACGGTCATCACGACGGACGGCACCTGGTCCTCGCACTGGGAGCACTCGATCGCCCTCACGGAGGCCGGCCCGCTGGTCCTGACGTCCCCGGACGGCGGTAGGGCGAAGCTCGCGGAGCTGGGTGTGACGGCGGCGCCGGATCCCCTGGCGTAGAGCGGGCGCGACGGCTGTGGGCCCTTGTGCCGCTTAAGGATCTCGGGGCATGGGCAGACTGGACGGATTCGTCTTTTCGAGTGGGCTGCCGTAGACTGACGCGTCGGCTCTGGTGTACCCGTGTGTCCGCATGCGGCCGCCGGAGACGATCAAGGTAGCCGATTCGAAGGGCGAAGCGTGGCCAAGAAGCAAGGTGCCATCGAAATTGAGGGCACCGTGATCGAGTCCCTCCCGAATGCGATGTTCAGGGTGGAGCTCCAGAACGGTCACAAGGTCCTCGCGCACATCAGCGGCAAGATGCGGATGCACTACATCCGGATCCTGCCCGATGACCGGGTTGTGGTGGAGCTGTCTCCGTACGACCTGACGCGTGGCCGGATCGTCTACCGATACAAGTAGATCTTGCAGTCGTCCCTGTCCAGGGGGCGTCCGCACTGACCCGGAGAACCTCAATTCCATGAAGGTCAAGCCGAGCGTCAAGAAGATCTGCGACAAGTGCAAGGTGATCCGCCGTCACGGCCGGGTCATGGTCATCTGCGACAACCTGCGCCACAAGCAGCGCCAGGGCTGACGCACGACCGCCTGCCTCTCGCAGTACTTCGCGTGACGCGAGCAACTCGTAATTACGCAGTGTCCGGCTCCTCGTAAAGAGGACCGACACCTCCGGCGGAGGCCGGGGACCCGGACCGTACGTACGCGTACGGCAGCCGGGACAGAGACTGCGGAAGACCTCCGAATCATCAGGAGCCATGAATGGCACGCCTCGCAGGCGTTGACCTCCCGCGCGAAAAGCGCGTCGAGGTCGCCCTCACCTACGTCTTCGGCATCGGGCGCACCCGGTCCAAGGAGACCCTCGCCGCCGCAGGTGTCAACCCTGACATCCGCGTCCGCGACCTTGCCGAGGAAGACCTCGTCAAGATCCGCGAATACGTGGACGCCAACCTCAAGACCGAGGGTGACCTTCGTCGCGAGATCGCCGCCGACATCCGCCGCAAGGTCGAGATCGGCTGCTACCAGGGTCTGCGTCACCGTCGTGGCCTGCCGGTGCACGGTCAGCGCACCAGCACGAACGCTCGTACCCGCAAGGGTCCGCGTCGCGCCATCGCCGGCAAGAAGAAGCCGGGCAAGAAGTAGTCCTCAGCGGACGCTCACCAGCGGTCTTCGCTGTAGGACCGATCACCTCCACGCAGGAGTAAATACATGCCTCCTAAGGGCCGTCAGGGCGCAGCCAAGAAGGTGCGCCGCAAGGAAAAGAAGAACGTCGCTCATGGGCACGCCCACATCAAGAGCACGTTCAACAACACGATCGTCTCGATCACGGACCCTTCGGGCAATGTGATCTCCTGGGCCTCCGCCGGTCACGTCGGCTTCAAGGGTTCGCGCAAGTCCACGCCCTTCGCCGCGCAGATGGCTGCCGAGTCGGCCGCCCGTCGCGCGCAGGAGCACGGCATGCGCAAGGTCGACGTCTTCGTGAAGGGTCCCGGCTCCGGCCGTGAGACCGCGATCCGCTCGCTCCAGGCCACCGGCCTCGAGGTGGGTTCGATCCAGGACGTCACCCCCACCCCGCACAACGGCTGCCGCCCGCCGAAGCGTCGCCGCGTCTGACTCCGTGCCCCCTCCGAGGGGGTGTGGCGCATGACTCGCGGGCGGTACTGCGCATTCGCGCCGTGCCGCCCGTACGCTTGTTCCGTTGGCATCAAATAGTGGGTGCCAAGACTGGAAGGTCAACAGAATGCTTATCGCCCAGCGCCCGTCGCTGACCGAAGAGGTCGTCGACGAATACCGCTCCCGGTTCGTGATCGAGCCGCTGGAGCCCGGTTTCGGTTACACCCTCGGAAACTCCCTCCGCCGTACGCTGCTCTCCTCGATCCCCGGTGCCGCTGTCACCAGCATCCGGATCGACGGGGTCCTGCACGAGTTCACCACCGTGCCGGGCGTCAAGGAGGACGTGACCGACCAGATCCTCAACATCAAGCAGCTCGTCGTCTCCTCGGAGCACGACGAGCCCGTCGTGATGTACCTGCGCAAGCAGGGCCCCGGCCTGGTCACCGCCGCCGACATCGCCCCGCCGGCCGGTGTCGAGGTCCACAACCCGGACCTCGTCCTGGCGACGCTGAACGGCAAGGGCAAGCTGGAGATGGAGCTGACCGTCGAGCGCGGTCGCGGCTACGTCTCCGCCGTGCAGAACAAGCAGGTGGGCCAGGAGATCGGGCGTATCCCGGTCGACTCCATCTACTCCCCGGTGCTCAAGGTCACGTACAAGGTCGAGGCGACCCGTGTCGAGCAGCGCACCGACTTCGACAAGCTGATCGTCGACGTCGAGACCAAGCAGGCCATGCGGCCGCGTGACGCCATGGCGTCCGCCGGTAAGACGCTGGTCGAGCTGTTCGGTCTGGCGCGCGAGCTCAACATCGACGCCGAGGGCATCGACATGGGCCCGTCGCCGACGGACGCGGCGCTGGCCGCGGATCTGGCGCTGCCGATCGAGGAGCTGGAGCTCACAGTCCGGTCGTACAACTGCCTCAAGCGCGAGGGCATCCACTCCGTGGGTGAACTGGTGGCTCGCTCCGAGGCGGACCTGCTCGACATCCGCAATTTCGGTGCGAAGTCGATCGACGAGGTCAAGGCGAAGCTGGCCGGGATGGGTCTGGCGCTCAAGGACAGCCCGCCCGGATTCGACCCGACCGCCGCGGCGGACGCGTTTGGCGCGGACGACGACGCGGACGCGGGTTTCGTGGAGACCGAGCAGTACTGAGCCCGGGGCCCCGGGGATGAGGCTTTGTCCTCCATCGCCGGACGGGCTTGACGCGATCTTCCACAGGGCGGCCGCCCTGCGGGAACTGACATCGGTACCTGATACGGCCGGTGCAGATATGAAGGAGTAGCACCATGCCGAAGCCCGCCAAGGGTGCCCGTCTGGGCGGCAGTGCCGCGCACGAGAAGCTGCTTCTCGCGAACCTCGCGAAGTCGCTCTTCGAGCACGGCAAGATCACCACGACCGAGGCCAAGGCCCGGCGTGTCCGCCCGATCGCGGAGCGTTTCATTACCAAGGCGAAGAAGGGCGACATCCACAACCGTCGCCTGGTGCTTCAGTCGATCACGGACAAGAGCGTCGTGCACACGCTCTTCACCGAGATCGCCCCGAGGTACGAGAACCGCCCCGGTGGTTACACGCGCATCACCAAGATCGGCAACCGTCGTGGCGACAACGCCCCGATGGCGGTCATCGAGCTGGTCGAGGCCCTGACCGTGGCGCAGGCCGCCACCGGTGAGGCCGAGGCGGCGACCAAGCGCGCGGTCAAGGAAGACGCCCTGAAGAAGGACGCGTCGTCCGACGAGACCGTCGAGGACGCCAAGCCGGTCGAGGACGCGAAGCCCGCCGAGGCGGCCGACGAGTCCAAGGACGCCTGAGCACACAGCGCAGGCCGATGGCTGACGGACGGGTCCGCTCCCCACGGGGGCGGGCCCGTTCCGCGTGAGGGGCTGAGTTGACCGAGGGGCTTGGGAGGAAGTTCGCGTGAGCGGTGACCTGGAGGCCGGGTCCGTACGGGTACGGCTGGACCTCTCGTACGACGGCAAGGACTTCTCCGGGTGGGCCAGGCAGGCCACCCGGCGGACCGTCCAGGGCGAGATCGAGGACGCGCTGCGGACGGTGACCCGCTCCTCGCGTACGTACGACCTGACCGTCGCCGGGCGTACGGACGCCGGGGTGCACGCGCGCGGGCAGGTGGCGCACGTCGACCTGCCGGAGGACGTGTGGGCCGAGCACGCGGACAAGCTGCTGCGGCGGCTCGCGGGGCGCCTGCCGCACGACATCCGGGTGTGGAAGGCCGAGGAGGCGCCGGCCGGGTTCAACGCGCGCTTCGCGGCGGTCTACCGGCGGTACGCCTACCGGGTGGGCGACCACGTCGGCGGGGTCGATCCGCTGTTGCGGGGTCATGTGCTGTGGCACGACTGGCCGTTGGACGTCGACGCGATGAACGAGGCGTCGGCGGGGCTGCTCGGGGAGCACGACTTCGCCGCGTACTGCAAGCGGCGCGAGGGCGCGACGACGATCCGTACGCTCCAGAAGCTGGAGTGGGTGCGGGGTGACGACGGGATCGTCACGGCCACCGTGCGGGCCGACGCGTTCTGCCACAACATGGTGCGGTCCCTGGTGGGCGCGCTGCTGTTCGTGGGAGACGGGCACCGGCCGCCGGAGTGGCCGGCGAAGGTCCTGGCCGCGGGGGTACGGGACTCGGCGGTCCATGTCGTACGGCCCCACGGGCTCACGCTGGAGGAAGTCGGCTACCCGGCCGACGCGTTGCTGGCGGCGCGCAGCCGCGAGGCCCGCAACAAGCGCACGCTGCCCGGCGCGCCGCCCGACAGCTGCTGCTGAGGGGGAGACGGCGCGGAGGGTGGCGGAGTGGGGCGGGGCCTGGGGCCCCGCCCCTTCGTCGTGTCGGCCGCGTGGCGGGTCAGCCTCGGCGCAGGCGGCGGCCGAGGCGGTTGATGAGGCTCGGCGCGGGGGCCGGGACCTTCGGGGCCGGGGGCGCTGCCACGCGCAGGGCCAGGTCCTGGTGGGGGTTGGTCCAGTACGGCGTGATCCGGCGGTCCTGGGCGGTCGGGTGCGGTACGGGGGTCAGTTCCTCGGGGACGTCGGGGGCGCGGTACGAGCCGAGCTTGGTGGTCTTCGTCCAGCCGAGCGCGGTGAGGCGTACGTACAGGTCCCAGGCGCCGTCGCGGAGCGGGGCGCCGCCCGCCGCCGTGGCCGGGTCGAGGGAGGCGCTTCCGGCGACGGTCAGGGTGCCGTCGGTGCGGTGGACCGTGGTGTCCGTCGTGAGCCGGTACTCGGTACCGCCCGCGCGTTCGCGCAGGACGAGGACGGCGGACGCCGCGTCAGGTGCCGCGCCGCCGGTGAGCGGTGCGCGGGCGAAACGGGCCGCCAGGTCGTCGGACAGGCCCGAGGGGAGCAGTGCCGCCGGTCCCTCGTCCGGGGAGGTGGCCCCCAACGGGCCCTCCGTGGCGAGCAGTTCCGCTGTGAAGGCCGTCCGGAGCGTGCCGTCGTCCTGCCACGACACCGCGTCCAGCCGGGCCCGGCACGCCACGGACGTCTCCCAGCGGGCGAGCGCCACCAGGTCGTCGAGCCGGTTGTCGGTGACCAGGCCGACGGCGACCCGGCGGGGGGCGGTCAGGGCCGCGATCGCCGTCTCCGAGATGCCGCCGTCCAGGAAGACGCCCCGGATCGCGTCGAACAGGGCCTGCCGGTCCTCGTCGTCCCTCTCCAGGAAACGCTTCCCGGTCAGCTGGTCCAGCAGCTCCACACGCAGCCAGCGCCGGTGCAGCCGGTCCCGGGTGCCGCCGGGCTCGGTGAGGCCGTCCACGGTCACTACAAGGGCGCGCAGCGCCCCGTAGAAGGCGGCGTGCGGGACGGCGGAGGTGTCCTGCTTCGGCCCGTAGTGGTAGCAGACCTCGCCGCCGAGGACGGCGGTACGGCCCGCGCGCAGGGACGCCTCCGCCGTGAACGCCTGCTCGCCCAGGGGGAGTCCGGCCGCCGGGAAGCGGAGGCCGTGCTCGGCGAGGAACGCGCGGTGGAAGAGCTTGTTGGCGGTCAGGCTGTCCGCGAGCGGGTCCTTCGCGAACGTGGCGCGCGGCCGGTCCCGTACGAACAGCTCACGGGGGACGGCCCGGTCCTTCCCCGCCATCCGGCCGACGACGATGTCCGCGTCGTGCTCGATGCCGTACCCGTACAGCCGCTCCAGGGCGTCGGCGGCCAGGCGGTCACCGGCCTTCATGTACAGCAGGTACTCGCCGGTGCCGTGTTCCCCGGGGCCGTCCGGCCGCGCGGCCTCCGGCACCTGGACCACCTCGAACTCCGCCGCCGGGAGCGTCTGCGCGGTGAGGGAGTCGAGCGTGTCCTGTACGGCGGCGGGCTCCGCGCCCTCGGTGGGCACGACCACGGTGACCTTGGGCGGGCGGGGGCCGGGGGGCGCGTCCGTCGTCCGTACGGTCAGGGTCAGCCCGTCCTCCAGGACACCGGCCACCTCCAGGCCGTCCAAGCCGTCCAGGCCTTCCAGGACGGCCGGTGCGAGCAGGGTGAGGTCCGGGCCGGCCGGGCCGGCCCCGGGGCGCCCGAAGCGGTTCAGGCCCGGTCCCATGAGCCGTACGTGCACCTCCCAGGCGCCGTCGTCCAGCGGCCCGCCGCCCGCCGCCCGCGCCGGGTCGACGGCGACCGTGCCGTGCACGACGGGGCGGACGAGGACGTCACCGTCCTGGAAGCCCGGCGCCTCCTGCCCGACTTCCTCCTCGAACTTCTCGAACTCCTCGAACTCCTCGAAGGACACGGAAATCTCGCGCGGCAGCAGCCACACCACGGAGCTGTCCCGGTGGCGCAGGCTGACGTCCGCGCGGAAGAGCTTGAGGTCGTCGGTGATGTCGACGGGCTCGACCAGGCCGTCCGTGAGGGAGGGGTCGAGGAAACAGCGGTCCCCCCGGCGCAGAAGGGTCAGGGGCGTGCCCGAGGCATCCGTGGTGAACCGCGCGTCGAAGCGCGTCAGCAGCCGCCCCCGCCGCCACTCCACCGACGTCAGCCGGACGTCCGCGTCCAGCCCCGCCGCCCGCCCGGTCAGCTCCAGCAGGGCCTCCGGCCGGTCGGTCCGTACGAGAGCGGCGCGGGCCCGCTCCAGGCCGGCCAGCCCCTCGTACACCTCCTCGGTCAGGTACTCCTCCGCCACCTCGCGCAGCGCGCCGAAGAGAGCGCCGCGCTGCTCCGGCTCGTACGTGGGGAAGATCGGTTCGCTCAGGTACTTGACCATGTCCGCGCGCCAGAAGCGGCGCAGCCACTTGTCGCGCATCGGGCCGGGACCGGTCTCGGCGCGCAGCGCGTCGAAGATCTGGCGGAGATTGCCGCTGTAGCTGACCGGATCGAGGTGGTCGGGGGTGGTGTGGCCGCCGTCCTCCCGCTCCAGGTAGTAGTAGCAGGGGTAGTCGCCGACGACGGAGACGGACGCCGCGCGGAACACGGCGGGCACCATGAACAGCAGGTCCTCGCCGACGAAGTGCCCGACGGGGAAGCGGATCTCCTGCTCCCGCAGGAAGGCCGTCCGGTACATCTTGTGGACCGTCAGGCTGTCGTGCAGCGGCGCCGTCTCGAAGGTGCACGACTCCCGGGTCCTGCTCATCAGGGCGTGCGGGATGCCGCGCAGCCGGAAGTTGCTGACGACCTTGCCGATGACGATGTCGGAGCGGTTGGCGTGGCCGAGGTCGTACATCCGGCGGAGCGCCTCGTCGCCGAGGAGGTCGTCGTGGTCGATGAACTGCACGTACTCACCGCGCGCCAGCTCGATCGCGACGTTGCGGGGCTTGCCGGGCCAACCGGAGTTGGGGATCTCGGTGAAGCGGAAGTTCGGGTGCTCCGCGACCAGGGCGGCGAGCTGGGCCGGGGTGTTGTCCGTCGAGCCGTCGTCGACGAACAGCACCTCGAACTCCTCGGGGGGCATCGTCTGCCGGAGCATCGAATCGACCAGTGGTTTGATGAGCGGCCCCGAGTTGTACGTCGGGACCACCACGGTGACTCTGACCGCCATGCGCTACGCCTCCGGCTGTTCGACCTTGGGCCCCCAGTGTGACAGCGGGGCCCGGCCGGCGGCGTGCGCGCCCTACGCGCCGGGCTGGACCGCCGCCGCCGAGGCCTGGAGACGGCCGCGCTGGTAGATCTGGCGGAACGTGAACTCCGAGATGTCGTCGCCGGTGGTGAAGACATTCTTGTCGGCCTTGGTGACGTCCTTGCCCGAGGTGAAGCCGCCGACCGTGAAGTACACGTACCGGCCGAACGAGTTGGTCGTCTTGCGGCAGATCACACCGTCCCGGCAGAAGGTCGGGACCCCGTTCCCGGCCAGGGAGGCGATGCCGTCCCTGGCCTCGCCCTTCGCCTTGAGCGCCTGGGACTCCTTCTCGAAGACCGCGACGCCGATCGTGACGGCGACCCCGCCCTTGCTGTACGTGGCGCGGATCACCTCGTCACAGCTGTTGGAGGCGAGGATCGAGCCGAGGGCGCCCTGCGCGGAGGCCGCGCAGTTGGTCGTACGGGTGGTCGCGCCCTTCTTGTACTCGCGCCCCTCCATCGTCAGCTTCGCGCCGGGGAACAGGGTGTCGGCCGAGAGCGGCGCGGTGTCCTTGTCGGCGGAGGAGACGAAGTCCTTCGGGTCGGGCGGCGGCAGCGGGGACGCCGAGGGGAAGGACGGCTCGGGATCGGTCGCCTCGCTCGGGGTCGAGGCGGCGGGCGGCACGTCCTTGGACGCCTTCCCGGCCGCGCTGGGACCGGTGTCACCACTGCTGCTCATGGACACGATGACGGAGGCGACGACCGCGACGACGGCGGCCGTCGCGAGACCTCCGCCGCCTATCAGCAGCCATCGCTTGCGGCGGGCACGGCCGGCGGAGGCGTCGGCGAGCGCCGCCCAGTCGGGTGTCTGGCTGCCGTACGGGTCGGGGGTCTGCGCGCTGTACGGGTCGGCGGTCCGGCTGTCGTACGGGTCAGGGGTCTGCGCGCTGTACGGGTCAGGCGTCCGGCTGCCGTACGGTTCGCGCGTCTGTGCGGCGTACGGGTCGGGAGCGGCGTACGGGTCGGGTGTGCCGTACGGGTCGTGAGGGTTCTGGGATCCGTGCGGGCTCTGTGATCCGTAAGGATCCTGCGATCCGTAGGGATCGTGTCCTGGTGTCGGTGAACCGGGGCTGCCCCAGGAGGGTCCCCCTTGCCCAAAGCTCATGCCGGGAGTTTAAGGCCGGGCGGGCCCCGCTCGTACCGGCGTGCGACAGAACGTGTGGCAGAAAACGATTGGGCCTGGGCCACCGGGGGCCCGACAATGCGGACCATGGGACATCTTGAGGCAGGGCACCTGGAGTACTACCTCCCCGACGGACGGGTGCTGCTCGGCGACGCTTCGTTCCGCGTGGGGGAGGGCGCCGTCGTCGCGCTCGTCGGGGCCAACGGCGCCGGCAAGACCACGCTGCTGCGGCTGATCGCGGGGGAGCTGCAACCGCACGGCGGGACGGTCACGGTCAGCGGCGGGCTCGGTGTCATGTCGCAGTTCGTGGGCTCGGTGCGCGACGACCGTACGGTACGTGACCTGCTGGTCTCCGTCGCCCAGCCGCGCATCCGCGAGGCGGCGCGGGCGGTGGACGAGGCCGAGCACCTGATCATGACGGTCGACGACGAGGCCGCGCAGATGCGGTACGCGCAGGCGCTGAGCGACTGGGCGGAGGCGCGGGGGTACGAGGCCGAGACGGTCTGGGACATGTGCACGATGGCGGCGCTGGGTGTCCCGTACGACAAGGCGCAGTTCCGGGGGCTGACCACGCTGTCCGGCGGCGAGCAGAAGCGGCTGGTTCTGGAGGCGCTGCTGCGCGGGCCCGACGAGGTGCTGCTCCTGGACGAGCCGGACAACTATCTGGACGTCCCCGGCAAGCGCTGGCTGGAGGAGAAGCTCAAGGAGACCCGTAAGACGGTCCTCTTCGTGTCCCACGACCGGGAGCTGCTGGCCAGGGCCGCCGAGAAGATCGTCAGTGTCGAGCCGAGCCCGGCGGGCTCGGACGTGTGGGTGCACGGCGGCGGATTCGGTACGTACCACCAGGCGCGCAAGGAGCGCTTCGCGCGCTTCGAGGAGCTGAAGCGGCGCTGGGACGAGGAGCACGCGCGGCTCAAGGCGCTGGTGCACCGGCTGCGGCAGCAGGCGGCGATCAGCCCCGACATGGCCTCGCGCTACCGGGCGATGCAGACGCGCTTCAAGAAGTTCGAGGACGCGGGACCGCCGCCGGAGCCGCCGCGCGAGCAGGAGATCACCATGCGGCTGAAGGGCGGCCGGACCGGCGTACGGGCGGTGACCTGCAAGGACCTGGAGCTGACCGGGCTGATGAAGCCGTTCTCGCTGGAGATCTTCTACGGCGAGCGGGTGGCGGTCCTCGGGTCGAACGGGTCGGGGAAGTCGCACTTCCTGCGGCTGCTGGCGGGGGAGGACGTCCGGCACACGGGGGAGTGGAAGCTGGGCGCGCGGGTGGTGCCGGGGCACTTCGCGCAGACGCACGCGCATCCGGAGCTGCTGGGGCGGACGCTGGTCGACATCCTGTGGACCGAGCACGCGAAGGACCGGGGCGGGGCGATGAGTGTGCTGCGGCGGTACGAGCTGGAGCGGCAGGGGGACCAGCCGTTCGAGAAGCTCTCGGGCGGGCAGCAGGCGCGCTTCCAGATCCTGCTGCTGGAGTTGCGGGGGACGACGGCGTTGCTGCTGGACGAGCCGACGGACAACCTGGACCTGGAGTCGGCGGAGGCGTTGCAGGACGGGCTTGAGGTGTACGACGGGACGGTGGTGGCGGTGACGCACGACCGGTGGTTCGCTCGCGCGTTTGACCGGTACCTGGTGTTCGGCTCCGATGGCGTGGTCCGGGAGACGCCGGAGCCGGTGTGGGACGAGCGGCGCGTGGTGCGGGAGCGGTAGGGCGGGGCGCCTGCGGCGGGCTGTTCCCCTACCCGCCCCTTCCCGAAACCGGGGCTCTGCCCCGGGCCCCGGTCCTCAAGCGCCGGACGGGCTGGGTTGGGCCCCGGAGCTCGTTTTGACCCGTGCGGGGGCACCCGGGTATTCTGCTGGTTCGTTATGCGTATTGGCTTGGTCGTTCTCACGCGAGGGGCCCTTACGCCGGTCCACCGGGCCGATGGACAGAGGCAGGTACACGGGTTGCGTCCCCGTTGTGCCGCCATGGCTGTCGTGATCGTCCGGGTGGCCTTGTCAGGTTCCCACTCACTGAAGAAGCGAAGGCTACGACCGTGCGTACGTACAGCCCCAAGCCCGGCGATGTGACACGCCAGTGGCACGTCATCGACGCCCAGGACATCGTCTTGGGCCGTCTGGCGACCACTGCCGCCAACCTTCTGCGCGGTAAGCACAAGGCGATCTACGCCCCCCACGTTGACACCGGCGACTTCGTCGTCATCATCAACGCGGACAAGGTGCACCTGTCCGGCAACAAGCGGACCCAGAAGATGGCGTACCGCCACTCCGGTTACCCGGGTGGCCTGCGTTCCGTCCGTTATGACGAGCTCCTCGCCAAGAACCCCGAGAAGGCCGTCGAGAAGGCCATCAAGGGAATGATCCCGAAGAACACCCTGGGTCGTCAGATGCTCTCGAAGCTGAAGATCTACGCGGGCGACCAGCACCCGCACGCTGCCCAGCAGCCTGTCCCGTTCGAGATCACCCAGGTCGCGCAGTAGTTCCGGCCACCCCCTAAGACATAAAGAAATCTGAGGAGAATCGTGGCCGAGTCCACTACTGAAGCCCCCGTCGAGAGCGCCGAGGGTGAGGAGACCTTCGAAGCCGTGACGACCTTCGAGTCCGAGGTCCCCGTCGAGGGTGAGTACACCACCGAGTCCCTGGCGTCCCGCTTCGGCGACCCGCAGCCGGCCGCCGGCCTGGGCCGTCGCAAGAACGCCATCGCCCGCGTCCGGATCGTTCCGGGCACCGGCAAGTGGAAGATCAACGGTCGCACCCTCGAGGGTTACTTCCCGAACAAGGTGCACCAGCAGGAAGTGAACGACCCCTTCAAGATCCTTGAGCTCGACAACCGCTACGACGTCATCGCCCGCATCTCGGGTGGCGGCGTCTCCGGTCAGGCCGGTGCCCTGCGCCTCGGCGTGGCCCGCGCGCTGAACGAGGCGGACGTGGACAACAACCGCGCCCCGCTCAAGAAGGCCGGTTTCCTCTCGCGTGACGACCGTGCGGTCGAGCGCAAGAAGGCCGGTCTCAAGAAGGCCCGTAAGGCCCCGCAGTACAGCAAGCGCTAATCACGCTGGTTGGTCTGTCTGTCTTCGAACGCCCCGGCGGCACTCCGTGCCGCCGGGGCGTTCGTTTTCTTGAACTACTCGGGCGTATAACAGCATCAGACGCTCAGTACTTTGGGTTTTGGCGTTTTCGGAGCTTTTACGTGCGGAGCCGGGACGGTTCCGTGCGTTTTTTGGAGGGAGAGCTGTGGGACGACTCTTCGGCACGGACGGCGTGCGCGGTGTCGCCAACGCCGATCTGACGGCGGAGCTCGCGCTCGGTCTGTCGGTCGCGGCGGCACATGTGCTCGGCGAGGTGGGGACGTTCGAGGGACACCGTCCGACGGCGGTGGTGGGCCGCGACCCCCGCGCCTCCGGCGAATTCCTGGAGGCCGCCGTGGTGGCGGGTCTCGCGAGCGCCGGTGTGGACGTCCTGCGGGTCGGTGTGCTGCCCACCCCGGCGGTGGCGTATCTCACCGGCGTGCTGGGCGCCGACCTCGGCGTGATGCTCTCCGCGAGCCACAACGCCATGCCGGACAACGGCATCAAGTTCTTCGCGCGCGGCGGCCACAAGCTGGCCGACGAGCTGGAGGACCGTATCGAATCGATCTACGAGCAGCACCGCACCGGCGAGCCGTGGGAGCGCCCGACGGGTGGCGGCGTCGGCCGGATCCGCTCGTACGACGAAGGCTTCGACCGGTACGTGGCCCACCTCATCGGCGTCCTGCCGAACCGGCTCGACGGCCTCAAGGTCGTCCTCGACGAGGCGCACGGCGCCGCCGCCCGGGTCTCGCCGGAGGCCTTCGCGCGCGCCGGGGCCGAGGTCGTCACGATCGGCGCCGAGCCGGACGGGCTGAACATCAACGACGGGTGCGGCTCCACCCACCTGGACCTGCTCAGGGCCGCCGTGGTCGAGCACGGCGCGGACCTCGGCATCGCGCACGACGGCGACGCCGACCGCTGCCTCGCCGTGGACGCGGCGGGCGAGGAGGTCGACGGCGACCAGATCCTCGCCGTCCTGGCCCTGGCCATGCGGGAGGCCGGCACGCTGCGCGGGGACGCGGTGGTCGGCACGGTCATGTCCAACCTCGGCTTCAAGATCGCGATGGAGCGGGAGGGCATCCACCTGGTGGAGACCGCCGTCGGCGACCGGTACGTCCTGGAGTCGATGAAGGAGCACGGGTACGCGCTCGGCGGCGAGCAGTCCGGCCACGTCATCGTCCTCGACCACGCCACGACCGGCGACGGCACGCTGACCGGCCTCATGCTGGCGGCGCGCGTCTCCGCGACCGGCCGCACGCTCGCCGACCTGGCGGGCGTCATGCATCGGCTGCCGCAGGTGCTCGTGAACGTCCCCGACGTCGACAAGTCGCGGGTGCACACCTCCCCGGACCTGGCGACCGCCGTCGCCGAGGCGGAGGCGGAACTGGGCTCCACGGGCCGGGTCCTGCTGCGCTCCTCGGGCACGGAGCCGCTGGTACGGGTGATGGTCGAGGCGGCCGACATCGAGCAGGCGCGGTCGGTGGCGGGGCGGCTGGCGGACGTGGTGAAGTCGGCGCTGGGCTGAGGGCCGGTCTTTCCGGGCGGGAGCTTCGGGCCCCCGGCGGGCCGCTCCGACTGCCGGGGCCTCCCGCCGCGCCCGGCGGTCGTCAGAGCTTGCGCAGGGACAGGCGCTGGACCTTGTGGTCCGGGCCCTTGCGGACGATCAGGGTGGCGCGGCCCCGGGTCGGGGCGACGTTTTCCAGCAGGTTCGGTTGGTTGACGGTCCGCCACATCGTGCGCGCGTAGTCCAGCGACTCCTCCTCCGACACCTGTGTGTACTTGCGGAAGTACGAGGAGGGGTCCTGGAACGCGGTCTCGCGCAGCTTGCGGAAGCGGTTCAGGTACCAGCTCTCGATGTCCTCGGCGCGGGCGTCCACGTACACACTGAAGTCGAAGTAGTCGGCGAGCCCGACCCGTGTCCTGCCGTCCTTGCCGGGGAGCGCCGGCTGGAGGACGTTGATGCCCTCCACGATCAGGATGTCCGGGCGCCGTACGGTCAGCACCTCGCCCGGCACGATGTCGTAGATCAGGTGCGAGTAGACGGGCGCCGTGACCTCGTCCTTCCCCGCCTTCACGTCGGCGACGAAGCGGGTCAGGGCGCGGCGGTCGTACGACTCCGGGAAGCCCTTGCGCGACATCAGCCCCCGGGCCTCCAGCTCCTGCATCGGCAGCAGGAAGCCGTCGGTGGTCACCCGCTCGACGCGGGGGTGCTCGGGCCAGCGGGCCAGCAGCGCCTGGAGGAGACGCGCCACGGTGGACTTCCCGACGGCGACACTTCCGGCCACCCCTATGACGAACGGCGTGCCGCGCTGCGCGCCGTGGCCGTTGCCCGCGTCCCCGAGGAACGTGTTGAGCGCGCCGCGCAGCTCGGCCGTGGCCTTGACGTACAGATTCAGCAGCCGGGAGAGCGGCAGGTAGACGTCCCGCACCTCGTCGAGGTCGATGACGTCCCCGAGCCCCCGCAGCCGCTCGACCTCCTCGGCGGTGAGCGGCAGCGGTGTCTTGTCCCGCAGGGCGCTCCATTCGGCCCGGCTGAGATCGACATAGGGGGTGATCATTCGGCCATTGTCACGCACGGGATCACTCGGGAGTCTCCCGGGTGGCGAGCGCCTTGCGCAGGACTCTGGTGAGGGCCAGTGAGCCGCCCAGCAGGAGCCAGTGGAGGACGACGAACGCGGTGCCCGGCCTCGGCTCGACCGTCCAGGTCAGCGTGACGGCGCGCAGGCCGAAGAACAGGGTGACCACGTAGGCCGCGTTCACGCCCAGTTTCAGGAGCGGCGCGGGGACGCGGCGCCACCCGCCGGTCCCGGTCCGGCCTGCCGCCGTTTCGGACGCCGGGCGCGGCTGCGGGATCCGTTCCGGTGTCCGCTCCGGGGCCCGTACCACCGCCGATGCCGGGACCCCGGCGTCGATCGCCGCGATCCTGTCCGGGGTCAGTCCCGCGTAGAGCGTGGGCTCCACGGCGATCTGGAAGCCGTCGAGGCCGGTGAGGCGTCGGCCGCCGTCCGGGTGGGCGACCATCGCGGCGCACTGGTCGTACCGGACGGTGATCACCCCGTCGGGGCGGCTGAAACTGACCCCCTCGGCGGCCACCGTCAGCACCGCGCCCTTGTCGTCGTGCGACTGGTGGCGGGTCCCGGCGAGGCGGTCGGCCTCCGGCGAGAACTGCGGCGCCTCGGTGAAGCCCGCCCAGTCGGCGCCCCGGCCGGGGACCTGGAGCAGGGCCGTGGCGTGCAGCTCGCGGGCGACGTCGCGCAGGTCGTCCACGGTGACGGCGGCCAGCCCGGCGCGGTATTCGTCCTGGGTCGAGTTGGGGTGGTCGACGAGGAGGTTCAGCGCGTACGAGGGCAGGCTCGCGGCGTGCGCGTCGGGCTGGTCGAACTGCTTGAGGACCTTGTTGCGCGCCGCGTCCAGCTCCGCCTGCTCGATGCGGCCGGCCCGGAGCCGGGCGAGGACGTCGACAAAGCCGCCGACCACGGCGTCCTGCTTCTGCGGGAGCGCGTCGGCGTAGGCCGTGACGGTGGCGAAGTCGGCGTCGCGCGGGCTGTAGTGCCCGGCGGTCGCGTACGAGTAGCCGCCCTTCTGGCGCAGGTCCGCGTAGAGGGCCCGGCCCAGGACGTCGGCGAAGAGCGAGGCTGCGGACGAGCGGCGGACGATGCCGTCCATGACCACACCCCCGTCCTCGCCGGTGATGTAGGCCGGGGTGACGGGCAGCGCGGAGGTGACGGGCGGCAGCGGGTGGCGCGGCCCGGAGGGGAGGTCGAGGCGCAGCCCGTCCGGCACGGTGTCGCTGGTGATCCACAGGACCGCGTTGTCGCGGGTGAAGCGGGTCGCGGCCCAGTCCCGTACGGCGTCGGCGGTCAGGTGCCAGGCGCCCAGCTCGGTGTAGCTCACGAGGCCGTACCCCTGGGCGCCGTAACGCCACAGCGGCAGCTGGTGGTTGGGGCCGTAGGTGCGGCCCGCCGCCTCCGTGCGGAGGATCTCGCGCTCGGTCTCCAGCCGCTCCAGTGGGAGGTCGCGCAGCGCGTCGCAGACGCCGTTGAGGTACGTGACGACCTCGTCGGCCGTGCCGGTGGCGTGGAAGATCGTGTACGTGGTGGCGGTGGCGCCGTTGTAGTGCAGGTCGGACACGCCGTGGCGGAAGAGGGCCAGGTGCTCGACGAGGTGGGTGATGCCGGAGGTGGCGTACGTCTCGTCGGCGGCGCCCACGCGGAAGACGAGCCCGGCGGTGATCTCGCCGCTGCCGGCGGCCAGGAGGGTCCGGACGCCGTCGACCTCGGTGAGGCGGATGCCGGGCTCGCCGCCGGTGTCCGTGGTGAGGCCCGTGTCCGTGGTGACTGCGGTGTCCGAGGTGACGCCGGTGTCTGAGGTGACGGTGGTGTCCGTGGTGACGCCGGTGTCTGTGGTGACGCCGGTGTCCGTGGTCATCGGGGCGGGGGTGTGCTGCGTCATCGGATCAGCCCTTCGCCAGTGCGAGCTTGCGGTGCTTCGTGAACGCGGCGTCCTGGTCGCCCAGATACGTCCACGGGCGTTCGGTCGCGTTGTTGCCGATCGCGCGGAAGTGCGGCGCGGCCAGGCCGTGTTCACCGGCCGTCGAGAACACCATC
The DNA here is from genome assembly GCF_009865405.1 of Streptomyces sp. SID3212. GTDB lineage: Bacteria > Actinomycetota > Actinomycetes > Streptomycetales > Streptomycetaceae > Streptomyces. Next base: position 1,038 of record NZ_WWJY01000862.1, on the reverse strand, counting down.
GCGAAGTGGTTGTGCGCCTCGACCGACCGGAACGTCGGCCGGTGGTCGGGGTGGAGCACGGACGAGGCCGCCGCCGCGGCCAGTTCGTCCCTGACGTCCGCCGACGTGAGGTAACGGGCGTCGTCGCCCGAGGGCAGGTCGAGCCAGTGCTCGATGTGGACCTCCGCGACCAGGACGCCCGCGTCGCTCCCCGCCGGGGCCGCGGCGGCGCGCTCCCGGGCGAAGCCGTGCGCGGCCTCCCAGCTCCCTCCCCACTTGGGGCACAGCTGCTGGAGCAGCGACCTCTGCGCGGCGAGGTGGTGGGGGTGGTGCTCGGCGAGCCGGTCGTAGCGGCGGCGCGCCTCGCTCCGGCCCAGCTCCAGACCGCGCGCGGTGGTGAGACGTACGGACCAGGCGAGGGCGAAGCCGGGGTGCTCGGCGCAGACGTCGATCAGGAGCTGCTCGGCCTTGCGCAGCCAGGCGTGGAACTGGTCGAACTGCCGGCGGGACACGTTCTGGGCGCGGGCCCCGCTGCGGATGTTCCAGCCGACGACCACCCACCGGTGGGCGAGGAGGGTCCGGGGGAGCGGGGCGTCGGACCCCTCGGCCTCGATCCGCTCGAACAGCTTCTCCGTACCGGTCAGGTCCGCCAGGAGGGCGGAGGCGTACGCGCGGTCGTCCTCGTCGGTGAGACCGCCGAAGAAGCTCTCCACGGCGGGCAGGTCCCCGGCCCTGGCGGCGGTGCGCAGGGGCACGAGCGCGGGTATGGCGGCGTACGGGTGGAACTGGGGGCGAGCCGACGGCTCGGCTTGAGGCATGACGGTCCTCGGTACGGGGGCCGGCGGACGGCGGGGCGGAAGGAGGCGCGCCCCGCGTACGGCCCTGGGAACGGGTCCCCACGATGTGTGCGTGAGGTGAAGGCGCAGGTTAGCACCGGGGACTGACAGGGGGTCGGGGAGTTTTCGTGGGCCCGCTCGGGTGCGGCGGCCGGGGTGGGTCGGAGTGGGCTCGGGTGGGGGTGCGTCGGGGTGGGGGCGGGTTGGGTACGGGCGCGTCGGT
>NZ_WWJY01000861.1 GCF_009865405.1 Streptomyces sp. SID3212 | reverse complement strand
CCAGGTGGACCGGCAGGCCCACGAGGTCCGCCAGCCGCTCGGCCCGCGCCCTGGCCTCCGCCACGCTGCCGGGCGCGTCACCGGGACCGCACGCCAGCACGGTCACACTGCGGAAGCCGCGATTCCGTACCCCCGCCAACAGCCGTCCCGCGTACGACCCGTCGTCCCGCAGGACACCGCCGCCGTCCTCCGCGAGCGCCAGCCCCTCGGCCCCGCCGTGCGAGGCGAAGAAGAACGTCCCCCCGGCGGTCCCCCCACCGGGCAACGGCCTGAGCGTCGCCACCGGACGTTCCCGCGCGTCACGCTCCCACGACACGAACCCCGTCGCGCCGTCCAGCCGTGCGTACGCGTCCCGCCGTACCGCCCAGTCCGCGTCGTCGAACGACGCCGCACCGACGAGCCGGCCGTCCGCCGCGCGTATCTCCCGCAGCACCGGCGCGGGGCGCCGCCCGCTCCCCGTCCAGGTGGCCTCCTCGGCGGTGATCGACTCGTACGACACCGTCCCCTCGCCGCCCGGGACGACGCCCCGGCCCGTGACGCGGAAGAACGCGCCGGGCGGGTACGTGACCTCCGCCTCCGACACGGAGGCCACGAAGGGGGTGATCTCGCGGGCCGTCGAGCGCGGGACGTGCACCAGACCGGGGTGGGAGCCGCTGGGCGGTTGCTTGCTCCACGTCATGAACTCGTGGGCCCGTTCGCGCACCAGGGACGTGCTGCGGAAGGACGGCATCGTGATGGTGTCGCGGCCGTAGACCGGCCCGTCCGTGAGCGGCCCGGCCGGCGAACCGGGTATCCCCCGGTCGCCCCACCAGACGTCCGCGTTCACCGGCGGCAGGATCTCCAGCGCCTCGATCGCCATGTCGACGTGCAGCGCCATCCGCGCGTACAGCCAGTCCGCGATCACGTCCGAGCGGCCCCGCAGCGCGTCCGCCTCCGGGCCCGGCGTGTCCGGGTCCGGCTCGGCCCGCAGGTCGTCGAAGAGCTCTTCGAGGCCGGGATGCGCGCGGAGCGTCGTCGGCAGGAACGCCGGCGCGTCGAGCTCCACCGCCTTCCGGGTCAAGGACCAGACGTTGAGCCGTACCAGGCGGCGGCCCATCCCCGCGCCCAGCCGCTCACCGTTGAGGAACGCCTTCATCAGCCGGTAGTCGGGCCCGCCGTAGAGATGGACGGCCGTCAGGTGGGCCGGTGCCAGGCGCGCCAGCGCGCGCCTGCCCGTGTCGCCGTACGTACGGAGCCACGCGTGGAGCGCCCGCTCCCTGCGGGTGCCGGCCGGGAGCGTCCCGGCCAGCGCGGCCCCGGTCAGCCTCACGAGGTCGCCCGGGAGATCCAGCTCACCGGCGGTGACCTCCGCCCCGTACGCCATCCGCTCGCCGTACAGCCGTCGGTGCGGCGGGATCAGCTGACCGTACGGATCGAACCTCTGGAAGCCGGCGCTCCGCGCCGACTCCGTGACCCAGTTGTGCAGCCCCGCGCCGTCCCGCAGCACCGCGCCGCGCTCCTCCGCGTTCCCGATCCCGAGCGGGTGGGAGGCGCGCAGGATCTCGTGCAGCGACTGGAGATCGGCCGGGACCGCCCAGGCGACGAGCGCGCTCCGGAACGCGAGCAGGTGGGCGGGCGACGCGCCGAGCGCGGCGTAGGTACGGAGCAGCCGCGCCGCGGGACCGTCCGCACCGCCCACCCGGCGGAAGCCACGGCTGTCGTGCACGGCGCGGTAGGCGCTGCCCGGCGCGTACCGGGCACGACGGCCGGCCGGACGCGAGAGCGTGTCGGCCAGCGGGCCCGGCAACTCCGTGTCCGCGTACGCCGCGTACGTGAGCGCGGTCATCAGCTCGTCCAGCGCGAGCGGGCCGGGAGGCAGGGTGCGCAGCCGCTCCAGCGCGGCGGCGGGGTCGGCG
>NZ_WWJY01000086.1 GCF_009865405.1 Streptomyces sp. SID3212 | reverse complement strand
TGGCCGCCGCGCTGCGGGCCCAGGGGCGGCTGCTCGGGGACGCGGAAGTGCTTGGCGCGGCGGAGGAGTTGAGGTGCGAGCTGGTGGGCACGGGGCCGCTGGAGCCCCTGCTCGCCGATCCCTCGGTGACGGACGTCCTGGTCTCGGCGCCCGACCGGGTGTGGGTGGACCGGGGCGGCGGGCTGGAGCTGACCGGTGTGGCGTTCGCCGACGCCGCTTCCGTACGGAGGCTCGCGCAGCGGCTGGCGGCGGTGGCCGGGCGGCGGCTGGACGACGCGCGGCCCTGGGTGGACGCCCGGCTGCCCGACGGCACACGGATGCACGCGGTGCTGCCTCCGGTGGCGGTCGGTTCGACGTGTCTCTCGCTGCGGGTGGTGCGGCCCAAGGCGTTCTCGCTGGGGGAGCTGATCGCGGCGGGGACGGTGCCGCCGGGTGGCGACCGGGTGCTGCGTGCGCTGGTGCAGGCGCGGCAGTCCTTCCTGATCAGTGGTGGTACGGGCACGGGTAAGACGACGCTTCTGTCGACGTTGCTCGGCCTGGTCGGTCAGCGGGAGCGGATCGTCCTGGCGGAGGACTCGGCGGAGCTGCGGCCGGACCACCCGCACGTGGTGCGGCTGGAGTCCAGGCCGGCGAATCAGGAGGGCGCGGGCCTGGTGACGCTGGAGGACCTGGTCCGGCAGGCGCTGCGGATGCGGCCGGACCGGCTGGTCGTCGGCGAGGTGAGGGGGAGTGAGGTGACGAGCCTTCTGGCCGCCCTCAACACGGGCCACGAAGGCGGCTGCGGGACGGTGCACGCCAATACGGCGGCCGATGTCCCCGCGCGGCTGGAGGCGCTCGGGACGGCGGCGGGGCTGGACCGGGCGGCGCTGCACAGCCAGTTGGCGGCGGCCCTGTCGGTGGTGATCCATCTGGTGCGGGACCGCGACGGGCGGCGTCGGCTCGCGGAGGTGGACGTGCTGGAGCGGGACGGCGCGGGGCTCGTGGTGCCGGTACCCGCGTTGCGGTGGGGCGCGGAGGCGTTCGCGTACGACCGGGGCTGGCCACGGCTGTTGATGCTGATCGGGGGTGCCCTGTGACGGCGGTTTCGATGTCGGCGGCGGCGTACGCGGCGATGCTCTGCGCGGGCGCGGCGGCCTGGCTGACGGTCGACCGCGGCGCGGCGGCGCGGCGGGCCACGGTGCTGTTCGTGGACGCTGAGGGGGCGGACGGCGGCCGTGCGGGGGACGGCCGGCGGGCGTGGGCGGCGTCGTGGCGGCGGCGGGTGGGCGTGTTCCGGCGGGTGCGGCGGTTGCGCGGGGAGTGGCTCTGTCTGCCGGTGGCGGGGGTGCTCGCCGTGTGGGGGGACTCCGTGCTGCCGCTGATCGGGGGTGCGGTCGCGGTG
>NZ_WWJY01000860.1 GCF_009865405.1 Streptomyces sp. SID3212 | reverse complement strand
GCCAAGCGGGTGCCGGGCGCGTCCGCGATCGTGCCGTACTCCGCGCAGCGCCGCCCGGCACGGCGGCCGGGCAGCGGCTTCGACTTCTTCGGTACGCAGGCCGGCGCGCACCCCAAGGGGGAGGACGCCGGTGGCCCCCAGCCGTCCACGCGCAGCGGCGGCAAGGGCACGGGCGAGGCGGTGGACCCGGCGGACCGGGACGACCCCGCGCCGGCCCCGCTGACGGGGGACAC
>NZ_WWJY01000859.1 GCF_009865405.1 Streptomyces sp. SID3212 | reverse complement strand
CAGCGCGTCGAGGCCCTCGTCGGCCGCGCGTGCCGCGTACGCGGTGGCCCGTGCCGCGACCTCGTCCAGTTCGGGGGCGAGGCGGGCCAGGACGGCGGTCGCCTCGAAGGGGTTGAGGCTGAGGAGGCGTACGGCGGCGGTGGCCGGCCCGCTGACGGTCTCGTACGCCGCGCAGTGCGCCGCGTCCCCGGGCGTGAGCCCG
>NZ_WWJY01000858.1 GCF_009865405.1 Streptomyces sp. SID3212 | reverse complement strand
GACGCCCTCACGCATCTGGATCCTGGCGGTACTCGCCTTCATGCTGATGCTCAGCGAAGGCGTGGCCAACGACTGGAGCGTCCTCCATGTGAAGGACGTCCTCGGAGCGCCCGCCTCCACGGCCGCACTCGCGTACGGCGCGTTCGCCACGGCCATGACCGCCGGCCGCCTGCTCACCGACCGGGTGGCGGCGCGGGTGGGCCCGGCCGCCGTCCTGCGGTACGGGTCGGC
>NZ_WWJY01000857.1 GCF_009865405.1 Streptomyces sp. SID3212 | reverse complement strand
GGCCCGTGCCGGCGCAGCCGCAGGCTCCCGCGCCCCAGCCTCCGTACGGCTGGCCCGCGCAACCGCATCAGGACACCAGCGGTTACGGCTTCCCTCGGCCGGGACGACCGGGTCAGCCCGGCCCGGCCGCCCAGCAGCCCCCCGGCCACCAGCCCCCTGCCGCACCGGGGCCGAACACCCCACCCCTGCCTACGGGTTACGGGTTCCCGCAGCAGGGACACCCCGGGCCAGCGGCACCGCAGGGATCCGCCACGCCGGGGCCGAACACCCC
>NZ_WWJY01000856.1 GCF_009865405.1 Streptomyces sp. SID3212 | reverse complement strand
CCGGAGCCGTCCCGCAGGGTGCGGTCCTCGACGCGGCCGGCCCGGCTACCGCAGGGCGAATCGGCACGAGCCAGGCCACCACCGGCCCGGGCACGGGCCCCGTCACTGCCGGAGCGGTTCCGCCCGGCTCCGGGTCAGGAAACGTCCCGTACAGTCCCGTACTCGACACGGGCGGCCCAGCCACCGCCGGGCGAGCCGGCTCGGGTCAGGTCACCACCGGTCCTGTCACGACCGGTCCAGGCGTGGGGTCCGTCACGGCCGCCACCACCGGCGCGGTCCCGCCCGGTTCGGCGCCCGGAGGCGTACCGCACGGTGCAGCCGTCGACACGGCTGGTCCGGTCACCGGGGCGGTCCCAGCCGGCTCCGGAGCCGGAGCCGTCGCGGTTCGTCCCGGCCTCGACGCGGGCGGGGCGGTCACCGCAGGCCC
>NZ_WWJY01000855.1 GCF_009865405.1 Streptomyces sp. SID3212 | reverse complement strand
CCTGGGAAGAAAGGACTGAACCGGTCCTCCGCACCCTACGGGGACGGGCCATGCGCGCGAGGCCCACTTCCCTGCGCGGCCCGCGAGTGGAACGCTTCGTGATCGAATGCTTCGCGCCAAGTTGCCTTGTCGACATAACGCCGGTGGGAGAACTTGTCACGCCGGCACCACGGGACACAGTAGATTCGATCATGAGGATCCAAGGCTGGGGACCCGTGCAGAACCGAGGGGAATCGTGCAGGAGCGAGAGGCCCGACAAGAACGGGGAGACGCGAACACCGAGGGGGGCTTAGCGACATGAGCCAGGACTCCACTGCCGCACCGGAGTCGGCACGGAAGCTTTCCGGGCGCAGGCGCCGGGAAGTTGTCGCCGTGCTGCTTTTCAGCGGTGGGCCCATCTTCGAGAGTTCCATCCCCCTCTCCGTGTTCGGAATCGACCGCCAGGACGCCGGGGTTCCGCGCTACCGCCTGTTGGTCTGCGCCGGAGAGGAAGGACCGCTGCGGACCACCGGCGGACTCGAACTGAGCGCGCCGTACGGCCTGGAGGCCATCAGCAGAGCAGGCACGGTGGTCGTACCGGCCTGGCGGTCCATCACCTCACCGCCGCCCCCGGAAGCGCTCGACGCGCTACGCCGGGCGCATGAGGAGGGCGCGCGGATCGTGGGTCTGTGCACCGGCGCTTTCGTGCTGGCGGCGGCCGGTCTGCTGGACGGCCGGCCGGCCACCACCCACTGGATGTACGCGCCGACGCTGGCCAAGCGCTATCCGTCCGTCCATGTGGACCCGCGCGAACTGTTCGTCGACGACGGGGACGTGCTCACGTCCGCCGGCACGGCGGCCGGAATCGATCTGTGTCTGCACATAGTCCGGACGGACCACGGCGCGGAGGCCGCGGGCGCGCTGGCCCGCCGGCTGGTGGTGCCGCCGCGGCGCAGCGGCGGCCAGGAGCGCTATCTCGACCGGTCGCTGCCGGAGGAGATCGGCTCCGACCCGCTGGCCGAGGTGGTGGCCTGGGCGCTGGAGCATCTGCACGAGCAGTTCGACGTGGAGACGCTCGCGGCCCGCGCGTACATGAGCCGGCGGACCTTCGACCGGCGGTTCCGCTCGCTCACCGGCAGCGCGCCGCTCCAGTGGCTGATCACGCAGCGGGTGCTCCAGGCCCAGCGGCTGCTGGAGACCTCGGACTACTCGGTCGACGAGGTGGCGGGCCGCTGCGGCTTCCGCTCCCCCGTGGCGCTGCGCGGCCACTTCCGGCGGCAGCTGGGGTCCTCCCCCGCGGCCTACCGTTCCGCCTACCGGGCGCGCCGCCCGCAGGGCGAGCCGGTGCCGCACGGGGTCACG
>NZ_WWJY01000085.1 GCF_009865405.1 Streptomyces sp. SID3212 | reverse complement strand
AAGTGCCTGAGGCGTTGCGGCAGGCGGCGCGTGAGCCCGGATGCGAGGGCCTGGCGGGGCTCGCTGCCTGCTGGCGGGTGGCCGTGGACGGCGGGGCGGGTCTCGCCGCCGGTCTCGATCGGCTGGAGGCCGCGCTGCGGGCCGAGAGGGAGCAGCGGGAGGGCCTGCGGGCCCAGTTGGCCGGCGCGTGGTCGACGGTCGTGGTGCTCGCGCTCCTTCCCGTGTTGGGTCTGGCGATGGGCTGGGCGCTCGGTGCCGATCCGTTGCGCGTGCTGCTGCACACCCCCGCCGGGCTCGGTTGTCTTGCGGTCGGCGGGCTGTTGGAGGGGGCCGGTCTGTGGTGGGCCGGCCGGATCGTGCGGACGGGGGTGGGGACATGAGCGGGGAGTTGACCCATCGGCTGTGGGCGGTGGGCTGGGTGCTGGCCGCTGTCGGGTGCCTGTTCTTCGTGGTGGTGGCGGTGCGGTACGAGCGGCGGGTGCGCAAGCGGCTCGCGGCGGTCCTGGCGGTGGAGTACGGACGGCGGCGACGACCGCGGCCGGATGTGAGGGCCTGGGCGCGGCGGTGGGGCCCGGTGTTCGCCGCCGCGGTCACCGGCTGTGTGCTCGTCGGAGGCGTGACCGGCTGCATCGTGGGGTGCGCGGGGGCGTACGGGGTGTGGCGGTGGCTGCGGAGCCGGGCCCCCGACGACGCTGCCGTCGCCGCCGACGAGGCCGAGGCGGCGCGTCAACTTCCCCTTGCCGCTGACCTGCTGGCGGCCTGTATCGCCGCCGGGGCGGGTCCGCGTGAGGCGGCGGAGGCGGTCGGTGAGTCGCTGGGCGGACCGGTCGGGGACCGGTTGGCCCGGACCGCCGCGGAGCTTCGGCTCGGCGGTGAACCGGCGGCGGTGTGGGGGAGGTTCGGCGCGATACCGGGCGCGGTGGGGCTGGCCAGGTGTCTGGAGCGGGCCGGCGTCAGCGGGGCACCCGCGGCGGAGCCGGTGGCGCGGTTGGCCGAAGGCCTCCGAGCGGAACAGGCCCGTACAGCGGTGGCCCGGGCCCAGCGGGCGCAGGTGCTGATCACCGCGCCGGTGGGGCTGTGCTTCCTGCCCGCGTTTCTGGCGGTGGGGGTGGCGCCGGTGGTCATCGGTCTCGCGGGCGGGCTGCTGAGCGGCGGGTGAATCGAGGGTGCCGTCCACGGCACCGGGAGTTATTCGTTCTTCGAATTCATGTTCATTTCACGGATCACGGGAGGTAGGCATGCGCGGGTTCGGCCTGGGGGTGCGGGCGGGTGTGCGGTGGCTGCGGCGGCGCGGCACGCGGACGGACGCGGGGATGGCGACGACGGAGTTCGCCATGGTGACGCTGGCCGCCGCCGCGCTGGCGGCGGTGTTCTACAAGGTCGTCACCAGCGGACAGGTCTCCGACGCGCTGCGGTCGGTGATCGGGGAGGCGCTCAGTGCGCCGTTCTGACGGTCGGCTACCGGTGAGGGATCAGCAGGGATCGATGAGGGCCCGTGGGCGACCGAGGAGGCGGTCACGTCGGTCCCGGACGGGCCTGGGGCCGTCCACGCCGGCCCACGGGGCAGCCGTCACCGGCTGCGGGCCGTCCGGGATGGGCCGCGGCCCGTCCGGGACGGAGCAGGGGGCAGCCGCGACGGGCCGGGGCTCATCCGCGACGGGACGCAGGCGATCCGCGACGGGTCCCGGGCGGTGTGTGACGGGCCGAAGGCGGTTCATGGCGGGCGACCGGGGGTCCGTGACGGTGGAGGCGGCGATGGCCGTGCCGGCGCTGGTGGCGTTCACCCTGGCGCTGGTCTGGGCCCTGACGGCGGCCTCCGCGCAGATCCGGTGCGTCGACGCGGCGCGGGCCGGGGCGCGGGCGGCTGCCCGGTCGGAGCCAGAGGCCGAGGCGC
>NZ_WWJY01000854.1 GCF_009865405.1 Streptomyces sp. SID3212 | reverse complement strand
CGGGCGCCAACCTCCGCGCCGAGCCGCCAGGACCGCGGGGCCGGGGCGAGGGCACCGGCCCGCGCTCCACCGTCGTGGTCGGCGCGCACCTCGACACGGTGCTGGACAGTCCGGGGGCCGACGACAACGCGTCGGGGGTCGCGGTGGTCCTGGAGACCGCGCGGGTCCTCGCGCGGCTGCCCCAGCCGCCGGACGTCACCCTGATGCTGTTCGACATGGAGGAGACGGGCCTGATCGGCTCGCGGGAAGCCGTACGGCAGTTGGTGGGCACCCGCCGCGTCGCCGGGATGATCTGCCTGGAATCGGTGGGCTACTTCTCCTCGGCCCTCGGCAGCCAGCGGCTCCCGCCGGGCGCGGGCCTGGCGTTCCCCGCCGCCGCGGAGGCGATCGCCGAGGGCCACCACCGGGGCGACTTCACCCTCGTGGTCCACCGCACGTCCTCCCGCCCGGCCGCCGAGGCGTGGGCGCGGGCCGCC
>NZ_WWJY01000853.1 GCF_009865405.1 Streptomyces sp. SID3212 | reverse complement strand
GGGCGGCGCGCGTCGAGCACCGTGGCCAGCCGGAAGGCCGCCTCGGCGCTGCCGCCGCCCGCGGCGCAGCGCAGGTGGCGCTCGGCGGACTGCTCGTCGCCGTCCCGCAGGTAGGCGATGCCCACCTGGAGGGCCGCTTCGGTGTGCCCGGCCGCCGCCGCGCGCTCGTACCAGCGCAGCGCCGTACGGTCCTCGTCGCGCCCGGCGTGCAGGATGCCCAGGTTGAACGCGGCGTCGACGCTGCCCGCCTCGGCGGCCTTGGAGAACCAGGGCTCGGCGCCGGTCGCGTCGTCGGCCTGGAGGAGCAGGACGGCGAGCGCGTTGGCGGCCTCGCGGTGGCCCGCGTAGGCGGCGCGGCGGTACCACTGCTCGGCCTGGACGGTACGGTCCTGGGCGGCGCAGAGCAGCCCGAGGTTGTACGCGCCGTTGACGTCGCCCGCGTCCATGGCGGCGCGGTACCAGCGCTCGGCGGTCTGCGGCTCGCCCCG
>NZ_WWJY01000852.1 GCF_009865405.1 Streptomyces sp. SID3212 | reverse complement strand
GGTCCGTACGGGCGCGGGGGACGGGACGGGCGCGGGGGGCGCGGGGCCCGTCGTGCGGGCGCGGGCGCTGGTGAACTGCGCGGGGCTCCAGTGCGACCGGGTGGCGCGGCTCACGGGCGACGATCCGGGGATGCGGATCGTGCCGTTCCGGGGCGAGTACTTCGAGCTGGCGCGGCCCGGCCTGGTCCGGGGGCTGGTCTATCCGGTGCCCGACCCGGCGTTCCCGTTCCTCGGCGTGCATCTGACGCGGTCCGTGGACGGCGGGGTGCACGTGGGGCCGAACGCGGTGCCCGCGCTGGCCCGGGAGGGCTACCGGTGGTCGGACGTACGCCCCGGGGAGCTGGCCGGCACGCTCGGCTGGCCCGGCTCGTGGCGTACGGCCCGGAAGCACTGGCGGTACGGCGCGGGCGAGCTGCACCGCTCGCTGTCGAAGCGGGCGTTCGCCACGGCGGTACGGCGGCTGCTCCCCGCGGTGACGGACGCGGACCTGCGCCCGGCGCCGGCCGGGGTCCGGGCCCAGGCGGTGCTCCGGGACGGCACCCTGGCGGACGACTTCCTGATCCGCCGGGGGGCGCGCACGGTCCACGTACTGAACGCCCCGTCCCCGGCGGCGACGGCGGCGCTCCCGATCGGACGCGAGGTGGCGGCGAGGGTGCTGGAGGTGCTGGCGGAGAGGTGAGGGGGCGCCCAGGGGCGCCGGGGCGGGGGGCGCGGGGCGCCGTCGTGAGGCGCGGG
>NZ_WWJY01000851.1 GCF_009865405.1 Streptomyces sp. SID3212 | reverse complement strand
GCCCGCTCGGTCAGTCGACCACGGCGGTGGGCCGGCTCGCGGACGTGGCGCCGACGGCGGTCGGGGGCTCCCTCGCGCCCGCCCTGGGCGCGTTCGCCGTGGTGTACGGCGTGCCGGTGATGGGGTTCGCGCTGCTGTGGCTGGCGCTGTCCGCCGCGCTGGTGGTGCGGGCGCTGCGGCGCGGGATGCCGTTCTCGCTGGGCTGGTGGGCGTTCACCTTCCCCATCGGCACCTGTGTGACCGGCGCGGAGGCGCTGGCGCACCGGACCGGTCCGGTGGCCTTCCAGTGGCTCGCGGTGGGCCTCTTCGCCCTGCTGGTGACGGCCTGGGTCACGGTCTTCGCGGGCACGGTACGGGGGCTGATCGGCGGAGCGCTGCTCGCAGGGCCTCAGGCGCCCCGGCCAGGGACGGCCCGTACCAGGTGAGGAAACGCCCGTCGACCAGCTTGGCGGGCAGCCCGGGGAAGGCCTCGGGGCCGTCGTCGGCGGTGAAACGGTACGGCTCGTCGGGCAGGACCACGAGGTCGGCGCCGGACGCGCGCAGTTCGTCCAGGGGGATGCGCGGGTAGCGCTCGGCGTGGTCCGCGTACACGTTCCGTACGCCGAGCCGGGCCAGCAGGTCCCCGGCGAACGTGTCGCGGCCGAGGACCATCCAGGGACGGCGCCAGATCGGTACGACGGCGGCGCGCGGGCGGTACGGGTACGGGGGCGGCGCGGCCCACGCGGCCCGCGCGTCG
>NZ_WWJY01000850.1 GCF_009865405.1 Streptomyces sp. SID3212 | reverse complement strand
GGGCGCGGACCCTGGCCGCCGTACGGGCCGAGGCCAAGCGGCTGCCGACGATCGTGCCCGTCTGGCAGGCGTACGGTCTGCTGCTCGACGCCGAGCTGGCGCGCGCCGAGGGCCGTACGAACCCGGACCTGTGGGGGCGCGCGGCCGTCGCCTTCGAGCAGGCCGGGCGGCCCTACGAGACGGCGCTCGCGCAGTGCGGCTGGGCCGCCGCCCTGCTGGACGCCCACGCCGACCGGTCGGCCGCGGCCGGCCCGCTGGCCCGGGCCCACGCCCTCGCCGCCGGCCTCGGCGCCCGCCCGCTGGCCGAGGAGACCGAACAGCTCGCCGCCCGGGCCCGTATCGCCCTCGACGCCGATCCCGGCCGGGCCGCCCTCACGGGCCCGGACACCGATCCCGTACGGGCGCTGGGCCTGACCCCGCGCGAACAGGACGTCCTGCGCCTGGTCGCCGCGGGCCACACCAACCGGCGGATCGCCGAGGAGCTGTACATCTCGCCGAAGACGGCGAGCGTGCACGTCTCCAACATCCTGGGAAAGCTCGGCGTCTCGGGCCGCACGGAGGCCGCCGCCACGGCCCACCGGCTGCGCCTCTTCAGCGACCCGGCGGCCTGAGGTCCGTAGAACCGGGCACTCCCGTGCTCTGGCTCACTTCTCGGACGAGGCGGACGGGCCGGGCGGCTCCGCAGAGGGGCCGGACGCGTCGGACGGCTGCGACGATTCGGTCTGCTCCGCCTGCTTGGTCTCCCCGGCCTGCTCGCCGGGGACCCGTATCGTCACCTTCCCCGAGGCGAGGTCTATCGGTCCCCGCCCCGGGTCGTTCGCGTCGACGTCGACCCGGCTCAGCTCCAGCCGCTTCTGCTCCTCGGTCGTGTGCTTGCGGCCGGGTGCGAAGAGCTGCTCGATCATGTTGAACACGGACGGTCCACCTTCTCGCTACGGGTAGTCATGAGACCTCCAGCTGGAGGATCTTGTCGTCCCCCGGCTGCGGTGTCCCCCTGGTGTCCGTTTCGCTGGTCACCAACCACACCTTGTCGCCGCCCACCGCGAGCACCGTGCGCAGACGGCCGTACTGCCCCTGGAAGAACGCCTGGGGCGCCGCCGCGGATTCCCGTCCGTCCAGGGGAACGCGCCACAGCCGCTCGCCACGCAGCCCGGCCATCCAGATGGAGCCCCGCGCGTAGGCGATCCCACTCGGGGACGCCTCGCTCGTCCGCCACTGGACCACCGGGTCCACGAACCCCGCCTTCCCGGCCTTCCCCTCGACGTCCGGCCAGCCGTAGTTCTTCCCCGGCTCGATCAGATTCAGCTCGTCCCAGGTGTTCTGCCCGAACTCCGCGGCCCACAGCCGGTTCCTGGAATCCCAGGCCAGGCCCTGCACATTGCGGTGGCCCGGCGAGTACACCAGCGAGTCAGGCACCGGGTTGCCGGGCGCGGGATCCCCGTCCGGCGTCATCCGCAGGATCTTGCCCGCCAGCGACTTCATGTCCTGCGCGAGGCCCGTCTCGCCCGTCTCACCCGTGCCCGCGTACAGCATCTTGTCCGGGCCGAAGGCGATCCGCCCGCCGTTGTGGATGGTGCCCTTGGGGATCGACCGCAGGACCGTGTCCGGCGCGCCCAGCTGCTCCCCGGCCGGCCTCGTGTCGTCGTAGCGCATCCGCGCGATGCGGTTGTCGGACTCCGTGGTGAAGTACGCGTACACGAGGTGGTCCGAGGCGTACGACGGGGAGAGCGCGATGCCCAGCAGACCCCCCTCACCGTCCGGCGAGACGCCCGGCACCGAGCCGATCACCGTCTGCTTGCCGCCGGCCGCGGCGACGCGCGTGATCGTGCCCTCGTCCCGCGAGGAGACCAGCAGGTCACCGTCGGGCAGGGCGGCCAGGCCCCACGGCGACTTGAGCCCCTCGGTGAGCGTGCGCACCACCTTCGCCGAGCCCTTCGCGGGCGCCGCCGACTCGCTCGCCTCCGCGCCGGTGGACGGCGCCCCGGCCGTCGCGCCGGCGGACGCGCCCTTCGTGGTGGGCGCGGGGAGCGGGATCCGGCCGGTCCGCTGCCCGTCACCGCCGTCGGAGGAGCATCCGGTGGCCACGAGAAGCACGGCAGCGGCCCATACGGCCGTCACTGCTGAACGTTGCACGGTTCTGATCCCTTCGGCGGGTGAGCGCTGCGGTACCTACTGTTCTTACACCGCCGGCCGTTCTTACACCGCCGTCCCGCCCCGCACCGCCGCCCAGCACTCCCGCCCCGCACCGCCGCCCCGCACTGCCGCCCCGGTCCGGTCCGGTCCCTGGACCCGCCCTCAGTCCCAGGACCCCCGCGCCGCCGGAAGCGCCGCCAGCTCCGACAGATCCGCCGCCGTCAGCGCCAGCCCCGCCGCGCCCGCGTTCTCCACCGCCCACTCCGCCCGCTTGGTCCCCGGTACGGGCACCACGTGCGGCCCCCGCCCCAGCACCCACGCCACCGCCACCTGCGCCGGGGTCGCGCCGTGCCGCTCCGCGACCCGTCGTATCCCCGCCACCAGCGGCTGGTTCGCGGCCATCATCTCCGCCGTGAACCGCGGATGCCTGGCCCGTACGTCGTCGGGCTCGAAGCCCTGCCCCGGCGTGAGCGTCCCGGTCAGGAAGCCGCTGCCCAGCGGCATCGCCGCCAGGAACCCCACCCCCCGCGCCTCGCACCACGGCAGCAGCCGCTCCAGCGCCTCCGGCGACCACAGGGACAGTTCGGCCTGGACCGCGCTCACCGGGAAGACCTGCTGCACCCGTTCCAGCTGCCGGACGGTCGCCTCGTACGGCCGCGTCCGCGCACCCCGGCGGAAGGCCCGCGACGCCGTCGGCCCCGCCTCCACCGCGCACAGCCCGAGCGCCCGTACCTTCCCCGCGCCCACCAGCTCCGCCATCGCCCCCCACGTCTCCTCGACGGGTATCTCCGGGTCCGCGCGATGCAGTTGGTACAGATCGATCACGTCGGTCCGCAGCCGCCGCAGCGAGGCGTCACAGGCCCGCTTCACGTACCGGGGGTGGCCGTTGGCGACCAGATGCCGGTCGCCCACCAGCAGACCGCACTTGGTCGAGACGAAGATCTCGTCCCGCCGCTCCTCCACCACCCGCCCCAGCAGCAGCTCGTTGGTGAACGGCCCGTACATGTCGGCCGTGTCGAGCAGGCTCGTACCGGCGTCCAGCGCCGCGTGCACGGCGCGCAGCGACCGGTCGCCGCGCTGCTCCGAGGCGGTGTACGCCCAGCTCATCGGCGCGCAGCCGAGCCCGATCGCGCCCACGTCGAGGGCCGCCGCACCGATGGTCCTGCGCTCCAACCGCCGTGTCCCTTCTCGTTCCGCCCACAAGCTAACCCCATCGCCCGCCCGGCCCGCCGGGGGGCGGACCCCGCCGGCGGCGGCTCCGGACAGCCGTCGCATAGCCTCCTGGCCATGACTTCAGACATCTGGCTCCCGATACCGGCGGACGGGATCGAAGGGCTCCCCGCCGGACCGCGCTACGTCCACTGGGACGGCGCGGAGGACTTCCCCGCGGATCCCGCCGACTGCGCCTTCTACGTGGTCCCGTACATGAAGGGCGCGGAGGTGGCGGTCCGGCCGCTCGCGCGGATGACGTCCGTACGGGTCGTACAGACGCTGTCGGCCGGCACCGACCACGTGCTGCCCGGCCTCGCGGCGCTGCCCGCCGGCATACGGCTGTGCAACGCGAAGGGCGTCCACGAGGCCAGCACCGCCGAACTCGCCCTCACCCTGATCCTCGCCTCCCTGCGGGGGGTTCCCGGATTTGTGGCGGGCCAGGAGCGCGAGGAGTGGCGCTCCGGCTTCTACCCCTCGCTCGCCGACAAGTCGGTGCTGATCGTGGGGTACGGGTCGATCGGCGCCGCGATCGAGGACCGGCTCACGCCCTTCGAGTGCGCGCGGGTGGCGCGCGTCGCGCGCTCCGCCCGTGCCACGGAGCGCGGTGAGGTGCATCCGCTCGGCGCGCTGCCCGCCCTGCTCCCGCAGGCGGATGTCGTCATCCTCTCGACCCCGCTCACCGAGGAGACGAAGGGCCTGGCGGGAGCGGACTTCCTGGCCCGGATGAAGGACGGCGCGCTCCTCGTGAACGTGGCGCGCGGCGCCGTCGTCGACACCGAGGCGCTCCTCGGGGAGCTGGAAAGCGGAAGGATCAGGGCCGCACTTGACGTGACCGAGCCTGAACCGCTCCCCCCGGGGCATCCGCTCTGGCATGCTCCGGGTGTTCTCATCAGTCCGCACGTGGGCGGGTCCACCTCCGCCTTCCTGCCCCGTGCCGAGCGGCTGCTCGCCGGACAGCTGACCCGGTTCGTGGCGGGGGAGGAACCGCACAACGTGGTGCACACGACAGGCGACTGACCCGGACCGGCCGCTTCGTGGATACACCCGGTACTCGCAACTCCCCCGCTGGTGACGGAGAGTAGAAGTGCTATGTCCCTGAGTGACGAGACTGGTGTATCGTCCCGATCTGGGGGTCGCGACGCGCGCAGGTGCGACGCGGGGAGAGATCTGACAGCGAGGGGGGCGACGGGCGATGTACGGCCGATGGACCGACCATCCGACGCGGCAGGGCCGCCGACGGCGACCTCAGGACGCCCCGCCGCGTACCGAAGGCCCGATCCCCGCCCCGCACGGCCCGGGATCCGCGGCGGTGACAGCGACGCTCCCCGGGACGCTCCGGTGAGCGCCGAGAGCGTGCTCCCCGCCCACCGGCCCACCCCGGGCGGACTCGGTACGGGACTCGTCGCCCAGCTCCTCCTCGCCCTGATCTGCGGGGGCTACGCCGCGGGCGCCGCCCTGGGCTGGGGATCCCCGGAACTGGCCCTGATAATGGGTGACTTCGGACTGAGCCTCGCCGCGGGCATCGCGGCCGTCTCCTGCTTCCTCTACGCACGGGGCCGCGACCGGCGCTTCCGCCCCGCCTGGCTGCTCTTCTCGCTGTCCTCCGCCATGGCCTCCTGCGGCAACGCCGTCTGGGGGTGGTACGAAGTGGTCCTCGACCGCCCCGTGCCCGGCCTGTCCCTCGCCGATCTCTTCTTCCTCTGCTTCGCGCCGCCCGCCATCGTGGGCCTGCTCGTCCTCGCCAAGCGCCCCGTCACGAAGGCCGGCTGGGTCTGCCTGGCCCTGGACTCCTGGCTCATCGGCGGCTCGCTGCTGACCCTCTCCTGGAGCCTCGCCCTCGCGCACAACGCGCACTTCCGCGGCGAGAGCGTCGCCCAGGCCGCCCTCTCCCTCGCCTACCCGCTGCTCGACATCGTGCTCGTCAGCATGGTGCTCGCCCTGCACTTCCGGCGCTCCACGGGCAGCCGCTCGGCGGTGAACACCGCCATCGCGGCCCTCGCGCTGACCGTGCTGTGCGACGCCCTGTTCACCTCGCCGCTGCTGCGGGCCACGTACCGCTCGGGACAGCTCCTGGACGCGGGCTGGTTCGCCGGCTCCCTCCTCCTCGCGTACGCGCCCTGGGGCGTGCGCCGCGGTGTGGACCCGGCGCCGGACCCGCCGCCCCCCGTCCCTTCCCTCGCCCCGCCCGTCCGCCCCTCCAGCCGCCCCATCGCGGGCTCCCTGGCCGCGCTCACGCCGTACCTCGCCGCCGCCGTCTGCACGCTCGGGATCCTCTACAACGTCATCGAGGGCCGCCGGGTGGACCGGGTGGTGGTCCTCACCGGTTGTACGGTCGTGCTCGCCCTGGTCGTACGGCAGGGCATCATGCTCCTCGACAACATCGCGCTCACCCACGAACTGGCCCAGAAGGAGAACCACTTCCGCTCCCTGGTCCAGGGGTCCAGCGACGTCATCATGATCGCCGCGCCCTCCGGCACCCTGCGGTACGTCAGCCCCGCCGCGACCGGCGTCTACGGACGCGACGCCGAGGCCCTCGTCGGCGCCGAACTGGCCACGATCATCCACCCGGACGACCTCGGCCGGGTCCATCACGAGGTACGGCGATTTCTGGCCGCGCCTCCCACGGAGGAGCCCACGACCCGGATCGAGTGCCGCTTCAAGTCCGGCACCGGCGACTGGCTCAACGTGGAGTCCACCGTCAACCGCCACCAGGGCGGGCTGATCTTCAACAGCCGTGACGTCACCGAGCGGGTCCGCCTCCAGGCGCAGTTGCAGCACAACGCGGAGCACGACCCGCTCACCGACCTGCCCAACCGCGCCCTGTTCACCGAGCGCGTCCGGCTCGCCCTCTCCGGACGCCGCGCCAGCGACCCCGGCACGGCCGTGCTCTTCATCGACCTCGACGGCTTCAAGAGCGTCAACGACCGGCTGGGCCACCAGGTCGGCGACGAGCTGCTGATCCAGGCCGCCCGCCGCCTCCAGGACTCCGTCCGGGCCGAGGACACCGTCGCCCGGCTCGGCGGCGACGAGTTCGCCGCGATCGTCCTCGGCGACGGCGGCGACGACCAGACCGCCCGCGAGTACCTGGTCCACGAGATCGCCGACCGGCTGCGCCTCCAGCTCTCGCAGCCGTACCGCATCGAGGGCAACGACGTCCGGGTCGCCGCCTCCATCGGCGTCGCCTTCGCCGAGCCCGGCATCACCCCCACCGACCTGATGCGCAACGCCGACCTCGCCATGTACCGCGCCAAGGCCGGCGGCAAGGACCGCGTCGAGCTGTACGCGCCCCAGATGCAGGCCGACGTCGTCCGCAGGACGGAGCTGGCGGCCCGGCTGCGCACCGCGCTGCACGACGGCGAGTTCGCGCTCCTGCACCAGCCCGTCGTGCACCTCGCCACCGGCCGGGTCTGCTCGGTGGCCGCCCAGGCGCGCTGGCGCACCGCCCAGGGCATCCTCTCCACCCCCGCCGAGATCCTGCGCGTCGCCGACGACAGCGACCGCACCGCCGAACTGGGCCGCTGGGTGCTCGAAGAGGCCGTCGCCCAGGCCGCCGAGCGCACCGCGCTCGGCCACCCCGCCCCCGTCGTCGTACGGCTCCCGGCCCGCAGACTGCTCGACCGGTCCCTGCCCCTCGGCTCGGTGGAGACCCTCCTCGCCCGCCACGGCCTGCCCTCCGGGGCGCTCGTCATCGAGCTGGCCGACAGCGACCCCCGCAGCTCCCTGGACGAGCTGGAGCACCGCCTCCTCGCGCTGCGCCGTCTCGGCGTACGGATCGCGCTCGACGGCTTCGGCAGCGGGTACGCGGCCCTCCACGCCCTGCGCCGCCTCCCCGTGGACATCCTGAAACTGGACCGCGGGCTGGTCGACGGGGTGGTTGAGTCCGCCCGGCTGCACAAGATCACCACCGGGCTCCTCAAGATCGCCGGGGACCTGGGCCTGGAGTCCGTGGCGGAGGGCGTGGACCTCCCCGAGCAGGTGGTGGCCCTGCGGGCCATGGGCTGCACGCACGGCCAGGGCATGGCCTTCTCCGGACCGCTCGACGAGTTCCGGCTCCGCCGCGCCCTGGTGCGTGGCTCCTACCCGCTGCCCGGCGGCGCCCCGGGCACCCCCGGCGTCCCGCGGCCCGTCCTGAGCGGCGGCTCCCTGCCGGTCCGCTACACGCGCCCGCAGGGCGGTGACCGGATTCCGTACCCCTCCATCCCCGCCAGCCGCTCAAATAATGAGACGCCCGTCCCACCCACTTGACAGCCGTGGCGGGCCGGAGGGAGGGTCAATGCCATGCGCACCCGAATTCTCGTACTTGGCAAGCGCGTCGGCTGAAGCAGAGCCCCTACCGGCTCCGCAGACCGCACCCGACGCGCTCCCCTCGCTTGCCTCCCGGCACGAGGGGTTTTTTGTTGCACCGATACACCCCAAACCCTCGCGTACCCCTTCAGCTTCGAGAAGAGAATGCCGATGACCGACCAGGCCACCGGGGCCCACCATCCGCAGCCGCGGGCCCGTACCGGCGGACCGTCCCCCGCCACCGTCGAGCACGTCACGGGCGCGCAGTCCCTCATCCGCTCGCTGGAGGAAGTGGGGGCCGACACGGTGTTCGGCATCCCCGGCGGCGCCATCCTCCCCGCGTACGACCCGATGATGGACTCCACCCGGGTCCGTCACGTGCTGGTCCGGCACGAGCAGGGCGCGGGCCACGCGGCCACCGGGTACGCCCAGGCGACCGGCAAGGTCGGGGTGTGCATGGCGACCTCGGGACCCGGCGCCACCAACCTGGTCACCCCGATCGCCGACGCGCACATGGACTCGGTGCCGCTCGTCGCGATCACCGGCCAGGTGGCCAGCGCGGCCATCGGCACGGACGCCTTCCAGGAGGCGGACATCGTCGGCATCACGATGCCGATCACGAAGCACAACTTCCTGGTGACCAAGGCCGAGGACATCCCGCGCACCATCGCGGAGGCGTTCCACATCGCGGCCACCGGCCGCCCGGGACCCGTCCTGGTCGACATCGCCAAGGACGCCCTCCAGGCCCGTACGACCTTCAGCTGGCCGCCCGTCCTGGACCTGCCCGGCTACCGCCCCGTCACCAAGCCGCACGCCAAGCAGATCCGCGAGGCCGCCAAGCTGCTCACCGCGGCCAAGCGCCCGGTCCTGTACGTCGGCGGCGGGGTCATGAAGGCCGGCGCCACCGCCGAGCTGCGGGTCCTCGCCGAGCTGACCGGAGCCCCCGTCACCACCACCCTGATGGCGCTGGGCTCGTTCCCCGACAGCCACCCCCTGCACGTGGGAATGCCGGGCATGCACGGTGCGGTCACCGCCGTCACCGCGTTGCAGAAGGCCGACCTGATCGTCGCCCTCGGCGCCCGGTTCGACGACCGCGTCACCGGCAAGCTCGACAGCTTCGCGCCGTACGCCAAGATCGTCCACGCGGACATCGACCCGGCCGAGATCGGCAAGAACCGCGCCGCGGACGTGCCCATCGTCGGGGACGCCCGCGAGGTCCTGGCCGACCTCGTCCAGGCCGTCCAGGCGGAGCACACCGAGGGCAACACCGGTGACTACAGCGCCTGGTGGAAGGACCTCACCCGCTGGCGCGACACGTACCCCCTGGGCTACACGCAGCCCGGCGACGGCAGCCTCTCCCCGCAGCAGGTCATCCAGCGCATCGGCCAACTCGCCCCGGACGACACCATCTACGCGGCGGGCGTCGGCCAACACCAGATGTGGGCCGCGCACTTCATCGACTACGAGCAGCCGGCCACCTGGCTGAACTCGGGCGGCGCCGGGACCATGGGGTACGCGGTGCCCGCCGCGATGGGCGCGAAGGCCGGGCAGCCGGACCGTACCGTCTGGGCGATCGACGGCGACGGCTGCTTCCAGATGACCAATCAGGAACTCGCCACCTGCGCCGTCAACAACATCCCGATCAAGGTCGCGATCATCAACAACGGCGCGCTGGGGATGGTCCGCCAGTGGCAGACCCTCTTCTACAACGAGCGCTACTCCAACACCGTCCTGCACTCCGGCAAGGACTCCGACGGCGAGGTCTGCCGCGGCACCCGCATCCCCGACTTCGTGAAGCTGGCGGAGGCCATGGGCTGCGTCGCGATGCGCTGCGAGTCCCCGGAGGAGCTGGACGCGGTGATCGCCAAGGCCAACTCCATCAACGACCGCCCGGTCGTCGTGGACTTCATCGTCCACGAGGACGCCCAGGTCTGGCCGATGGTCGCCGCGGGCACCTCCAACGACGAGGTCATGGCCGCCCTCGGCGTCCGCCCCGACTTCGGCGAGAACCTGGACGACTGACGCCGGGACAGCAGGCGTCACAGACGAAGACGACAGAGCCGAGAGCCTGAGAGCCCCAGAGAGAGCCCGAGAGAGACAGACATGTCCACCAAGCACACCCTCTCCGTCCTGGTCGAGAACACGCCCGGCATCCTCGCCCGGATCGCCGCGCTGTTCTCCCGCCGCGGCTTCAACATCGACTCGCTCGCCGTCGGTGTCACCGAGCACCCCGACATCTCCCGCATCACCATCGTGGTGAATGTCGACGGGCTGCCGCTGGAACAGGTGACCAAGCAGCTCAACAAGCTGGTGAACGTCCTCAAGATCGTCGAGCTGGAGCCGAACGCGGCGATCCAGCGCGAACTGGTCCTGGTGAAGGTCCGCGCCGACAACGAGACCCGCTCCCAGATCGTCGAGATCGTCCAGCTGTTCCGCGCCAAGACCGTGGACGTCTCACCCGACGCCGTCACGATCGAGGCCACCGGTTCGAGTGACAAGCTCGACGCGATGCTCAAGATGCTGGAGCAGTTCGGCGTCAAGGAACTGGTCCAGTCCGGGACGATCGCCATAGGGCGCGGCGCCCGGTCCATCACGGACCGCAGCCTGCGCGCGCTCGACCGCAGCGCGTAGCGCCCGGTAGCGAAGGGCCCCGGCCGTGGCTCGCATCGCGAGACCGGGACCCCGCCTCACCCCGCCCGTCGTACGGTGGGAAGGCACGACGAACCACCACGCAGAAGCAGAAGTGCACACCAAGGAGAAAAGCCAGTGGCCGAGCTGTTCTACGACGACGACGCCGACCTGTCCATCATCCAGAACCGCAAGGTCGCGGTCATCGGCTACGGCAGCCAGGGCCACGCCCACGCGCTGTCGCTCCGTGACTCGGGTGTCGACGTCAGGGTCGGTCTGCACGAGGGCTCCACGTCCAGGGCGAAGGCCGAGGAGGAGGGTCTGCGCGTCGTGTCGGTGGCGGAGGCCGCCGCCGAGGCCGACGTCATCATGATCCTGGTCCCGGACCCGCTCCAGGGCAAGATCTACGAGGAGTCCGTCAAGGACCAGCTCAAGGACGGCGACGCGCTGTTCTTCGGCCACGGTCTCAACATCCGTTACGGCTTCATCAAGCCGCCCGCCAATGTCGACGTGGCGATGGTCGCGCCGAAGGGCCCCGGCCACCTGGTCCGCCGCCAGTACGAGGAAGGCCGCGGCGTGCCCTGCATCGCCGCCGTCGAGCAGGACTTCTCGGGCAAGGCGTTCGCCCTGGCGCTCTCCTACGCGAAGGGGATCGGCGGCACGCGCGCCGGCGTCATCAAGACGACGTTCAAGGAGGAGACGGAGACCGACCTGTTCGGTGAGCAGGCGGTCCTGTGCGGTGGTACGGCGGCGCTGGTCAAGGCGGGCTTCGAGACGCTGACCGAGGCCGGCTACCAGCCGGAGATCGCGTACTTCGAGTGCCTCCACGAGCTGAAGCTGATCGTGGACCTCATGTACGAGGGCGGCCTGGAGAAGATGCGCTGGTCGGTCTCCGAGACCGCCGAGTGGGGCGACTACGTCACCGGCCCCCGCATCATCACCGACCAGACCAAGGCCGAGATGAAGAAGATCCTCGCCGAGATCCAGGACGGGTCCTTCGCCCAGACCTGGATGGACGAATACCACGGCGG
>NZ_WWJY01000849.1 GCF_009865405.1 Streptomyces sp. SID3212 | reverse complement strand
CGCAGGTCGCCGCTGACCAGGGCCGTGGCGTCGGGTCGTACGGCCGCGATGTCGGCGATCAGGTCGGGCACCAGGCGGTCCGGGGGCGCGGCCTCCGCGACGCGGTCGGCGACGCCGAGGGTACGGCGGCGCTCGTCGGCCGGCACCAGGTCGACGGAGGACAGCGGGGCGGCCGGGTCGGCGAGGAGGCCGTCCAGCAGGGTCCGGAAGTTGACCGTCCAGCGGCGTACCGTCTCGGCGTCGAAGAGGTCGCCGCGGTAGATGAACTGGGCGGCCAGGTCGGCGCCCCACCGCTCCACGAAGAGGAGGAAGTCGAACTTGGCGGTGTCCAGGGTGAGGGCGAGCCGCTCGGTGTCGGCGCCGGACAGGCGCAGCGCGACCTGCGCCTCGTCGTCGTAGGTGAGCGCCACCTGTACGACGGGGTCGTGGCTGGTCTCGCGGACGGGGGCGAGGGCGTCGACCACCGCCTCGAACGGCGCGTCCTGGTGGGGTCTGGCCGCCAGCAGAGCGGCCCGGATGCGGCCGGTGAGCCCGTCGAGGGACGGGTCGCCCGACACGTCGACGCGCAGCGCCAGCGTGTTGGTCAGCATGCCGATCATGCCGCCCAGTTCGGGCCGGTCGCGGCCCGACACGGGGAAGCCCACGACGAGGTCGTCACGGCCCGAGATCCGGGCGAGGAACGCGGTGTACACCGCGAACATCGTCATGAACGGGGTGGCGCCCTGGCCCGCGGCGACCTCCGCGAGGCGTTCCCTGACCCCGGCGTCGAGCAGGAAGCGCTCGACCCCGCCGGCGGAGGTGCGGACCGGCGGGCGCGGCCGGTCCAGCGGCAGTTCCACGACGGCGGGCGCGCCGCGCAGGCGCTCCGCCCAGTGCGCCACCGCGTCC
>NZ_WWJY01000848.1 GCF_009865405.1 Streptomyces sp. SID3212 | reverse complement strand
TCGCCACGCCCTCGCCGTCGCCACGCCCTCGCTGCCGCGTCCTCGCCGCCGCCACGCCCTCGCCGTCCCCTCCGCGCCCTCGCCCCGTCGCCGTACACGACGGGTATGCGTTACGTTCGGATCTGTGATCGTCGTCGCCGGAGAAGCCCTGATCGACCTGGTGCCGCAGCACGCCGCCGGGGACCGCACGGACACCACCACGCCCGCGCCGCTGCTGCCGCGCCTCGGTGGCGGACCGTTCAACACGGCCGTCGCGCTCGGGCGGCTAGGGTCGCCCGCCGCGTTCTGCTCCCGGGTCTCGACGGACGTCTTCGGGGACATGCTGATGGAGGGGCTGCGGGCGTCGGGCGTCGACACGTCCCTGGTCCAGCGGGGCCCCGAGCCCACGACCCTCGCCGTCGCGGCGCTCGGTCCGGACGGGTCCGCGGGCTTCGGCTTCTACGCGGAGGGCAGCGCGGACCGGCTGTTCGAACTGCCGCCCAGCCTGCCGCCCGAGGTCCGGGCTCTCGCTCTGGGCACGTGCTCGCTGGTGCTGGAGCCGGGCGCGAGCGCGTACGAGGCGCTCTTGCGGCGGGAGTCGGCGCGGGGGGTCTTCACGCTGCTCGACCCGAACATCCGCCCGGGGCTGATCCCGGACCCCGACGCGTACCGGACCCGCTTCACCGGCTGGCTGTCGTCCGTGACGCTCCTGAAGCTCTCCGAGGACGACGCGGCGTGGCTGGGCGGCGTCCCGGCGGAGTGGACGGCGCGGGGGCCGGCGGCGGTGGTGCTGACGCGCGGCGGGGAGGGGATGACGGTGTGGACGGCGGACGGCACGGAGGTGTCGGTACCGGCGGAGGCGGTGTCCGTGGTGGACACGATCGGGGCGGGGGACGCGGTGAACGCGGCGGTGTTGCATGCGCTGTCTTCGCGCGAGGCGTTGTCCCCTTCGGGGTTGGTGGGGTTGGGGGCGGCTGGGTGGCGCGAGGTTCTTCGCTTCGCGTGCGGGGTGGCGGGGGAGGCGTGTGGGCGCGCCGGCGCGTAGCGCCCGGTTTTTGGTCGCGCTTACTGATTTGTCCTCAATCGCCGGACGGGCTTGATTGTGCCCGCTGCGGGCCGCATTTTCCGGTGCGGGTTGTCGCCGGGGGCCGGGCAGGGG
>NZ_WWJY01000847.1 GCF_009865405.1 Streptomyces sp. SID3212 | reverse complement strand
CGGCGAGGCGGGGGCGGGCAGGGGCGGGTGCGGGACGGGGGCCGGCCCCGCGGACCCGGGTGCCGGTGTGCCGGCGCGTTCGGGTCGTACGGTCTGCTCGGGTCGTACGGCCTGTTCCGGGAACGCCGTCCGCTCCGGTCGTACGGTCCGCTCCGGTCGTACGGCCTGCTCGGATCGCACGCTCTGCTCGGGTCGTGCGGCCTGTTCCTGGGACGTGCCCTGCTCCGTCCGTACGGTCTGCTCCGGGAGCACCGACCGCTGCTGGGCGAGCAGTTGCGGGGGGAAGAGGACGACCACGCCCGTACCGCCGCGCGAGGACGGCCGGTAGTTGACGCTCAGGTGGTACTTGGCGGCCAGCCGCCCCACGACCGCGAGCCCGAGCCGGGTCCCTTGGAGCACGGCCAGGTCGTTCATCCGGCCCGACACGGACTCCTCGGCCCGCCGCATCGCCGCGTCCGCCATCTTGAGGCCGCTGTCCTCGATGGTCACCACGATCCCCGCCGTGCGCTCCTCCACATACACGTGGACCTCGTCGATGGGCGGGGAGAAGTTCGCCGCGTTGTCCATCAGTTCGGCCAGGAGGTGCATCACGCCCTCGGCGGCGAACCCGGCGATCGCGGCGGTGCTGGAACAGTGCAGCCGTACCCGCTGATAGGCGGCGATACGGCCCACCGCGCCGCGCAGGATGGACTCCATCGGGATCGGCTTGTTCCAGGCGCGGCTGGCACGGCCGCCCATCAGCAGGGCCAGCCGGTCGGTGAGCAGCCCGAGTTGGGAGGTGTTGTGGTCGAGCCTCAGCAGGTCGCCGAACACCTCCTCGCCGTACTTGTCCTGCATCTCGCGCAGATCGGCCAGCATGCTCACGGCCTTGGCCTGCACACGGCTCAGCGCCTTGGCGCTCGCCGCTTGAGCGGCGGCGCCCCGCCGCTCACTGATGGCGAACTCCCGCACGATCGAGTCCACCAGGATCCGCAGCCGCGGATCCGTGGGGGGTTCGAGACCGCCGAGCACGGTGTCCGCCGAGCCGCCGGAGCGCAGCCCGCCGAGCGCCGCGGGGATCGTCGTCGTCATCAGGAGGTCGAGATCGTCCGCGGCGCGGGCGAGTTGCTCGACGGCCTTCGCGCACTCCGCGCGCGCGTCGGCAGCGCGCTGTTCCGACGCGGCGACCTCGGCGGCGAACACCTCCAGCAGCCGGCGCAGTTGGGGGTCCGACGGCGCGGTGGTGGCGGCGGTCGCGGCCTCGGCGCTCGCGCCGTCCCGCAGGCGCTTGACCACCGAGGGCAGCGAGACGTTCAGCAGATGCGCCGATTCCCCGCCGAGCTGGGCCAGTTGGGTCTGCGCGGTCCTGACCTCACCGTCCGCCGTGACCGCGCCGCGGCGGCCCTGGCGCACCAGCACGACGGCGGCGACGACAGTGACCGCCACA
>NZ_WWJY01000846.1 GCF_009865405.1 Streptomyces sp. SID3212 | reverse complement strand
ACCGGCGCGGCGGGGGCGGTGGGCTCGCTGGCCGGGCGGATCGCGCGGCTGCTGGGCGCGGAGCGGGTCATCGGCAGTACCGGTTCGCCGCAGAAGGCGGAGCGGCTGGTGTCCGAGTGCGGTTACGACGCCGTCGTCCTGCGGGGAGCCGGGTCCTTCGCGGCGCGCCTCGCCGAGGTGGCGCCCGGCGGCATCGACGTCCTGCTGGACACCGTCGGGGGCGAGCAGCTGACCGCCGCACTGGGCGCGGCCCGGCAGGGAGCGCGCTTCGCGCTGGTCGGCGCGCTCTCCGGCCAGTTGTCGGCGACGCGGCGCGGCGGCAGCGCGCCGACCGAGGTCGACGCCTTCCGGATCGTCGTCAAGGGCATCTCCCTACGCGGCTACAGCGGCGCGGACCACCCCGAGGTGGAGGCGGAGTGGACCGGGCGCTTCGGCGGCTGGCTCCGCTCGGGCGAGATCGGCTTTCCGCATGTACGGATCCCCGGCCTGGCGCGGGCGCCGCGGGCGTTGACGGAACTGGTCGAAGGACGGCACTTCGGGGCCGTCGTGGTGGAATTGTGACGGTGGCGGGGCCGTGGCGGGGGTCGGGGGTAGGGATGCGTATCGGTGACGCGGCAGCGGCGGCGGGGACGACGCCCAGGGCACTGCGGTTCTACGAGGAGCGCGGGCTGCTGCCCCCGCCCGTGCGCACCGCTTCCGGCCGGCGCGACTACGGTCCCGGTGAGGTGGCCCGCGTCCGGGTCATCCGCGACCTGCTGGCGCTCGGGCTCACGGTCGAGGATCTGCGCGGCTTCGTGGACCGCATCGACCTGCTGACGCAGGACCCGCCGCGGCGGTGCGGCTCCGCCGAGCCAGGGGCCCGTACCTCCGAGATCGTCGCCCGCAGGCTCGCCGCCCTCGACGCGGAGATCGACCGCCTGACGCGGCTCCGCGACGACCTCGCCCGGCGGACCGGCCGCGCACCGGGCGAATAACCCGATGCGGGCACGGCGGGGCGAGGCATAGGGTCGGCGCCCGTGGAACCACTCAGCGAGAACCAGATCCGCTCGTCCTTCGTGAACAGCACCAAGGGCGAGGCGGCCCGGCTGCGGCTGCCGCTCGACTTCGCCGAACTGCCCTGGGACGACCTGGACTTCCTCGGGTGGGTGGATCCGGGAGCGCCGCTGCGGGCCCATCTCGTGCTGCCCGGGGCGCGGGGGCCGCTGGGGATCTCCTTGCGGGTCCCTTCCGTGAACCGCACCAGCGTGGTGAAGTCCAGCCTGTGCCAGATCTGCCTGACGGGCCACGCCTCCTCCGGGGTCGCCCTGCTCGTCGCCCCGCTGGCGGGCGCCCAGGGCCGCCACGGCAACACGGTCGGCACGTACATCTGCGCGGACCTCGCCTGCCCGCTGTACGTACGGGGCAAGCGGCAGCCGAGGCTGCGGGCCGGGCGGTACGAGGAGTCGCTGAGCCTGGACGAACGGCTCGCGCGCATGTCGGGCAACCTGGACGCCTTCGCGGCGCGGGTCACCGCGGGCTGAGCGGGCGGGCGCAGATATACAGCTAGGCTGTATTATTGGCCCATGAAGAACGAGGAGATCCTGGCCGACCGGCTGCGGGAGTCCGTCGGCCGTTTCGTACGGGTCACCCGCGCGCACGCCGACTCACTGAGCGGGCCCCACACGGCCACGCTCGGCCTGCTCAGCCGGGAGGGCGACGCCACGATCGCGGCTCTGGCGCAGCGGCGCGGCGTACGGCACCAGAGCGCGAGCCGTACCGTGCTGGAGCTGCAAGATCTCGGTTACGTGCGCCGCCGCCCCGACCCGGCCGACGGCAGGGCCGTCCTGGTCGCCCTGACGGAGGCCGGGCGTGAGGCCGTCGAGGCG
>NZ_WWJY01000845.1 GCF_009865405.1 Streptomyces sp. SID3212 | reverse complement strand
CCGTGGCGTCCGGCGCCGCCTCCTTCGCCGCCTCCTTCGCCGTCTCCCCGGACGGCCCCCGCCGCAGCAGCGCGACCGCCACCACGAGCGCCGCCGTCGCCACCCCCGCCGCCGAGAGGAACGCGAGCCGGTAGCCACCGCCCGTCGCCGAGGCCGTGTCCTCACCGGCCGCGAGGAGGTTCCGCGTACGGTCCGAGGCGAGGGCCGAGTGGACGGCGAGCCCCAGCGCTCCGCCCACCACCTGCGTCGTGCTGAACAGCCCCGACGCCAGCCCGCCGTCCTCCGGGCGTACGTCCGCCATGGCCAGGCCCGTCAGGGCGGGCATCGCCAGCCCGAAGCCGACCCCGAGCAGGACCATGACCGGCAGGACGTCGGTCGCGTACGAACCGTCCGTGGGCGCCCGCCCGAACAACGCCAGCCCGCCCACGATCAGGACGAGCCCGCCGAGCAGCAACGGCCTCGGTCCGAAACGGGCGTTGAGCCGCGCCGAGAACCCGAGCATCATCACCCCGATGACCACCGGCGCGGGCAGGAAGGCCACCCCGGTGGCCAGTTCCCCGAAGTCCAGGACCCGCTGGAGGTAGAGCGCGCCGAGGTACTGGAAGGTGAACATCCCCGCGACCATGAGGATTTGGACCAGATTGGCGCCGGTGACGGTACGGGACCGCAGCAGCCCCAGCCGCAGCAGCGGATCGGCGGCGTACCCCTGCCGCACGGCGAAGGCCGCGAGCAGCAGCACGGACAGCGCGCCGAGGCCGAGCGTACGGACCGAACCCCACCCGTGGTCGGCGGTCTGCACGAGCGTGTACACACCGAGCATCAGCGCGCCCGTGACCAGGACGGCGCCCAGGTAGTCCGCGCCTTCGCGCAGTCCCTGTCCGGGGTCGTCCGCCAGGACCCGCCGGGCGGCGATCAGCGCGGCGGCGCCGATCGGCAGGTTGATGAGGAAGATCGCGTGCCAGCTGAGGGTCGCGGTGAGGGCGCCCCCGAGGAAGGTGCCGATGGCGCCGCCCGCGGCGGCCGACGCGCTGAACACGGCGATGGCACGGGCCCGTTCGCGTCCCTCGGGGAAGAGTGCCACCAGCATGCCCAGCACCACCGCCGAGGTCATCGCCCCGCCGACGCCCTGGAGGAAGCGCGTGGCAACCAGCGTTCCGGCGCCGGGGGAGAGCCCGCAGAGCACGGAGGCCACGGTGAACACGGCCAGCCCGGAGACGAACATCCGCCGGCGGCCGAGGAGGTCACCCAGCCGGCCGGCGAGCAGCAACAGGCCCGCGAAGGCGATGAGATACGCGTTGACCACCCACGCCAGCCCGGCCGGCGAGAAGCCGAGATCGGACTGGATCGCGGGCATCGCGACGGTCACGATGCTGCCGTCCAGCACGGTCATGAGGCTCCCCGCGCACAGCACGGCGAGTGCCGTCCGGCGGGAAGAATGAGAGGGTGGAACGGTCTGCTCGTCCCTGTCCATGGGTCTTGACCTCCAAAGGCGCACGATCTGTAACGGAGGTCATCGTGGGTGACTGTGAAGCTCGGCAGAAGGAGGCACTTCGATGTCCCAGGGGAACACGCGTGTAACCACCCAGGTCGTGCACGCGCAGGCCTGCCCGGTCCGGGAAGTCCTTGACAGGGTCGCGGGAAAATGGAGCGTGCTGATCATCGTGGCGGCGGCCCACGGGCCCATCCGCTTCACGGAGTTGGAGCGCTCGATCGAGGGCATCAGCCGCCGCATGCTCACGCTGACGCTGCGGAACCTGGAGCGCGACGGACTGCTGACCCGTACGGTGCACGCGACGGTCCCGCCCAAGGTGGAGTACGAACTGACCCCGGTCGCCCGTGAGTTGCACGCGAGCCTGCTGGGGCTGACGGACTGGGCCGAGCGTCACCGGGTGACGATCGCGGAGTCCCGGGCGGCGTACGACGACGCGCACGGACGCGGACTCGACGCGGTCTGACCGGCGCCGGGCGCCGATGGACCGGCGCCC
>NZ_WWJY01000084.1 GCF_009865405.1 Streptomyces sp. SID3212 | reverse complement strand
GACAGCGGGATCACGTCGAACCAGTCGCCGCCGACCCCGCCCAGCTCGCCGGTGGGCAGGTAGCGGGAGGCCACCTCCACGGCGGCCTGCTCGGGCAGCCGCTGGGGGAGGAGGCTGCGCTGGAGGGTGAGCGCGGTGGAGCGTTCGCGGGTGTACCGGCGGGCGTTGTCGATCGCCACGGCGCCCTTCGCGGCCAGTTCCTCGGCGAGGGAGACGTCCTCCTCGTCGAACGGCTCGTCCTGCCGCGAGCGCCAGAAGCTGAGCACGCCCATCGTGTCGCCCCGGGAGAGCATCGGGGCGGAGATGAGCGAGTGGACGCCCTCGTCGAGGATGCGTTCGGCGTACTCCGGATCGCCGGCCCGCCATGAGGTCGACGTCCGCAGGTCGGCCTCGATGTGGCCGAGCCGGGTGCTGAGGCTGCGCGCGTACAGCGTGGTGGGCGGCGGGGTGCGCCGGGTCCCTACGGGGCGGAACGGGTGGTTCTCGCGGATGCCGCCGACCGCGATTCTCTGGAGCTCTCCCGCGCCGGCCTGCGGCACCTCGCCGTGGACGGGGGTCAGGAGGTCGACGGTGGCGAAGTCGGCGAACTGCGGCACGACCACCTGGACCAGTTCCCTTGCCGTCTGTTCGACGTCGAGTGTGGTGCCGACCGACACGCTGGTGTTGTAGAGCAGCCGCAGGCGCCGGCGCGCCGCCTCGGTCCGGCCGCGGCTCTCCTGGAGGGATCGGACCATGGTGTTGAAGGACGCGCCCAGCGCGCCGATCTCGGCGGGACCCGTCGTCTCCATCCGCACGCTGAGGTCGCCGTCCGCGATCTGTTTCGCGACGGCGGCGGCCTTGCGTGCCGGGCGTACGATCGCGCGCGACTGGTAGACGGCGAAGGCGACGATGAGCAGGATCGACGCCCCGAGTCCGGCGGACGCGGCGATCACGGCCCGGTCGGCGTTGGAGGTGGCGGTGTCCGTCCGTTCGTCGAGCAGCTCGCGTTCGGTGGTCATGTAGTGGGTGAAATCGGCCCGCAGCACGTCGGCGAGCCGTTTCCCCCGTGCGGTCGTCAGGAGGCTCGACACGTTGGGATCACCCCGCTGGGCGGCGCTGACCAGCGGAATCGAGTAGGTGCGGATGTACGAATCGACGCCCCGGGTGATCTTCTCCGCGAGCCGTTTCTGTCCTGGGGAGGTGGCGTGCTCCTGGAATTCGCGCGACTGCGTGGGGAAGGCTTTGAGGGCGGCCCGCCACGGTTGCAGGAACACGTCCTGCTTGGTGATGACAAAACCTCGCTGGCCCGTCTCCAGATTGGCGAGCAGCTGTTCGAACCGTTCGGTCTCGACCACGCCCATGCGGGTCTCTTTCCGCGCGTCCGCCGAATCGCGCATGCCGTTGATCGCCCACAGCATGAAACCGAAGATCAACCCGATCAGCAGCGCGAGCAGGCCGCTCGCCACGGCGGTGAGCCGGGTCAGACCCCATCGCAGGTCTTTCCCCGGCACCTGTCTCCTCATGGCCCACATCATGCCTGGAGCGGGAGGTTTATGCCGGTTTCGTACCTTCCTCGGGGGCGGCGGGGGTGGGGTGGCGCGGCTGAGCCGTCAAGGTGACGGCGCTCAGGGGCAGGGCAGCCGTGCCGAAGATTCAAGGCGGCCGTGCTCGGCGGTCGATCCGGACCGTGCTCAGCGCTCCGGTCAACCTTGCTCAGCCGTCAGCGCGCGGGATGTCGCCTCAGCCGTCAACGGGCCGGATGTCGCCTCAGCCGTCAGTGCGCAGGATGTCGCCTAGCCGTCCGTGCGCCGGGTGACGACCCAGGAGGCGGCGGCGACCGTACCGGCCACGGTGAGGACGGCGGGCCAGGCGCCGACCTTCTTGGCCAGGGGGTGCGAGGCGCCGAACGCGGCGAGGTAGGCGGCGCTCAGCCCGACCGAGGCCTTCGCCCCGCCGGCCCGGTGC
>NZ_WWJY01000844.1 GCF_009865405.1 Streptomyces sp. SID3212 | reverse complement strand
CAGGCCCGGTCCGGGCGGCCCCGCGCCGCCTGGGGCGTACAGATGGGCGATGTCACGTCGTCGTCCGGACTGGCGTGGGTCCGGTCCGACCGGCCGGCCCGGATGATCGTGGAGACCTCCGCCACCGAGTCGTTCCGCCGCGCCCGCACCTGGCACGGCCCGCTGCTCGGCCCGGGCTCGGACTTCACCGGTACGGTCCCCCTGCGCGGCCTCCCGGCCGGTGAGCAGGTGCACTACCGGGTGACCCTCGCCGACCCGGACGACTACCGCCGTACCGGCGAACCCGTGTACGGCACGTTCCGTACCGCGCCCGCGAAACGCCGGCAGGGCGTGCGCTTCCTCTGGTCGGGCGACATCGCCGGGCAGGGCTGGGGCATCAACCCGGACATCGGCGGCTACCGCGCGTACGACGAGATGCGGCGGCTCGACCCCGACTTCTTCCTGTGCAGCGGCGACACCATCTACGCCGACGGGCCGCTCGAACCGCAGGTGACGCTGCCGGACGGCCGGATCTGGCGGAACGTCACCACCGAGGAGAAGTCGAAGGTCGCGCAGACCCTCGACGAGTACCGGGGCAACTTCCGCTACAACCTGCTGGACGCCAACGTACGGCGCTTCAACTCCCAGGTGCCGACGATCGTCCAGTGGGACGACCACGAGGTGCGCAACAACTGGTACCCGGGTCAGATCCTGGATGACGTCCGCTACACCGAGAAGAACGTCGACCTGCTGGCGGCCCGTTCGGCGCGCGCGTTCCGTGAGTACTTCCCGGTGTCGACCCTCCACGAGCGCGGGGCGGACCGCCGGGTGCACCGGGTGATCAGCCACGGTCCGCTGCTGGACGTGTTCGTCCTGGACATGCGTTCGTTCCGCAACGCCAACTCCCCCGACCGGCAGGCCGACGACACGACCGGCATCCTCGGCGCGGAGCAGTTGGAGTGGCTCAAGCGGGAGTTGTCGCGTTCGCGCGCCGAGTGGAAGGTGATCGCCGCCGACATGCCGCTCGGACTGGTCGTCCCGGACGGCGCGACCAACTTCGAGGCCGTCGCCCAGGGCGACCCGGGGGCTCCGCTCGGCCGTGAGCTCCAGATCGCGGAGCTGCTGCGGTACGTCAAGCACCGGCGGATCACGGGCACGCTCTGGCTCACGGCGGACGTCCACTACACGTCGGCGCAGCACTACGCGCCGGAGCGCGCGGCGTTCAAGGACTTCGCGCCGTTCTGGGAGTTCGTCTCGGGGCCGCTGGCCGCGGGCGGTTTCCAGGCCAACGCGCTGGACGGTACGTTCGGCCCCGACCGGGTCTTCGTGCGGGCGCCCGACCGGGCGAACGTGTCGCCGATGGAGTCCCCGCAGTACTTCGGCGAGGTCGACATCGACGGCGGCAGCGGCGAACTGACGGTCCGTCTGCGGGCCGAGGGCGGCACGGTCCTGTTCAGCAAGGTGCTCCAGCCGGGGAAGGTCGGGCAGGAGCGGTAGTCGCTCCGACCCGGGGCGGGCGCCTGTCGGGGCCGATTGTCAGTGGTGGGTCCTAACGTCGTTCCCATGACGCGATCCACGCAGGCGCTCGCCTACTCCCGTCCGTCCGCCCTGGCCACGGCCCCGGGCGGACGGCTGCTCGGCCTGGAGACCTCGGGCGGGGTGACACCGCTCGGTGCCGAGGCGCATCCGGGCTTCTTCTCGGGGCTCCTGACCTCGCCCCGGGCCGCCGCGCGCGGGCTGCTGGCCGTGGCGGACGTGGCGGGGGCGCGCTACCACCAGCGGGTCGTGGGCTCGTCGCTCGACCCGGTGGTGACGGGGAACGGGGACCGGCTGCGCTTCGAGTCGTTCTCCGGCTGCTGCGGGGTCTATGCCCGTCTGGACGTGCTGCGGGAGGGCCTCGACGGCGCGGACACCGGACACGGCACGACCAATGTGGATGTGAACAATCCGCTGCGGGAGGCCCTGTCGCGGATGACCGGCGATGATCCGCTCCATCTGCGGGTCGGTCCCGACGAGATGACCGTCACCACGCTCGAAGGCCCGGTGGTGGAGAAGAAGGTGCCGCTGCCGGACCGCTGGCTGCGCGGCTTCGCCGAGGCCCAGGTGATCTCGGCCGGATTCGACCTGCGGGCCGAGCTGCCGGCGGCGGAGGCGGTCCGGTTCCTGCGGACCCTGCCGCGCGGTTCCGGCACCGCCTCGCGCGGTGCCATGTGGGTCGTCCCGACGGGCAGGACGCTGCGGCCGACGACCCGGCCCGTGCGGGGCGCCGTGTGTCTGCCGGGGCCCGAGCGGCTGGCGGCCCTGCAACGGGTGCTGCGCGACGCGACGGCGCTGCGGGTGTACGGTCCGGCCGCCGACGGCAGGGCCGTGTCGAGCGCCTGGGAGGTGGTGCTGCCGGGGATGCGGCTGACACTCACACTGTCGCCGGACGCGGCGCGCGGGTTCTCCGGCGAGGGCGGGGTGCTGGAGGCGCTGGCCACCGAAGAGGCGGCCCGGGACGCCGAGTTGGTCTC
>NZ_WWJY01000843.1 GCF_009865405.1 Streptomyces sp. SID3212 | reverse complement strand
TGACGACCACCGCGCGGACGCCGTCGCGCAGCGCCCGCTCCAGATCACCGGGCAGGGGCCCTTCGTCGTCCACCCCCACCGGCACGGGCCGCAACCCGAGCGCCGGCACGAGGTCCAGCAGGCTCCCCCAGCCCGGGTCCTCGACGGCGACGGCGTCACCGGGCCGGAGGTGGGCGGCGAGCACCCGCTCGATCGCGTCGAGGGATCCGGAGGTGACGGCCACCGGCCCGTCGGGCACCCCGTCGGCGTCCAGTCCCGCGCGGGCGAGCCGCGCGAACTCCGCGTCGACGGCCGCCTGTCCGTACATCCCGGGCCGCTCCGCGTTGTGCCGCGCGGCGGCGGCGAGGGCGTCGTGCAGCGGCGGCAGCAGGGCGGGATCGGGGTTGCCCGCCGACACGTCCCGTACGCCCGGAGGCGCCTGGACCCAGATCGACCCACGGGCCGTGCTGGCCGGACGCGACCGTACGCGACTGCCCCTGCGGCCCGCCGTCTCGATCACCCCACGCTCGCGCAGCGTGCGGTAGGCGGCTGCGACGGTGTTCGGATTGACTCCCAACTCCGTCGCCAACTCCCGCATGGGTGGCAGCAGTTGACCCGGCGCCAGCTCGCCGGAGCCGACCGCCCGCTCCACACTCGCCGAAATATCCGCCGCGCGCCGACCCTGGATCCGATACTCTCCTAGCACAAAACTTACTATGCACTAGTGCAATGGAGGACGCAAATGCCGGAGAGCGCACCGGAATCCACACCGCGCGACACCAACGCCGCGTACCGCCCCACCGAACGCACCGTTCCGACCCGCTCCCGCGAACGGGCCTCGTACGACCGTGCACTGGTCCACGCCATACTCGACGAGACGTACATCTGCCATCTCGGTTTTGTACGGGACGGCGCACCCGTCGTCCTGCCGACGCTCTACGGCCGGGTGGACGAGCGGCTGTACGTCCACGGCTCCACCGGCTCGCGTCCGCTCCTGCTCGCGGGCGCCGCCGACCCCGGCCTCCCCGTCTGCCTGACGGTCACCCACGTCGACGGCCTCGTCCTGGCGCGCTCCGCCTTCCACCATTCGATCAACTACCGCTCCGTGGTGGTGCACGGCGTCGCCCGCCAGGTGACCGACCCCGAGGAGCGGCGTCTGGCTCTCGACGCGATCGTCGACCATGTGGTGCCCGGCCGCGCCGCCGACTCGCGCCCCGCCAACGCCAGGGAACTGGCCGCGACCGCCGTGATCCGCCTCGACCTCGACGAGGTCTCCGCCAAGGTCCGTACGGGCGGCCCCAACGACGACGCCGAGGATCTGGCGCTCCCGTACTGGAGCGGGGTGGTCCCCGTCGTACGCGGTTACGGCCCGCCCGTACCGGCGGCCGATCTCGACCCGGCCGTCGCCCTGCCCGGCTATCTCGCCGCCCCCTGAGACGGCGGCCGGACACGCCCTAGCCGGCCGGGCGGCTCGTCTCCTCGAACATCTCGTCGTCCGCAGGGACCGGGGCTTCTCCCAGAGGCCCCACACCGTTCGAGGGCGGACGCGGCGTCGAGGACTGCGCGATGAAGGCGCCGACCAGCACCACCGCGCCGCCGGCGATCTGCGGCGCGGAAAGGTGTTCCCGCAGCAGCACCCACGCGAGCACGGTCGCGATGACCGCCTCCAGGCACGCGACCACGCCCGCCACCTGCGGCGAGAGCTTCCGTACGGACACCACACCGGTCGTGTACGCGAGCACGGTCGCGATCACCACGATCCAGCCCAGCAGGAGGGCGGCGGACACCTCGGTGCCGCCCAGGTCGGCCGTACCGCCGAGCAGGGACCAGTCCATCTCCCACGGCCGGCCGACGGCGGTCAGCACGACGGTCCCGACCAGCAGTCCGTACGCGATCACCCCCAGCGGATCCGCCGTGTCCTCCGCACTATTCCCCCGGTCACCGCTCCCCTGGTCCGACAGTACGAAGTAGCCGACCTGGCAGCAGGCCGCGGCGAGCGCGAACAGGACCCCCACCGGGTCGAAGCTCAGCCCGGCCCAGACCTCGACCACGCAGGCCAGGCCGCCCACCGCCAGTACGACCCCGACGGCGGCGGCGCGGGTGACGGGCCGCCGCTGCACGAAGCGGACCCAGAGCAGCACGAGGGCGGGGGCGAGGTATTCGACGAGCAGCGCGACCCCGACGGGGATACGGGAGAGCGCGGCGAAGTAGAACGCCTGGACGCCGGCCACGGCCAGCAGGCCGAATCCGGCGAGCAGCCCGGGCCTGCGGCGGACCAGGTCGCGGTGGCGCCAGGCCACCGGAAGCATGAGCAGGGCCGCGCCGGCGACCCGCAGCCAGACCACCTGGAGGGGGGCGAGCCCCGCCTCGATGAGCGGCTTGGCCGCGACACCGGACCCGCCGAACGCGAACGCCGACGCCAGGGCCAGGCCCAGTCCGACGCTCCTCCCCTGCCCCTGAGACGCGTGCATGGCGTCATCATGACAGGTCAGGTCAGGAGCTACCCACCGGTCACACCTGTCGTCCGCTCCGGCCCGCTCCGAGCAGCCGTCCCGACAACAACAGCACATCCACCCCGGCGCGTTCGAGCACCTCGACGGCGCGGCACGACCGGTCCGCGGCGAGCGCGGCGAGCAGGTCGAGCCCGGAGGCCC
>NZ_WWJY01000842.1 GCF_009865405.1 Streptomyces sp. SID3212 | reverse complement strand
AGCCCGTCCGGCGATTGAGGACATCAGTAACCCGCGCCCACCACCGGGGCGACACGTTCCGACAAAGCGTCGGGAAAATGTTGCGCGCGCCATACCGCGCATGGTCACATGGTATCCAGAGGTGGTTAGGTCTACCTAACTTACGACCACGCTTGCCCCCGCACCCCAAGGAGGCATCCATGCCGCACCCACACCCGTCGCCCTCAGACGTCTCCATGCGGGACCTGCTCGCGTCCTGCGTGGCCGCCGCCACCGTGTCGACCCCGCCGAAGCGGCCTGCGGCCGTACAGACGCACCCCGTCACGGACACGCGAGCCAAGGACCCCCGGCCCACAGACACCCGCGCCGCCGCCTAGGCAAGCGCCGTCAGGGAACGACCACCACCGTCGAATTGATCGTCGCGAACGACCACAACGCCACCCCATCCGCCCGCTTCATCCGCACCCCACCCGTCTTCAGCGCCGGATTGGGCGTCGGCAGCGACCCGTCTACCGCCGCGCTGAAGCCGACCGTGACGCCCTCCGCCTTGGCGAACCGTACGACGTGTTCGACCAGGACTCCGTCCGAGCCCTGGACCTGGGCGGACCGGGAGCTGACGGTGTACGAGCCCGGGGCGGGGTTGAGGGTGCTCGGGACGACCGGGAACGTGCGCGTCGCCTGGTTGGTCTTGTCGACCAGCCAGACCCGGCGGTCCTTGAGGCCGTACACCACCCGCTCGCCCGTCCCGGACGCCGCCGGCACCGTCAGCGGGTCCTTCTTCGGCGCGGCGGAGCCCGACGCGGTCGGGGAGGCGCTCGGGGTGCCGTTCTTCCCGAGGGTGTCGGGCACGCTCGCCGAGGCCTGGTAAGCGAGGAAGGCGACGCCGGCGATGGCCGCCGCGGTGAGCCCGGCCACGATTCCCGAGCTGCTCCTGGACACCCTGTTCCACCTCTCGTACGTATGACTCCGTGGTGACGTTAGCAGCAGCGGAATGACGGGACTGGGCGCCGTGCCCCGCCGCCGGGAGCCGTAGGCTGTTTGCGTGCTTCTGCTCGCCGTTGATACCGCCACGCCCGCCGTCACCGTCGCTCTTCACGACGGCTCCTCCGTCCTCGCCGCCGAGAGCCAGGTGGACGCGCGGCGCCACGGTGAGCTGCTGCTGCCCGCCGTGGACCGTGTCCTCTCCGAGGCGGGGGTGGGGGTGGGGCTGGGCGCCGTCACGGACGTGGTCGTCGGGGTCGGGCCGGGTCCGTACACCGGACTGCGGGTGGGGCTCGCCACCGCGCTGGCCTTCGGTTCCGCGCTCGGGGTGCCGGTGCACGGGCTCTGCACGCTGGACGGTCTCGCGTACGCCTCCGGCCTCGAAGAGCCCTTCGTCGTGGCCACCGACGCCCGCCGCAAGGAGGTCTACTGGGCGCGGTACGCGGATGCCCGTACCCGCGTCGGTGAGCCCGCCGTCGACCGGCCCGCCGACCTCACCGAGCGGGTCGCCGGGCTGCCGGCCGTCGGTGCGGGCGCGTTCCTCTACCCGGCCGCGTTCCGGGACGCCCGCGCCCCTGAGCACCAGTCGGCCGCCGCGCTCGCCGGGCTGGCGGCGGAGCTGCTGGCCGCGGGGCGGACGGACGAGTTCCTGCCGCCGCTGCCCCTCTACCTCCGCAGGCCCGACGCCGAGGTGCCCAAGAACTACAAGGTGGTCACCCCGAAGTGAGCGGTGCCGAGGAAGCGGACGAGCCGGACGAGGTGGACGAGGTGGCCGCGGCGGCGGGAAACCGTGACGTCCCGCGCCCCCCGGGCGCCGTCCTCCGCGAGATGCGCTGGTGGGACATCGAGGCCGTCCTCGCCCTCGAACACGACCTCTTCCCCGAGGACGCCTGGTCCCCGGGCATGTTCTGGTCCGAGCTGGCCCACGCGCGCGGTCCCGGCGCCACCCGCCGGTACGTCGTGGCCGAGGCCGGCGGCCGTATCGTCGGGTACGCGGGACTCGCCGCCGCCGGGGGCCTCGGGGACGTACAGACCATCGCCGCCGCCCGCGACCAGTGGGGCACGGGCCTCGGCTCCCGCCTGCTGACCGACCTCCTCCAGCACGCCAGCGCCGCCGAGTGCGAAGAAGTGCTGCTCGAAGTGCGGGTCGACAACATACGGGCGCAGAAGCTGTACGAACGCTTCGGCTTCGAGCCCATCGGCTTCCGCCGCGGCTACTACCAGCCCGGCAACGTCGACGCGCTCGTGATGCGCCTGCCGATGCAGGGGCTCCACATACAAGACGTCCAAGGAACTGGGATCAATGGCTGACGAACCTCTCGTCCTCGGTATCGAGACCTCCTGCGACGAGACAGGCGTCGGCATCGTGCGCGGTACGACCCTGCTCGCCGACACCGTCGCGTCGAGCGTCGACGAGCACGCGCGCTTCGGCGGTGTGGTGCCGGAGATCGCCTCCCGCGCGCATCTGGAGGCGATGGTGCCGACCATCGAGCGCGCGCTCAAGGAGGCGGGTGTCAGCGCCCGCGACCTCGACGGGATCGCGGTGACGTCGGGCCCCGGCCTGGCGGGGGCGCTGCTGGTGGGGGTGTCGGCGGCGAAGGCGTACGCGTACGCGCTCGGCAAGCCGCTGTACGGCGTGAACCACCTGGCCTCCCACATCTGCGTCGACCAGCTGGAACACGGCCCGCTGCCCGAGCCGACGATGGCGCTGCTGGTGAGCGGCGGCCACTCGTCGCTGCTGCTCGCGCCGGACATCACCTCGGACGTACGGCCCATGGGCGCGACCATCGACGACGCCGCGGGGGAGGCCTTCGACAAGATCGCGCGGGTGCTGCACCTGGGCTTCCCGGGGGGTCCGGTGATCGACCGGCTGGCCAAGGAGGGCGATCCGGCCGCGATCGCCTTCCCGCGCGGGCTGACCGGGCCGAGGGACGCGCCGTACGACTTCTCGTTCTCCGGGTTGAAGACGTCCGTGGCGCGCTGGATCGAGGCGAAGCGGAACGCGGGCGAGGAGGTGCCCGTACGGGATGTGGCGGCGTCGTTCCAGGAGGCCGTCGTGGACGTGCTGACGCGGAAGGCGGTCCGCGCGTGCAAGGACCAGGGCGTCGATCATCTGATGATCGGCGGCGGGGTCGCGGCGAACTCGCGGCTGCGCGCGCTCGCCGCCGAGCGCTGCGAGCGGGCGGGCATCCGGCTGCGGGTGCCGCGCCCCGGGCTGTGCACGGACAACGGTGCGATGGTCGCGGCGCTGGGCGCGGAGATGGTGGCGCGCAACCGCCCGGCGTCGGACTGGGACCTCTCGGCGGATTCGTCGCTGCCGGTGACGGAGCCGCATGTGCCCGGTCGTACGCATGTCAATGAGCCTGATCGTGATCATGGGCATGGGCATGGGCATGGGCACGACCACGACCACGTCCACGAGCTCGCGAAGGACAACCTCTACTGATGACCGTCGCGCTCATGTGGGAGGCCAAGGCCGCCGACGGCCGGGGCGCCGAGCTGCTGGAGTGGGCCCGCGCGCGTGTGACGGAGCTGCCGTACGAGCCGCTCCGCCGCGAGCTGCTGCGCGCCCCCGGCGGCCGGGTCCTGGCCCTCACCTGGTGGGAAGGCCCGTACGACGCCGACGTCCCCGAACTCCCCGATCCCCCGGCGGAGTTGACCGCCCGGCCGGTCCACCGCTGGCGCTTCGAGTCGCTCGGGGACGACGGGCGGGGCGGCTGAGGCGGCTCGCACTCGGCAAAAGGGGCAGATCGCTGTAAATAGCGACAGGATGGGATGCGGGGGACAGTCGCGCGCGCCGAGCCGCGCGTACCGCATCTCGAAAGGCCCGTTCGTATGACCTCGGCACCGAATCTTCCCTCCGGCCCCCGGCCGTTCTCGCCCCGCGACATCCGCACGCTCACCATCGACGTCGCGGGCCCCGTCCTCCTCCCCGGTGACGACGGCTACGCGGAGGAGGCCACCGGCTTCAACCGTGTGGTCACCCACCGCCCCGCCGTGATCGTCGGCGCCGCCGACGCGGCGGACGTCCTGAGCGCGGTGCGCTTCGCGGGGCGGTACGGGCGTCCCGTCGCCGTCCTCTCCACCGGACACGGCCCCACGGGGGACGTCCCCGAGGACGCCGTCATGATCACGACCCGCCGGATGACGGGTCTGTCGATCGACGCCGGGGAGCGTACGGTCCGGGTCGAGGCGGGGGTGCGCTGGCAGCAGGTCGTCACCGAGGCCGCCGTCCACGGCCTGGCCCCGCTCGTCGGATCTGCGGCGGACGTCGGCGTGGTCGGCTACACCCTCGGCGGCGGCCTCAGCGTGACCATGGGCCGGGCCTTCGGGTGGGCGGCCGACCACGTCCAGTGGATCGACCTGGTCACGGCGGACGGCGAGCTGCGCCATGCCTCGCGCGACTCCGAGGACGACCTCTTCTGGGCGCTGCGCGGCGGGAAGGGCAACTTCGGGGTGGTCACCGCGATGGAGTTCTCCCTCTTCCCGGTGACCCAGCTGTACGCGGGCGCCCTGTACTTCTCCGGGGACGACGCCCGGGAGGTGCTGCACGCGTACGAGCGGTTCGCGGCGACGGCCCCGGAGGAGCTGATGTCGTCCGCCGTCCTGCTGCGCCTGCCCGACCAGCCCACGGTCCCGGACTTCATGCGGGGGCGGCTGACGGCGGCCGTACGGTTCTCCTGGCTCGGCTCGGAGGCCGACGGCGAGGAACTGATCGCCCCGCTGCGGGCGGCGGCGCCGGTGCTGCTGGACACCGTGGCCCTGCGCCCGTTCACGGAATTCGACGCCATCAGCGTGGATCCGCCGGAGGGGATCAGCTCGGTCGAGCACTTCGCGGTGCTGGACGAGGTGACGCCGGAGACGATCGACGCCCTTCTGGAGGTCGCGGGCCCGGAGTCCGGCGCCCGGGTCAACGTCGTGGACCTGCGCCAGCTCGGCGGCGCGCTGAGCCGCTACTCCGGCGCGCCGAACGTGGTCGGGACCCGTGACGCGGCCTTCGCCGTCTTTGCCTTCGCGTTCGTCCCGCCCGGTGAGGACCCCGAGGAGTACCGGACGGCCGGGAGCGAGGTGATGGAGCGGCTGGAGCCGTGGCTGAGCGCGCGGAAGCACACCAATTTCCTGGGGGCGGACGACGTCACGGCGGAGCGGGTACGGCTGGCCTTCGACGCGCCCACGTACGAACGGCTCCAGGAGATCAAGGCGGCCCGTGATCCGGCGAACATGTTCCGGCTGAACCACAACATCCCGCCGGGGGCGGGAACCGGATCCGGATCCTGAGTCCTTCCTGGTCCGGGGGGTGGAGAGATATCTTCCGATTGATTTCCCGGCCCGTGTCGATTCCGGTGCCGGCCGTTCGACGTACAGGTGAGAGGCGGGAACGGCCCGCCTCACCACCGCCCGACAGGGGCACCGAGGAGTCACCATGCCGCGCTTTCTGATGATGGTCCGCGTCGACGAGAACAACGCCCCCGCCGGCGGCCCCAGCGACGAGCTGATGCGGCGCATGGGCGAGCTGATCGAGGAGATGTCCAAGGCGGACGTCCTCGTGGACACCGCGGGGCTGCTGCCGACCGCGCAGGGGGTACGGGTCCGGCAGAGCGGCGGGAAGATCTCCGTCACCGACGGGCCGTTCACCGAGACCAAGGAGGTCGTCGGCGGGTACGCGATCATCCAGGCCGCGGACAAGGACGAGGCGGTCGCGTGGGCCCGGCGCTTCGTGGAGGTCCACGAGGCGGAGTGGGAGATCGCGAGCGAGGTGCGCGAGATCGTGCAGGGCTAGGGATAGTCGCGGGGCCCTTTCTCGTGACCGTGGCCGGGGCCGCTCCCGTCACCGTTTGCCCTCGCCTGCCCCCGGTGTTCTGATGGGTGGCCGTGGGAGCACACAGGTCGGGAGCGGACGGGCCGGGAGCGGGCGGGCCGGAGGCGGGCGCGCCCCAGAGCCCGGACAGCGCCGTCGAAGCGGTGTTCAGGATCGAGTCCGCGCGCATCATCGCCGCCGTCGCCCGCATCGTCCGTGACGTCGGCATCGCCGAGGAGCTGGCGCAGGACGCCCTGGTCGCGGCGCTGGAACGATGGCCGGAGTCGGGTGTCCCGGAGAAGCCGGGAGCCTGGCTCATGGCCACCGCCAGGAACCGTGCCGTCGATCTCGTACGGCGCCGGGAGACGTACGCCCGCAAGCTCGCCGAGGTCGGCCGCACCCTGGAGGACGTCCCGCCGCCCGACACCGCGAACATCACCGGCATCGGGGCCGGGGCCGACGACATCGACGACGACCTCCTGCGTCTCATCTTCACCTCCTGCCACCCGGTCCTCTCCACCGAGGCCCGGATCGCCCTCACCCTGCGCCTCCTCGGCGGCCTCACCACCGACGAGATCGCCCGCGCCTTCCTGGCCCCCGAGGCGACCGTGGCGCAGCGCATCGTGCGCGCCAAGCGCAGCCTCGCCAAGGCCGGGGTGCCGTTCGAGGTGCCGTACGGGGCCGAGCGCGCGCAGCGACTCTCCTCCGTCCTGGAGGTCATCTACCTGATCTTCAACGAGGGGTACTCGGCGACCGCCGGTGACGACTGGGTACGGCCCGGCCTGTGCGAGGACGCGCTGCGGCTCGCGCGGGTGCTCAGCGGGCTGATGGACGAGGAGCCCGAAGTCCACGCGCTGGCCGCCCTGTTGGAGCTCCAGGCGTCCCGGATGCCCGCGCGGACCGGCCCCGACGGAGAGCCGGTGCTGCTCGCCGACCAGAACCGCTCCCGCTGGAACCAGCTCCTCGTCCGCCGCGGCTTCGCCGCGCTCACCCGGGCGGGCGCGCCGGGCCGGCCGCCGGGCCCGTACGTCCTCCAGGCCGCCATCGCGGCGTGCCACGCCCGGGCCCGTACGTACGAGGAGACGGACTGGACGGCGATCGCCTCGCTGTACGGACAGCTCGTCGCCCTCACCCCGTCCCCGGTGGTCGAACTGAACCGCGCGGTCGCCGTGTCGATGGCCGAGGGCCCGGCGGCGGCCCTGCGCCTGGTCGACGCCCTGGCGGACGAACCGGCCCTGAAGGGCTACCACTTGCTGCCGAGCGTGCGCGGCGACCTGCTCGCTCGGCTGGGGCGTACGGAGGAGGCGAGATCGGAGTTCGAACGGGCGGCGGCCCTGACCCGCAACGCCCGCGAACGCCTCTTCCTGCTGGACCGCGCGGCCCGGCTCTGAGCGGCGAGGGCCTCAGAAGTGCGCGGGCGCCAGCCACGCCGCCGGCGGGAGCGGCGCGTGCCGGGGTGAGGCCTGGATCACCTGGATCACGTAAGCCGCGAAACGGCGGGAGGCCGCCACCTGGGCGGCGGGGGTGGCCGCGCGGATGCCCTGGTTCCCCATGAGCATGAGGATCAGATCGTCCGGGACCAGGAAGTCGGGGCGCAGGTGACCGGCTTCTTTCGCGCGCCGGGCCAGTTCGGTGACCGTCTTCACCGTGTACGCGCGGCTCTCGGTGACCTCCGTCGGCGTCGC
The DNA here is from genome assembly GCF_009865405.1 of Streptomyces sp. SID3212. Lineage (GTDB taxonomy): Bacteria > Actinomycetota > Actinomycetes > Streptomycetales > Streptomycetaceae > Streptomyces. The sequence goes on along the minus strand of NZ_WWJY01000842.1, from coordinate 16,321 downwards.
GAAAGTCGCCATGAAGGCTTCGGTGAAACCCCGGTCCCGGGCATGCAGCTCGCAGATCTTCTCGATGACCAGGCAGAGGCCGTGCGAGGGATCGGGGTCGGCGCTCCCTTCGTCGACGATGGCGCGGCACGCGCGCATCTGGTCGGCGAAGGCTTCGGTGACCAGCGCCTGCTTGGTCGGGAAGTGGCGGTACAGGGTGGCGGGCCCCACCCCCGCGCGCCGCGCGATCTCCCGGATCGGCACGCCCAGCCCGTCGGCGGAGAAGACCGCGCGGGCCGCGTCGAGGATGCGGGCGCGGTTGTCGGCGGCGTCGGAGCGCGGGGTGTGCGGTACGTGAGGCAATCGGGTCGTCACCACTCTCACTTTAGCGAAACGGACGGGGGCGTCCGTTAGCGTCGCGCCGTCGCGAAACGGTCGTACCGAGCACATGGAGGCCACGTGAAGGCGGTTTCGATCCGAGAATTCGGACGTCCCGAGGGTCTGGCGGTCGTCGAGGTCCCCGATCCTGTTCCCGCCGCCGGGCAGGCGGTGATCGCCACCGAGGCGATCGGTGTCGGCGGTGTCGACACCCTGATCCGGAGGGGGGTCCTGGCCGCCTACGGCTTCCAGGAGGGCCACATCCCGGGCGGTGAGGTGGCGGGCACGGTCACGGCGGTCGGTGACGGGGTCGACGTGTCGTGGATCGGACAGCGGGTGTGGGGCTTCACCGGCACCGGCGGAGGCTATGTCGAACAGGCCGTCGCGCCGGTCACGGAGCTTCTTCCCCTGCCCGCGAACCTGTCCGCCACCGACGCGGTGACGCTCGGCAGCGCGGGGGTGGTGGCGCACTTCGGGCTGGTCCGAGCCCGTTTCGTACCGGGGGAGACGGTTCTGGTACGGGGCGCGGCGGGCAGCCTCGGGATCATGGCGGTGCAGTTCGCGGCGCGGGGCGGGGCGGGCGCGGTGGCGGTCACGACGTCGTCGGCGGATCGCGGGGAGCGGCTGCGGAAGCTGGGCGCGACGCACGTACTGGACCGCTCGGGCTCGGGCTCCGGCTCGGAGGTCACCCCGGCGGGCTACGACGTGGTCATCGACGTGGTGGCCGGTGAGCACCTGCCGTCGTTCCTCGACCGGCTCAACCCGAACGGCCGCATGGTGGTCGTGGGCATCGTAGGGGGCCCGCCACCGGCGGACTTCGGTACGAGGATGACGGCGGCCTTCCAGAAGTCGCTGTCGTTCTCGACGCTCAGCACGGACACGGTCCCGGCGGCCGACCGGGCGACCGCGCGCGCCGAACACTTCGCGGCGGCGGCCCGGGGGGAGATCGAGGCGGTGGTGCACGAACTGCTGCCCCTGGACCAGGCCGCTCTGGCGCACCGGAAGATGGACGCGGGCGAGGTCTTCGGCCGCATCGTACTGACGCCGTAGCCCGTACGAAACGGCCGGCCGGGCACTCACTCCGAGCCGGCGATCACGGAGGCGTCACCGGCGTGTCCGGGCTGTCCAGCCAGGCCGTCTGCCCCTCGGGCGTGACGGTCAGCCCGTAACGGCCGATCGCCGGCTGCCCGGCCCGCGTCCACCGCTCGTAGGACGCGCGGATCTCGTCCCAGAGGCGGCGCGGTCCGTACTGGGCCGTGCGGAACGTGTCCGTCCGACGGCCGTCGTGGTCGACGCTCGCCCAGCTCGTCGCGGTGGTGTCGGCGATCCACAGCCGGGTGTGGGCGTCGGCGGACGTGGTGTCCCACGAGTACCAGGCGCCCGGGACGGTCAGCCCGAGGTGGAAGTCCAGCGCGGGGTCGTCCCCGGCAACGGCCCACGGAGAGAGGGCGGTTGTCCCGGTCTCGGGCGTTTGGCCCTCGCGGAGGACGTCACGGAACAGCTCGATGTCGGTGCGCTGGCCGTTGATGAGCATGTACGAGCCGTACGCGGCGAACGTGCCGTCCGCGCGGCCGTCGCGGTGCTTGGTCAGGCGGACAGCGCCGAAACAGGACCACGCACTGTCCCAGGGGGTCACGATGCGTCCGCCAGGAGCTGTCTGCTCCAGCCAGGAGGTGGGCACCGTGCGGACGGAACAGGTGGCGAGGACACGGTCGTACGGGGCGTGCGGAAGCCAGCCGTCGGCGCCGTCGGCGTGGATGACGGCGGGGGAGTACGACAGGGCGGCCAGGTTCTCCCGCGCGCGGGCGGCGAGGGGCGCGTCCACCTCCACGGAGGTGACCAGTGCGTCACCCAGGCGAGCACACAGGAGGGCGGTGTTGTAACCCGAGCCGGTGCCGATCTCCAACGTCCGCGTACCAGGCCCCAGTTCGGCGTCCTCCAGGAGGCGCAGGACCGTGCTGGGCATGGACGCGGAGGACGAGGGCGAGCGCGTGCCGTCGGACTCGGTGACGAACTGGGTGACGAGAGGAGCGTCGGAGTACGCGGCGCCCATCCACCCACCCGGATCAAGACGCCGGTCGCACGACACGTACCCGCCCTCACTGTCCCTGAGCCACACCTCGTCGGGCAGGAAGAGGTCCCGGGGGACGCGCGTCAGAACGTCGGCCCACGCGGCGGGAATCGGCGTGGAGCGGGTCCGCTCGATCGCGGGCAGCAGGCGCCGAGTTCCGGCCGTTCGGGCGTGGCTGTCCGGAGCGGGAGGGCGGGGCACGGTGTCCGCCGCTACTTCGGCCTGGGGGCGGGCGCGGGCGGCTTGGGCGGAATCGGACGGTCGGGCTGCGATCCGTCGTCACCGATCGGCGACCGGTGTTTCTTTGCCATGTGTGCTCCCTGTGCTCAGGCCTTTCGGCCCCTCCTTACGCTACGTAGTCTGCGGTCCTGCGCCGGGAGAGGGAATTACACGTGCGGGTGATCCGCGAGTCAGCCCGCCGTCGCCGGACCGACCGTCACGGTTACCGCGCGTTCGCGCAGTGCGGTGGCCAGCCACTCCATCTCGACCAGGGTGCCTACGAGGCCCGTTGTCCGTAGTTCGGCGGCCTTGCTTCGGGCCTCGCCCAAGGGCAGGCCGTGTGCGCGGCTCAGGACGCGGGTGACCGAGATGAGGTTCGCCGTGCCGTCGGTGAGGGTGAGGCGGGCCGGGCCGTGTTCCGTCAGGAGGAGTTGGCGGATCTCCTCGGGGGTCGTACCGGCGGTGGGTGGGGTGGAGCCGCCCGCCCGGCAGCCCGTGCAGGTCGTCTCCGCCTCCCACCGCACCTCGTCCTGGTCGATGCGCTGGCCCACGTTCCGGGTCAGCACACCCCCGCACGCCCCGCACGGGGCGGTGACGCTCGCGCCTTGACTTGTCATCGGACTCCTCGCCGTCATTCCGTCCATCATGCCCCGCCGGCGAGGACCCGCCCTACGAACCGCTGCGTTCCGGGACCGGGGCCAGGGGATCGTCGGTCGGGACGGCGGAGGACGTGGCCAGGGGCGGCGTGGCCGCCAGCCGCTTGCGGCCCGGGATCGCCACGACCACCAGCGCCGCGATCAGGGCCACCCCGCCGCCGATCACGAAGCCCGTACGGAAGCCGCTCTCGGACGGGACGGTGAAGCCGCCGGACGAGACGGTCATGTGGGCCAGGACCACGCCCAGGACCGCGCTGGAGACCGACGTACCGATCGAGCGCATCAGGGCGTTGAAACCGTTGGCCGCCGCCGTCTCCGACACCGGCACCGCGCTCATGATCAGCGCCGGCATGGCCCCGTACGCGAAGGCGATTCCCGCGCTGCTGACGCAGGTGAAGACCAGCAGGCCCCACGTCGATCCCATCAGGACCAGCGCCAGGGCGTACCCGCACATGATGATGACCGAGCCCGTGAGCAGGGAGACCTTCGGGCCGCGCGCGGCGGAGAGCTTCGCGCCCAGCGGGGAGACGCCCATCATGACCAGGCCGGCGGGGGCCATCCACAGACCCGCCGCGACCATCGACTGGCCGAGGCCGTAGCCGGTGGCGGAGGGCAGCTGGAGCAGCTGGGGGACGATCAGGGACTGGGCGTACAGCGCGAATCCGACCACGACGGACGCCAGGTTGGTCAGCAGCACCTGGCGCCTGGCGGTGGTACGGAGGTCGACCAGCGGGTCGCGCGTACGCAGCTCCCACACGCCCCACACGAGCAGGACGACCAGGGCCGTGCCCAGCAGGCCGAGCGTGGTGCCGCTGCCCCAGCCCCAGTCGGTGCCCTTCGTCACGGCGAGCAGCAGGGCGACCAGCCCGGCGCCGAGGCCCAGGGCGCCGACGAAGTCGAACCGGCCGGTGGCGCGGACCGGGGCCGCCGGTATGAAGAGCAGGATGAAGACGCCGAGCACCAGGCCGAGGCCGGCCGAGCCCCAGAAGAGGGTGTGCCAGTCGGTGTTCTGGGCCACCACCGCCGCGAGGGGCAGGCCGAGGGCGCCGCCGATGCCGAGCGAGGAGCTCATCAGGGCGATGGCGGAGCCGACCCGTTCGGGCGGGAGGATGTCGCGCATCATGCTGATGCCGAGCGGGATGATGCCCATGCTGGACCCTTGCAGCGCGCGGCCCGCGACGGCGGGGAGCAGGGAGTCGGACAGGGCGCACACCACCGAGCCGGCGACGAGCAGCAGGACGCAGACGAGCATCAGCCGCCGCTTGCCGTACAGGTCGCCGAGCCGGCCCGTGACGGGGGTGGCGACGGCGCCCGCGACCAGGGTCGCGGTGATCACCCAGGACGCGTCGGCCGGGGTGGTGTCCAGGAGGCGGGGCAGTTCGCCGATGAGGGGCACGACCAGGGTCTGCATCAGCGCGGCGACGATGCCGGCGCTCGCCAGGACGGCGACGACGGCTCCCGTACGGGGGGAGGGAGGCGCCGCGAGGGCTGCCGGGGGCGGCGGAACGGTGGGTTTCACAGCGTCTCCTGTCAGGGGCGTGACGTGATGCACTGTGTAGCGTACATGCTGTATGTACGAGGCATATTGCGCTGATATACATGCAGGTGGGTGTGCCGGTGATGGGCGTGGTGCCGAGGACCGACAGGAAGAGGGTGCCGTGGTGCGTGAGGCGAGCGAGAAGATCCAGCTGGAGATGACGCTGCTGGCGCGTTATCGCTACATGGCTCTGGCGCCCAAGGCGCGGCTCGACCGCAGCGCGTACCTCCTGCTCAGCCGGATCGAGGCCGAAGGGCCGTTGTCCATCGGGCAGTTGGTCGACGCGCTGGGCCTGGAGACGTCCACGCTCAACCGGCAGACGGCCGCGATGACCCGGGCGGGGCTGGTGGAGCGCATCCCCGATCCGGAGGGCGGCATCGCCCGCAAGTTCCGCATCACGGACGAGGGTCTGGGCAAGCTCCACGCCGACCGCGAGGACGGGGTGCGGGGCCTGGAGACGGTCCTGGCGGAGTGGAAGCCGGAGGAGGCGGCGGCCTTCGCCACGGCGCTGGAACGCTTCAACTCCAGCATCGAGAACCTGATCGGCCACACCTGGCCGCGCGGCTGAACGGGCCGCCCCGGCGGCGTATGTCCTGCCGCGCACGCCGCGTACGCCCGTTCACGCGCCCTACCGGGCGGACTCCAGCAGCTCCTTGAGCCGGGCCAGGTCGGCGGCGACCGTCCCGGCGTCACGCTCGAAGTCGGCGTCGCTCATCCCCGCCTGCCGCCGGAGGGTGAACACCACCTCGCTCCCCGCCCCGTCGGCGATCACGCGGACCGGGTTGTACACGGTCTGCCCGGAGGGCAGCGTGACGTCGTGGTCGAGCACGCCGAACTCGTTGCGCGGGGCGAAGGCGACCACGACGCGCCCCATGGGCGAGAACTCCGCGACCCATCGGTCGCCGCTCTTCTCGATGGCCCCGCCCAGGCCGTGCGCCCAGGCGGGCAGGTTGGCCGGGTCCGAGGCGTAGGCGTAGACGTCGCGCACGGTGCGGTCGACATGGACGCTGACGTGGCGCGATTCCTGGTGGGTGCTGTTCATGGCGGCGACGCTAGCGGGCGCCGGCCGCCGCCGTCTTGAACGAAACGGACGCCTGCGGCGTGCCGACCGGGGCGACGACGGGTGTGGCCCCGTACCGCTCAGGCGCCCACCGTTCCGTCGATCCCCTCGCGCAGGAAGTCCGCGTGGCCGTTGTGGCGTGCGTACTCGTGGATGAGATGCAGCATCACCATCCGGAGCGAGACGTCCTCCTCCCACCTCGCCGAATACCCGGTGACGTCCAGGGACTCCGCCTCCTCCTCGATCCGCCGGGAGTGGGCGACCTCGGCCTCCCACGCGGCGAACGCCTCGGCGCGGGTGGCCGTACGCGCGTCGTACGCCACCTGGAAGTCGCCGTCCTCCGACCACACCAGGGGGATGTCCTCGCCGTTGATCACCCGGCGGAACCACGTGCGCTCGACCTCCGCCATGTGCCGTACGAGCCCGAGGAGGCTGAGGGTGGACGGCGGCATCGAGCGGCGGCGCAGATCCTCGTCCCCGAGACCGTCGGTCTTCATGGCGAGGGTCGCCCGGTGGTAGTCGAGAAAGGCGCGCAGCATGACGCGTTCCTCGGCGACCGCGGGGGGTCCGATGCGTTCTGTGGTCATGACCGGGGGCCTTCCTGGAGGGTGGACGGGGTGAGTGCGGGGTGGCGGGCGGGGCGCTGGATGATCGTCGCAGAGGCTACCGCCGCTACCCTCTGCCGGGTGATCAACCGCCTCGCGCTTCCGCCGTACCCTCCCGAGCCCCCGCCCGGGGAGGGGTTCGAGGCGCGGGTGGCGGAAGAGGGCGGGGACGAGTCGCTCTCCCCCGGGCTGCTCGCCGAGCGGGACGCCACCGTCGTGGCGCTCGCCGCGCGTGCGCTGGCCGTCCGACGCCTGCTGCTCCTCTGGGGGATCGCCGCCGTCGCCGTCCTCGGGTGGGCCGCCGTCGGGCTCGCCGTGCGGAGCATCGAGGACGGCGGCCTGGGGCTGCTCAGCGGCCTCGTCGCGCTGGTCCTCGCGGCGGTCCTGCTCATCCCCGCCGCCGTCGCGCTGGGGCTCTGGGTGCGCCGGAACCAGGACGTACGGGACCGGCTCGACGCGTGGGCGTATCTCGGCCCGGAACCCGTCACCGACGAGCGGGTACGCGCGCACGGCAGGTCCGTCCTCTGGCTGCTGCCCTCCGTCGCGCTGTGCCTGGCCGGTACGGCGGTCGCGGGCCGGTCGCTCACCCGGATGGACGCGGTCACGCTGAGTGCCACGGCGTACGCGCTGGGTCTCGGAGGCACCCTCCTGATGACCGGTCTGCTGGGACTTGTCCGGTCCCTCGGGCACCAGCGCTGGGCTGGGCGTTTGCTGGATCCGGTGCCCGTACGCAGGGGCGGCGGCGTCCACCGCTGAGGTGCTTCCTACAGCCCGCGACTTATCCTGGAGAGGGAACGCATGCGCCATTCAGGGTTAAGGGGCGGCGGATGGAATGGATTTGGTGGCTTTTCGTCTTCTTCATCGTGGGCGGCTTCGGATGGGTGGCCGACACGGGCCGCACGGCGCTGCACACGCGTCACGAGCGAATAATGGAACGCCTCAAGCTGGCCGAGGACGAACGGAAGGCGCTTGAGGCGGCCCATAAGCCACCTGTGCCCGTCTGCGGGTGTTCCCACCACCTGGCGAAGCACGACAAGCGGGGGAAGTGCCACGAGGACGTCGAGGTCGCGACGGAGTGGGACGAGGACAAGAAGCCGCTGAAGTACGAGCGCAGACAGTGCAACTGCCAGCAGTACATCGGCCCGCAGCCGCTCTCGAAGATCTACGCCGACGAGTTGACGGACCTGGAGTAGTCCGGCGAGTCGTACGGTCGGGGATGTGTCGCGCTGACAGGATGCAGCGCCATGCAGCTTTTACGACAAAGGCGAGAATACGGACACCTGTGCGTCCTGCTGGCCGCCCTGCTTGTCGCCGCGCTCGGTTCCGGCTGCACCGGAGAGCCGAACAGTGGCGGGGCCTACGCCCCCGAAGGGCACCCGGCACCGCAGGCACCACAGGCGCCGAAAGCCGGCCAGCCGCTCAAACCCCGCAGCGCCCCCGCCGGCGCCCTCGCCGCGTACGCCGAGAAGCTCCGCCGCGCCGAGGCCGTCCGTACCGCCACCGCCAAGCGGTGGAAGCTCGCCGGAACCCCCCTGACCGCGCCCCCGCCCCCCGCGGTCAAGCCCGTGATCAAGACCCGCAAGGGCTTCGAGGTCTCCGGCGGCGCCACGCTCCCGCCCGTCTTCACCACCGTGCCGGTCAAGGACAAGATCGTGTTCCTGACCATCGACGACGGCGCGGAGAAGGACCCCGAGTTCCTCCGCATGATGTCCGAGCTGAAGATCCCGTACAGCGCCTTCCTCAGCGACTACGTGATCAACGACGACTACAACTACTTCCGCCTGATGCGGGACCGCGGGGTCGCGCTGCACAACCACACCCTCAACCACCCCTACCTGCCCGGCCTGTCCCGCGCCGGGCAGAAGCGCGAGATCTGCGGCCAGCAGGACAAGATCCAGAAGCAGTACGGGAAGCGGCCCCGCCTCTTCCGCCCGCCGTACGGCAACTACAACGGCGACACCCTGCGTGTCGCGAAGTCCTGCGGGATCACCGCCGTACCCCTGTGGGCGGCCGAGGCGTTCCCCGACCACATGGAGTGGCGCGAGTCGGACCGGGACCTGCACCCCGGCGACATCGTCCTCAGCCACTTCCGGGGGCGCGAGGACGGGAAGGGCTCCATGCCCGACATGATCCGGCGTGTGATGAAGACCATCACGGACAAGGGGTACGCGGTGGCCAGGCTGGAGGACTACGTCTGAGAACCCCCGGCCGCGGGGCCGGTGTTCACAGGTCCGGCACTCGCACGCCCGTACGGGGACAGCCCCTCGTACGGGCGTTTTCGTGTCCGGAGCGCACCGCCACGCGCACGCTCATTGGCACTCCGCTTGACCGAGTGCTAATCGCGGTCATAGTCTCAGGTCTGGCACTCCCCACTGGAGAGTGCCAAAGCGCGACTGGCGGATCCGGCACCCGCGACGACGGATCCACCTGGTCGCCACCCAAGACAGTTCACCCCGTGAGATCTCCGAAGGGGGAGGTCGGATCGTGACGACCGCCAGCACCAAGGTTGCCATCAAGCCGCTCGAGGACCGCATTGTGGTCCAGCCGCTCGACGCCGAGCAGACCACGGCCTCTGGCCTGGTCATCCCGGACACCGCCAAGGAGAAGCCCCAGGAGGGCGTCGTCCTGGCCGTGGGCCCGGGCCGTTTCGAGAACGGCGAGCGGCTCCCGCTCGACGTTTCCGTCGGCGATGTCGTTCTGTACAGCAAGTACGGCGGCACCGAAGTGAAGTACAGCGGCGAGGAATACCTCGTCCTCTCGGCTCGCGACGTACTCGCGATCATCGAGAAGTAATTCACCGAAAGTTTTGCTTGTGAGCTGCGCCCTCGGCCACCCTGCGATTGCCGGGCGGACGGGGGCGCAGTTCGTTCGAGAGGACTAGAGAAGCTCCCATGGCGAAGATCCTGAAGTTCGACGAGGACGCCCGTCGCGCCCTCGAGCGCGGCGTCAACAAGCTGGCCGACACGGTGAAGGTGACGATCGGCCCCAAGGGCCGCAACGTCGTCATCGACAAGAAGTTCGGCGCCCCGACCATCACCAACGACGGTGTCACGATCGCCCGCGAGGTCGAGCTCGACGACCCGTACGAGAACCTCGGTGCCCAGCTGGTGAAGGAGGTGGCGACCAAGACCAACGACATCGCGGGTGACGGCACCACCACCGCCACCGTCCTGGCCCAGGCGCTGGTCCGCGAGGGCCTGCGCAACGTCGCCGCCGGCGCGTCGCCCGCCTCCCTGAAGAAGGGCATCGACGCCGCGGTCAAGGCCGTGTCCGAGGAACTCCTCGCGACCGCCCGACCGATCGAGGACAAGTCCGACATCGCCGCCGTGGCCGCGCTCTCCGCGCAGGACCAGCAGGTCGGTGACCTCATCGCCGAGGCGATGGACAAGGTCGGCAAGGACGGTGTCATCACCGTCGAGGAGTCCAACACCTTCGGCCTGGAGCTCGACTTCACCGAGGGCATGGCCTTCGACAAGGGCTACCTGTCCCCGTACATGGTGACCGACCAGGAGCGTATGGAGGCCGTCCTCGACGACCCGTACATCCTGATCAACCAGGGCAAGATCGCCTCCATCCAGGACATGCTCCCCCTGCTGGAGAAGGTCATCGCCGCGGGTGGCTCCAAGCCGCTGCTGATCATCGCCGAGGACGTCGAGGGCGAGGCGCTGTCCACGCTCGTCGTCAACAAGATCCGCGGCACCTTCAACGCGGTCGCGGTGAAGGCCCCCGGCTTCGGTGACCGCCGCAAGGCCATGCTCGGCGACATCGCCACCCTCACGGGCGCGACCGTCATCGCCGAGGAGGTCGGCCTCAAGCTCGACCAGGCCGGTCTCGACGTGCTGGGCTCCGCCCGCCGCGTCACCATCACCAAGGACGACACCACGATCGTCGACGGTGGCGGCGACCACAGCGAGGTCGTCGGCCGTGTCAACCAGATCAAGGCCGAGATCGAGTCCACGGACTCCGACTGGGACCGCGAGAAGCTCCAGGAGCGCCTCGCGAAGCTGGCCGGCGGCGTGTGCGTGATCAAGGTCGGCGCCGCCACCGAGGTGGAGCTCAAGGAGAAGAAGCACCGTCTGGAGGACGCCATCTCCGCGACCCGCGCCGCGGTCGAGGAGGGCATCGTCTCCGGTGGTGGCTCCGCCCTGGTGCACGCCGCCAAGGTCCTGGAGGGCAACCTCGGCAAGACCGGCGACGAGGCCACCGGTGTCGCGGTCGTCCGCCGCGCCGTGGTCGAGCCGCTGCGCTGGATCGCCGAGAACGCCGGCCTTGAGGGCTACGTCATCACCGCGAAGGTCGCCGACCTCGACAAGGGCCACGGCTTCAACGCCGCGACCGGCGAGTACGTCGACCTGGTGAAGGCCGGCGTCATCGACCCGGTCAAGGTCACGCGCTCCGCGCTGGAGAACGCCGCGTCCATCGCCTCCCTGCTGCTCACGACCGAGACCCTGGTCGTCGAGAAGCCGGCCGAGGAAGAGGCCGAGGCCGGTCACGGCCACGGTCACAGCCACTGAGGTTGTGTGCGACAGCCGAAGGCCCGGCACCCCGCGAGGGGCGCCGGGCCTTCGCGCGTGCCGGATCTCTTTACGCGGAGAGGTGCAGCGTCGTCGGGTGTACGGGGTCGGCGAACGGCAGCCCCTTGGTCCAGCGCTCCACCTCGTCCAGCGCCTGGTCCGCCATCCGGTGGATCTCGCCGCCGAGGGACCCGGCGACATGCGGGGTGAGCAGGACGTTCGGCAGGTCGTACAGCGGCGAGTCGACGGGCGGCAGTTCGGGCTCCGTCACGTCCAGTACGGCGTGGAGGCGGCCCGCGACCAGCTCGGGCAGCAGCGCGTCCTCGTCGACGAGCGAGCCGCGTGAGGTGTTGATCAGCGTCGAACCGTCCGCCATGGCGGCCAGCTGCGCGGCGCCGATCATGCGGTCCGTGGCGGGGAGCTGCGGGGCGTGGACGGACACGACGTGGCTGCGGGCGCAGAGTTCGTCCAGGGTGACGAGGTCCGCGCCGAGCGCGGCGGCCTCGGCCGGCTCGACGTACGGGTCGTACAGCAGGACCTCCAGGTCGAAGGGGCGCAGCAGCTCGATGACGCGGCGGCCGATGCGGGAGGCGCCGACGACGCCGACCGTACGGCGGTAGTTGCCCGCGCTGTCCAGCTCCTCCCGCCAGTCGTGGTGGGTGCGCAGGTTCCGGTAGCGCTGGGCGGAGCCGAGGACGTTCTTGCCCGCGAAGAGGATCGCGGCGAGCGTGTACTCGGCGACGGGGCGGGCGTTCGCGGCGGCGGCCGAGGTGACGGCGATGCCGCGCTCCCAGCAGGCGTCGGTGATGTGGTGCTTGACCGAACCCGCCGCGTGGACGACGGCCCGCAGGCGGGGTGCGGCGTCGAGGACGTCGGCGGTGAGCGGCGGCGCGCCCCAGCAGGTGACGAGCAGTTCGGTGTCGGCGAGGGCGGCGGCGACGGCAGGCGGCGGGTCGGACAGCTGATGGGCGATCAGGGCGGGATCCGTACGGACGAGGCCGGTCAGCCGGGCCCTGTGGTCCTCGGTGAACAGGCGCTCGGCGATGCCGGGGCCCATGGAGAGCAGGGCCGCGGGGCGGTTGTCAGTGGTGGCTGGCATGGTGGAACTCAAGCTCCTCGGGTGTCGCTGGGACTCGCTCGGGTCTCGCTCGCTCCTACCCAGGCAGGTCGCGCTCGGGGGCGGCTATTTGACGCTGCCTGCCGTAAGGCCGGCCTTCCAGTGCCGTTGGAGGGTGACGAACGCGATGATCAGCGGTGTGACGGCGAGGAGTGAACCGGTCACGACCATCGGATAGAAGTCCGGGGTCGCGTTGGCGTTGCTGTGCCAGTTGTAGAGGCCGAGGCTCAGCGGATAGAGGTTCTTGTCCGAGAGCATCACGAGGGGGAGGAAGAAGTTGTTCCAGACGGCGGTGAACTGGAAGAGGAAGACGGTCACGAAGCCCGGCATGATCATGCGCAGACCGATCGACCAGAAGGCGCGCAGCTCGCTCGCGCCGTCGATCCTGGCCGCCTCCAGTGCCTCGTCCGGGATGTAGCCGGCGCTGAAGATCCGGGACAGGTAGACGCCGAACGGGTTGACCAGGACGGGGATCAGCACGGACCAGTAGGTGTTGACGGTGTGGGTCTTCACGGCCAGCAGGTACAGGGGGAGGGACAGGGCCGTGGAGGGCAGCAGCACGCCGAGCAGGACGACGGCGAACAGCTTCTCCTTGCCCCGGAAGCGGTATTTGTCGAAGGCGTAACCGGCGGCGACGCTGACCAGCGAGCAGCCGAGGGCGCCGACTCCGGCGTACAGCAGCGAGTTGCCGTACCACCGGAAGTAGATGCCGTCCTGGTAGGTCGTCAGGTCGGAGAGGTTCTGGCCGAGGTGGAAGCCCTGGAAGGAGAAGACGTCGCCGCCGAGCAGGTTGCCGGCGTCCTTGGTGGCGGCCGTGACCAGCCAGATCAGGGGGAAGAGGGTGTACGCGGCGGCCAGGACGAGCACGCCGTTGACGGCGGACCTGGACAGCCACCGGCTGGTGCCCGGCCGGCCGGCCGCGCGGACGGGGGCACGACCGGGGGCTGCGCGGCGCGCGGGGGCGGGCGGAGTGGCCGGGTCGGCCGGGGTGGTGACGAGGGGGGACGTCATGCTGCCCGTGCCTCCTTCCGTCGGGAGAATCGGGTGACGCCGAAGGAGAGGGCGGCGGCCACGAGGGCGATGAGGACGGACGCGGCGGCGGCCAGGCCGTAGTCGTTGCGCTGGAAGGCCGCGCTGTAGGCGTACATGTTGGGCGTCCAGGTGCTGGGCACGGACGCGCCCGAGCGGCTGAGGATCAGCGGCTCGGTGAAGAGCTGGAGCGACCCGATGATCGTGAAGAGCAGCACGAGCGCCAGCGAGGAACGGATCAGGGGGAACTTGATGCTGAACGCGAGCCGCCACTGCCCCGCGCCGTCCACGGTCGCGGCTTCGAGCAGCGAGCGGTCGATGGCCTGGAGGGAGGCGTAGAAGATGACGACGTTGTAGCCGAGCCACTCCCACAGCGCGATGTTGACCACGGAGGGGAGGACGCCGTCGGTGGACAGGAAGTCGAAGCCGAATCCGCCGGCGTCCATGGCGTTGATGACGGGGCTGAGCCCCGGGGTGTAGAGGTAGATCCAGATCAGGGCGGCGATCAGGCCGGGGATGGCGTGCGGCAGGAAGAGCGCCAGCTGGAAGAAGCGGCGGGCGCGGGCCAGAGCCGTGTCCAGGAGCAGGGAGAGGATCAGCGCGCCGCCGACCATCAGGGGGATGTAGAAGGCGCAGTAGCCGAGCAGCACCCAGAAGCCGTCGCGGAACGCCTGGTCGCCCAGGGCTTCGGTGTAGTTGCCGAGGCCGTGGAAGACGGTACGGGGTCCGTCGAAGCCGAGGCCCGACGCCTTCTCGGTGAAGAGGCTGAGCCAGAGGGCGTAGCCGACGGGTATCACCATCGCCACGGTGAACAGGGCGAAGAACGGGGTGAGCAGGACGGTGGCGGCGACGCCGGTGCGGGTGGAGGAGCCGCCGCGTCGGTTCTGGATCTTGGTGGTCATGAGGCGTCCTCGACGTTGAGACCGCGCTTCTTGAGATCGGCGACGGTGGCGTCCTGGGCTGTGCGGACGGCGCGGGAGAGGGTGGAGCCGCCCCCGACGGCTTCGCGGAGCTGGTCGCCCAGTGCCGCGTTGGTGGCGCCGGTGCTCGGGCCCCAGATCCAGTCCGGCTTGATCGACCTGCCGGCCTGGAGGTAGAGGCCGTACAGGTCCTGGCCGCCGAAGAAGCTGGTGTCGATGGCCTTTCGGGCGACGGGGACCATCGCGGGGGAGGCGGGCAGGGCGGTGGAGGTGCTCGCGCCGATCCTGGCCTTGATGCCCGCCTCGGAGGTGGCCATCCAGAGGGCGAACTCGACGGCCGCCGCCTTTTTGTGGCTGTTCTCGCTCACGGCGAAGGTGGAGCCCTGGATCATTCCGCTGGCCGGTCGCGCCGCGTCCCAGCTGGGCACCGGCGCCGCCGCCCACTTGCCCTTCTCCTCGGGCACGATGCCGGCGAGCACGCCCGCGCTCCAGGACGCGCCGAGGTAGCCGACGAGCGTGCCCTGTTTGAGGCCGCCGGTCCACTCCGGGCTGAACGAGGAGGAGGTGTTGACGAGGTCGTCGTCGATCAGGCCCTGCCAGTACTCCGCCGTCCTGATCGTGGCGGGGTCGGTGGTGTCGACCTGCCAGGCGTTCCTGGCCGTGTCGGTCGTGAACCACCGCGCGCCGGCCTGCCAGGCCATTGCCTGGAAGAAGGTCGGGTCGTCGGGGAAGAAGCTGGCGATCCTGGTGTCCGGGGCCGCCTTCTTGACCTGCGCGGCGGCGGTACGGAACTCGTCCCAGGTGCCCGGCGGCGTGAGGTGGTGCTTCTCGAAGAAGTCCTTGCGGTAGTAGAAGACCTGCGGGGACGCGTCGAAGGGGACGGCCCAGTTCTTGCCGCCCAGGGTCGTCAGCTTGATGGTCTGCGGCAGGAACTTCTTCTTGACGTCGTCGGTCAGATAGCCGCTCAGGTCCTGGAGCGAGCCCTGGCTCACGAACTGCGACAGCATCGGGTACTCGATGGAGAGCAGGTCGGGGGCGATCCCGGCCTTCACGGCGTTGGCGATCTTGGGATAGCCGCCGTTGCCGCCGGAGGGGATCTCCTCGAACTTCACCTTGATCGTGTCGTGCGAGGCGTTGAACGCGTCCACGACTTCCTGCGACCCCTTGGTCCAGGCCCAGAACGTGACGGTGACGGGATGTTCCGCGGTGCCTTCCGCGGGTGCGTCGGCGCCGCCGCCGCACGCCGTGAGGGCGGCGAGAGCGGCCAGCGCGGTGGCGGCGCCGACACAGGCATGGAGAGAACGGGACCAACTGCGACTCACGGCGCGGCTCCTGTGCGTACGGGGGACAGGCGGTGGCCGTGATACTTCGATCCGGCGTGAGCGAAGTCAAGAGCGAAAGATTGATTGATCGAAAAATGATCGAACGGGGGGTGGGTTTGCCCCCAGGCCCGGAATCAGGTGGAGGCGCGCACCCGCAGGCGCGGCAGCAGCTCCACATGGCGGCGCGGCTCGTCCGCGCCCCCGCCGGCCGACGTCAGCCGCTCCACCAGCAGCTCCGCCGCGCACCGCCCCACCTCCCGCTTGGGCGGGGCGACCGCGGTGAGCGGGGTGTCCGCGAGGGCAGCCACCTCGTCGTCGTACGTGATGAGGGCCAGGTCCTCGGGGACCCGTACGCCCAGCTCGGCGAGGCGCCGGACCATGCGGATCGCGTCCTCGTCGTTGTGCATGAGCGCGGCGGTCGCTCCGCCGTCGCGCACGGCCGCGCACACCGCCCGCGCGGCCCGCTCGAAGACCTGCGGATCGCGCTCCGCCGACGTCGAGTCGATCACGGGCCCCGGCGCGGTCAGCCCGAGGACGTCGAGCGCCTGGACGTATCCGGCCCGTACCGCCGTTGCCGTCGGGCTGTCCCGCCTCGCCACCAGCAGCGGAGTCGGGTGCCCGAGACCCACCAGGTGCCGTACGGCGATCAGGACGCCGTGCGCGTGGTCCGAGCAGACCCGGTCCAGGGCGGCCAGCGGCCCGCCCGGCGCCCCGCGCCGCTCCACCAGCACGGTCGCCACCGGCAGCCGGGCGATCCACTCGCTGTACGTGCCGGGGTGGCCGGGCTCGGTCCAGCTCGGGGCGAGCAGCAGCCCCTCCGCGCCGGCCGCCAGCAGCCCGGCCGCGTGGGCGGCGTCGTCCTCGGGCCGGTAGTCGGAGACCCGCAGGATCAGCCGGGCGCCGAGCCGGGCGGC
>NZ_WWJY01000841.1 GCF_009865405.1 Streptomyces sp. SID3212 | reverse complement strand
CGGCTCCGCCCCCCGGTCCGGCACCACCAGCAGGACACCGGCGACCAGCGCTCCGCCGACCCCGGCGGCCAGGGCCGCCCGCCTGACCTGCTTGAGCTGATCCGTCTTCATGGCGTTCATGTTGATTACTGTGCGTCAATACGAAGAGCACACCCGCTCTCGCGTGGTGGATCGCAGACGGGTTCACACCGATGGCCCCGGATGCGACGCTGGGATCATGGACGATCTCCTCGCACAGCTGCGGGCAGGACTGCCCGACGAAGCCCTGATCACCGACCCCGACATCACGGCCTCCTACGCCCACGACATGGCGAGCTTCTGCGAGGCGGGCACCCCGGCGGTGGTGGTCCTGCCCCGTTCGGTCGAACAGGTCCAGCACGTCCTGCGCACGGCCACCGCCCTGCGCGTCCCCGTCGTCCCGCAGGGCGCCCGCACGGGCCTGTCCGGAGCGGCGAACGCCTCGGACGGGTGCATCGTCCTCTCCCTGCTGAAGATGGACCGGATCCTGGAGATCAACCCGGTCGACCGGATCGCCGTCGTCGAGCCGGGCGTCGTCAACGCCACGCTCTCCCGCGCCGTCGGCGAACAGGGCCTCTACTACCCGCCCGACCCCTCCAGCTGGGAGACCTGCACGATCGGCGGGAACATCGGCACCGCCTCCGGCGGACTGTGCTGCGTCAAGTACGGAGTCACCGCCGAGTACGTCCTCGGCCTCGACGTCGTCCTCGCCGACGGACGGCTCCTCACCACCGGCCGCCGTACGGCCAAGGGGGTCGCCGGCTACGACCTGACCCGCCTCTTCGTCGGCTCCGAGGGCAGCCTCGGCATCGTCGTCCGGGCCGTCCTCGCCCTGCGCCCCCGGCCCCCGCGCCAACTCGTCCTCGCCGCCGAGTTCGGCAGCGCGACCGCCGCCTGCGACGCCATCTGCCGGATCATGGAGAGCGGCCACACCCCGTCCCTCCTCGAACTGATGGACCGTACGACCGTCCGGGCCGTCAACGCGATGGCCAACATGGGCCTCCCCGACACCACCGAGGCACTCCTGCTGGCCGCCTTCGACACCCACGACCCCGGGGCCGACCTGGCGGCGGTCGGCCTGCTGTGCGAGGCGGCCGGCGCCACCGAGGTCGTCCCGGCGGAGGACACCGCCGAATCCGAACTGCTGCTCCAGGCCCGGCGGTTGGCGCTCCCCGCGCTGGAGACGCTGAAGGGCACGACGATGATCGACGACGTCTGCGTACCCCGCTCCCGCCTCGGCGACCTGCTCGAAGGCATCGAGCGGATCGGCGAGAAGTACGGGCTC
This sequence comes from Streptomyces sp. SID3212, assembly GCF_009865405.1. Lineage (GTDB taxonomy): Bacteria > Actinomycetota > Actinomycetes > Streptomycetales > Streptomycetaceae > Streptomyces. The sequence continues at coordinate 1,422 of NZ_WWJY01000841.1, read as the reverse complement.
ACGATCGGCGTCTGCGCCCACGCGGGCGACGGCAACACCCACCCGACCGTCTGCTTCGACGCGGCCGACCCCGACGAGTCCCGCCGCGCCCGCGAGTCCTTCGACGAGATCATGGCGCTCGGACTCGAACTCGGCGGCACGATCACCGGCGAACACGGCGTCGGCGTACTGAAGAAGGAATGGCTCGCGCGCGAACTGGGCCCGGTGGGGCTGGAGTTGCAGCGCGGCATCAAGCAGACGTTCGACCCGCTCGGCCTGTTGAACCCGGGCAAGCTCTTCTGACCGGCGGCCCCTCCCGCCGGACCGGGGGTCCCCCCCCGCCTGGGGGTCACCCCGCCTCCACCTCCCCCTCGGCGGAGTCGGCCGGCTCCGCCGACCCGTCCGAGGGCCACGGGTCCCGCAGCCACAGGTCGTCGGCGGGCGCCGGGGCCAGCAGTCCCGCCAACCCCTCCTCGATGCCGAGCCGTTCGCACTCCGTCCCCGGCGGCACGATCCGCAGCGTCCGCTCCACCCAGGCCGACACCGCCACGGCCGGCGCCTCCAGCAACGCGTCACCGTCCGGGGAGGTGAGGGCCACACACAGGACGCTGCGCCCGGCGAACTTCGTCGGCCAGATCCGTACGTCACCGTGCCCGCACGGCCGGAAGATCCCCTCCACGAGCAGTTCACGGGCGAAGGTCCAGTGGACGGGCGCCTCGGAGCCGATGTGAAAGGCGATGTGCACGGCGCACGGATCGTCCGTGCGATAGGTCAGCCGGGCCGGGACGGGGATGCTGCGCTCGGGCGACAGCACCAGGTTCAGCTCCAGCTCGCGTTCCACCACGGTGTGCATGGGCGGCACTTCCTCTCTCGGTACGGGCCCTGCCAGCGGGCCGTACCGGAAGAGAGCGGGGTGCGGACGATTCATGACGCGACTTTCCGGTACGACTTTCCGGCACCGCTTCGAGCACCGCTTTCGGCACGACTTTCGGTACGTGTCCCCGGGCGCCTCCCGAGCGGCCCTGCGCGATCGCGCACCGCCGTCACTCCGACCGGAAAGTGGCTCAAACGACAGGAGCGGCCATGGGGACCCCGGTGGTCTGATAGATGTGGACTCTGAATTGGCTCAGAGGAGATACGGGACCACGGTGATGAGCGCCCCAACCTCGGCGACCGGAGACGGCAACCCCGCTCCCGGCTACTACCCCGATCCGTCCATTCCGGGATACGTCCGGTACTGGAACGGCGCAGCGTGGGTGCCCGGATCGAGCCGCCCCGCACCGCCCGGTGCCGAGGCGGCGGCATCCGCCGCGCCCGCGGTGCCCGCCGTCGAGGAGACGGGGCCGGTGTTCTTCGACGAGGAGGCGCGGGCCGCCGAACAGCCCCGGCAGGAACCGGCGTCCGCGTGGCAGGCCGACGTCTCCCGGCAGACCGGCTTCGGCG
>NZ_WWJY01000840.1 GCF_009865405.1 Streptomyces sp. SID3212 | reverse complement strand
GCGCCGTTAGCTCAGTTGGTTAGAGCAGCTGACTCTTAATCAGCGGGTCCGGGGTTCGAGTCCCTGACGGCGCACAGACAGGGAAGGCCCCTCGCGAGAGCGAGGGGCCTTCTTCGTGTGCCTGGGGTACGGAGCGTGCGGGGCGGGCGCCGGGGCTCCCGGGGCGAGCGGCCGGTCAGCCGACCAGGGCGACGGACCGGTTGCCGTCCACCGCGGGGGTCACGCCGAAGATGTCGACCGCGTGGTAGTACGTCCACGCCGTGGCGTCGCAGGACGCCTTCGTGGCGCCGGAGTAGCCGGAGCAGACGCGCTTGAGGTCGGTGTAGAACGCGGAGTCGATCCGCGCCTTGTTGGCGCTGAACGTGCCGGCCGCCTTGTAGTTGCGGTAACCGAAGTCGTGGCGGGCACAGGCCGTCTGGAACGGGAAGCCGAAGGGGTTGTCCGGCGAGCTGGAGCAGTAGTCGGTGGACCAGTCGAAGCCGTACGCCGACCAGGCGCCCTGATTGCCGCGGGCGGAGACCCACGCGTTGTAGCTGCTGACGGTTCCCTGGGTCCAGCCGCTCAGCACCTGCGGCTTGTCCGCGGGCGCCGCGACGGCCTGACTGGTCGACAGCAGGGCGGCGGGAAGGGCGAGCAGTGCTGCGGCGAGCGAAAGAGCCAGACGTCTGCGCATGGGAAAACCTCCGGGCGAAAACGGGCGTGACGCCGTGCGGTGGCACGGCGCTTCCTCACACTGAACGGGGCGGTTCTCTTACGGGTCTACGCGCGATGACCGCTGTGGGAATCCTCCCTGACATTCGAGTGCCGGGAAACCCCCCTGCACCGCCCGCACCGCCGAACGCCCTTTCAAACGGCCCTAGTTGATGGCTTCGGTGCGGATATCCGTACGGATGTCGCACGGGATCTCGACCCTCAGGACCGTGGGCCCGCCGACCGGGCTCGACAGGGACAGCCGGCCGTCCAGGACGGACACCCGGTCGCCCAGACCGGTCAGTCCGCTGCCGCCCTCCGCGCGCGCCCCGCCCCGCCCGTCGTCCTCGACCGCCAGCACCAGCCGCCCGTCCCCGTACCGCCCGGTCACCGTGGCCCGGGCCGCCCCACTGTGCCGCGCGACATTGGCGAGCGCCTCGCACACCACGAAGTACGCGGTGGCCTCCACGGCGTCGGAGTACCGGCCGGCCGCGCCGTCCAGCGCCACCTCCACCGGCACCACCGAGCGGTCGGCGGCGTCCGCGACGGCGGCGGCCAGCCCGTAGTCGGTGAGCACCGCCGGGTGGATGCCCCGGATCAGCTCGCGCAGCTCCGCGAGCACCTCTCCCGCCTCCTCGTGCGCCGTACGGAGCCGGTCGGCGAGCGGGCCGGGCGGGGCGTCGAGCCGGGCGAGCCCGAGGGCCATCGTCAGCGCCACCAGGCGTTGTTGCGCCCCGTCGTGCAGGTCGCGCTCGATCCGCCGCCGCTCCGCCTCGAACGCGTCCACGAGCCGCATCCGCGACCGGGTCAGTTCGGTGACACGCCGCCCGAGCACGGTCTCCCGGGGGGCGATCAGGATCCGGGTCAGCTCCGCGCGGGCGCCGGCCACCGCGCCGAGCGCGTACCCGCAGACGGCCAGGAACACCACGCCGAGCACGGCGAACGCCCAGGCGACGGGCCAGGACGTGACCGTCCAGACCTTCACGACCTTCGCCTCCCCGCCGTCCCACACGGTCGCCATCAGCAGGGGCGTGGCGACCATGTCCAGCGGCAGCAGCAGCCCGAAGACGACGGCGATCAGGTCCAGCGGCCACAGCACCAGGGCGAACAGCAGGGCGTGGCCCAGCTCCCGCCAGGTGGCCTGCTCCCGGAACCGGGTCAGCGCCCAGGGCCACAACCCCGGTTCGGCGGGCCGGCGGTGCGGGTCGGGCAGGGGCCGGGGGTCCACCAGCCGCAGCCTGTGCCGCTCCAGCCCGGCCACGGGAATCCCGCCGAGCGCGAGCAGGGCGAGCAGCGGAAGCCCGACCAGCACGAGGGAGAGCAGCCCGCCGGCCACGGCGAGGGCGCCCGTCACCACCAGCACGGCGATCCCGGCCGGGATCCCGCTCAGCAGATACGCGGCCGTGCGCCAGGGCCAGGGAGTCAGCAGATAGCCGGGCCGGGCCAGCGCCTGCCACACGGTTTCGGCGGACGTGGCCGGGGAGGACAGGGCGCGGGAGGGCATGGCACGACGGTAGAGGGGGCGGCCGGGGCCGGACCATCGGGCAGGACGGAGTGCCCGGGGTAGGGCCTGCCCCACCCCAGGACTCGGTCCCGCACTGCTGTGCCGGACCCCCGTTCCGGATGGAGTGGGACCCATGACCCACCCCAGCAGAAACGACACCGGCGACGCCGTACGGCTGGCCTCCGTGAGCCGTACGTACGGGACCGGGACGGACGCCGTCACCGCCCTCGACCGGGTCTCGCTCGCCTTCCCCCCGGCCACCTTCACCGCCGTGATGGGCCCTTCGGGCTCCGGCAAGTCCACGCTGCTCCAGTGCGCGGCCGGCCTCGACCGCCCCACGTCCGGTTCGGTGACCCTCGGCGGTACGGAACTCACCGCGCTCTCCGAGGCCCGGCTGACCCGGCTGCGCCGGCGCCGGGCCGGTTTTGTCTTCCAGGCCTTCAACCTGCTGCCCGCCCTGACCGCCGAGCAGAACGTGGCGCTGCCCCTGCGGCTCGCCGGACACCGCGCCTCGCGGGCCCGGGTACGGGAGGCGCTGGCGGAGGTCGGCCTCGGCGACCGGGCCCGCCACCGGCCCTCGGAGATGTCCGGCGGACAGCAGCAACGGGTCGCGCTGGCCCGTGCGTTGATCACCCGCCCCGAGGTGCTGTTCGCCGACGAGCCGACGGGCGCGCTCGACTCGCGGACCGGCCACGAGGTGCTCTCCCTGCTGCGCGCGATGGTCGACCGGGAGGCGCGGACGATCGTGATGGTCACCCACGACCCGGTCGCCGCCTCGTACGCGGACCGTGTGGTGTTCCTGGTCGACGGTCGGGTCGACGGCGAACTGTCCGCGCCGGCCGCCGAGGAGGTCGCGCGCCGGATGACGGCGCTGGAGACCGTACGGAACACCGCCCCGCAGACCGCCGGGACCGTCGGGACCGCCAGGACCGGCGGGACGGCCGGGACCGCCAGGACCGGCGGGACGGCCGGGACCGCCGGGACCGCCGGGACCGTCCGGCCGGAGGTCGCCTCGTGCTGAGTGTGGTCGTGCGGACCCTCCGTGCCCGGTGGACCACCTTCGTCGGCAGTTTTGTCGCCCTGGCGCTCGGCGTCGGGCTGATCGCCACGATGGGTCTCGCCCTGGCCGCGAGCCTGGACGCCCCCGACCGCCGCCCCGAACGGTTCGCGGCGGCCCCGGTGGTGGTGCGGGCCTCCGACACCCTGCGCGTACCGACGCCGAGCGGGGTCAGGACCAAGGGGCTGGACTTTCCCCCGCCCCTGTCCGCAGCGCTCGTGGCGAAGGTGGCCGCCGTCGGCCGTACGGTCGAGGACCGTTCCTTCGCGGTACGGGTGTCGGGAGCGGCGGCCCCCGCCGCCCTGGTGGGCCACCCCTGGTCCACCGCCGCGTTCGCGCCGTACCGGCTGACCACGGGCCGGGCTCCCTCCGCCGCCGACGAGGCGGTGGCCACGGGGAGTTGGGCCGCCCCGGGCCTGCGGATACGGACCGACCGGGGCACGGTCACGGTGGTCGGCACCGTACGGGACCTCGGCTTCGAGCACGCCCTGTTCTTCACCGACACCCGCGCCGCCGAACTCTCCCCGCCGGTCCGTCAGTTGGCCGTGGTGGCGGAGGCCGGAGCCGTACGGGCAGCGGTGGCGGACACCCCGGCGGTACGGGTGCTCACGGGGCGGGGCCGTGCGGAGGCGGACGCCGATCCGGACCGGGACAGCGAGGCCCTGGTCGTGGTGAACACCATGCTGGGCACGGCGGCGGGGGTCACCGGCTTCGTCTCCGTCTTTGTTGTCGCCTCGACCTTCGCGTTCGGAGTCGCCCAGCGGCGGCGGGAGTTCGGGCTCCTGCGCACGGCCGGCGCCACTCCTGGACAGATCCGGCGCACGGTGTTCGCCGAGGCGGCGGTGGTCGGCGTCCTGGCCTCGGCGACGGGGTGTGTGCTCGGCGCCACCGCCGCGCCCGAGCTGGCCGCCTGGCTGGTGGAGAGCGGTGTCGCGCCCGCCTGGTTCGCGATCGGCGCGTCCACCTGGCCGTATCAGATGGCCTTCTGGACCGGGCTGTTGGTCGCCCTGAGCGGCGTGGTCGCCGCGTCCTGGCGGGCGGGATCCGTCGGCCCGGCGGAAGCGCTGCGCGACGCGGCGGTGGACAGCGGGATCATGACGTGGGGCCGCAGGGTCTTCGGCGCGGGGCTGCTGCTGACCGGGCTGGGGCTGCTCGCCTTCACCCTGGTGACCGAACCGGGCAGCCTGCTCGGCCGCAAGGCGTACACCAGCCGCCCGATGCTGCTGATCACGGCGTTCGCCCTGCTCGCGCCCGTCCTGGTCCGCCCGCTGATCCGGCTGCTCACCTGGCCGCAGGCCCGACTCCGGGGCGCCACCGCCCTGTTGGTGCGGGCGAACGCGTGCGCCGGGATCCGCCGTACGTCGGCCGTCGCCGCGCCCGTCCTCGTCACGGTCGCGCTGGCCGGTTCGCTCCTCGGCGCGGTGGCCACCGTCGCCGGCGCGAAGGCCGGGGAGATCCAGCGGCGTACCACGGCGGACTTCGTGGTGTCCGGCGCCGCCGACCCGGGCTTTGACGCGGCGGCGGTCGCCCGGATGCGCCGGATCCCGGGCATCGAGATCTCGCCGACCTCGGCCGGGGCGGTCTACGTCCTGGAGGACGGGGTGGCGCTGATCAGGTCCGACGCCCGCGCGGCGGAGCCGTCCGCGCTGGCGGCGACGGCCCGGCTTCCGCTGGTGGCGGGCCGGTCGGCCGATCTGGACGACCACTCGATCATCGTCAACGACGAGTGGCGGCAGCACACGGTCGGCCGGTCCGTGGCCGTCCGGCTCGGCGACGGTACGCGCAGAACGCTCCGTATCGCGGCGGTGATGCGGGCCGGGACCGGCGACAACGGCGTGTACGTGACCCCCCGCAACGCGGCGGGCGCGCCGGTGGACCGCGTCGACGTCACGCTCCGGGAGGGCGCGGACGCGCGTACGGTGGCGGCGGCCCTGCGGACGGCGGTCGCGGACGGCGGCCGGGTGTTCACCAGGGCGGCCTGGGTGCGGGCGAGTTACCCGGAGACCGACGGCAGGACCCGCGTCGGCTTTCTGCTCGTCCTCGGGATCGCCCTGCTCTACAGCGGGATCGCCCTGGCGAACACGATGGTGATGGCGACCGCCGACCGGGTCCGTGACCTGGCCGTCCTGCGGCTCGCGGGCGCGACGAAGGCGCAGGTGCTGTGGCTCGTCGCGGCGGAGGCGCTCACGGTCGTGGCGGTGGGCGCGGTGGTCGGCGTCCTGGTCGCCGGGCTCAACCTGCTGGGCCTGTGGGGCGCGTTGGGTGTGCTGCGCGTGCCCTCCGTACCCGTGATGCCCTGGTCCGCGCTCCTCGCGGTCGCGACCGCCTGCGCGGCGACGGCGGTGGTCGCGGCGGTCGTACCGGCATGGCTGTCGCTGCGGCGGCGGCCGGTGGAACTGGCCGGGGTACGCGAGTGACCGCGCCCGGGTGAGGGCGGCGCGCGGGTGAAGGCGGCGTCCCGGGAAGCGGGGCCGACGGCGGCGGACCGACGGTGCCCCGCTCCCCGGGCGCCTGACTACGACGTACCGGCCCCGGTCGCCGCTGCTACCACGGCCACCGGGGTCGCTACCTCATCCTGAGGACTGACGTTCCGTCAGAACTGGACGTCCGAGCAGGAGTAGAACGCGTTCGCCGTGTCGGAGATCGTCCACACGCCCAGGATCATGTGCCGGCCGGTCCGGGAGGGGAGCTTGCCCGAGTGCGACAGCGTGAACGGCGGTCGCGCGTTGTTGTACGGCACCGTCAGGAACGGCTGGGTCTCCAGGGCGGCGCGGGTGAGCGGCGCGTTGGAGTTCCAGCCCTGCTTGGTGATGTAGTACTTGAAGTCCGTCGTGGCGTGGCTCGCGGTGAACTGCCAACGGAAGTTGTAGTTCGCGCCGCTCGTCACCTTCGTGGTCGGCCAGGCGCCGTTGCGCTGGTCGTTGAGCTGGTTGAACTGGCTGAGGCCGGCCGAGCACAGCTGCCCGTCGGGGGGGCCGGCCGCCGGGAAGCCCTTGGGGCCCTCGGCGCTCTGCGGCTCCCACTGGATGTTGCCGCAGTTGGACACCGTGCCGTTGGCACAGAGCTTCTGACGGCTGAGCGGCTGGTCGGTGTAGCCATGGCTGCTGGCGCTGCCGGTGCCGACGAAGGACACGCCGGCGATCGCGAGGCCGACCACGGCCGCGCCTATTTTCTTTCGCATGCTTCGCTCCAGAGAACGTGGGGAGTTCGGTGAGCCGTACTGCACGCGTGCAGGTGAGAACAGTCTGCGGTCTAGACCAAGCACTAGAGTATTAACGGAACTTGACCGTGTCCATAACAAGTGCGGTCCAGACCAATCAGAATCTCTCCGCCGTGCCCTGCCGGCCGGTGTAGAAGGCCACCGTGAGGTCTTTGACCAGGGCTTTACGCTCGTAGTCGTCCAGTTCGACCAGTCCGCGGGATGTCAGCCGGTGCACGGTGTCGTCCACCGCGTCGACCACCGACGTCAGCACGCTGTCCCGGTGCCGGGCGTCGATCGCGGCGATCCGGCTGCGCTGCATGGCCTCGGCGATCTCGGGGGCGTACTCGATCCGCGTCGGCTGCGCCGAGAAGACCTCGACGCCGACGGGCCGGCACTCGGCCGACAGCATCCGGGTCAGCGCGTCGCCGACGGCCTCCGCGTTGCGCAGGGTCGGGGCGTCGTCGTGGAACGCGTCGGCGGGCAGCTGCGACAGGACGCGCGCCATCGCCGCCTCGACCTGCTCGCGCAGGTACTCCTCGTGGTCCCGTACGCCGAGCGCGGCGCGCACGGTGTCCTTGACCCGCCACACGACGAGGACGACCACGCGCAGGGCCGTACCGTTCGCGTCGACCGCCGGGACGGGCTCGCTGCGCCAGTGCCTGAGCCGTACGTCCACCTTGCGGCGCAGCAGCAGCGGGCTGACCCAGATGAGGCCCGTACGGCGCACGCTCCCCCGGTAGTCGCCGAAGAGCGTCAGCACCCAGGCCTGCCCGACCCGCCCGCGCCCGAGCCCGCCGAAGGCGAAGAGCGCGACGGTCACCCCGAGCGTGAGCAGCGCCCATTCCCCGAGGGTGATGCCGTGGTACGCGGGGGAGGGCAGCCGGAGCACGGTGTTGACGGCGTCGGGGACGGCCCCGGCCCACCAGACCACGACGGCGCACGCGACGACGGCGGCGAGCCCGGCGAACGCGGCGACCCAGCCGGGCAGTACGGGCCCCGGCCGCTCGACGAGCTTGGGATCGACGGGCGG
>NZ_WWJY01000839.1 GCF_009865405.1 Streptomyces sp. SID3212 | reverse complement strand
GGCAGGTTGATCAGGAAGACCGAGCCCCACCAGAAGTGCTCGACGAGGAAGCCGCCGAGGACGGGCCCCACGGCGGCGCCGACCGCGGCGACCGCCGTCCACACCCCGATGGCCACCGCCCGCTCCCGCCGGTCGGGGAAGACCGCGCGGAGGATGGACAGGGTGGCCGGCATGATCATCGCGCCGCCGACGCCGAGCAGGGCGCGCGCCCCGATCAGCACCATGGGCGAGCCCGCGAAGGCGGCGACGGCGGAGGCCGCCGCGAAGAGCCCGTACCCGAGCAGCAGCACCCGCCGGCGCCCGATGCGGTCGCCGAGGGTGCCGAAGAGGATCAGGAGGGCGGCGCAGACCAACGGGTAGGCGTCCACGATCCAGAGCAGCTGGACGCCGCTGGGGTTCAGGTCCTCGGTGACGGAGGGGACGGCCACGTGCAGCACGGTCGCGTCCAGCGCGACGAGCAGCAGGCTGACGCAGAGGACAACCAGGACGACCCAGCGGTTGGCACCGCCGACGGCGGCGCGCGACCGCGCGGCGGCCGTGGTGGTCCCGGTCATCTGAGTACCTCCCGATGCGTCCCCCGCACTCGGAGGGCCGACCGGGACCCTAGCCTCACCGGGCGACCCCACAGCGACCCAGCGTCGACGCGCGGGTGATCCGCCACAGTACGCGAGGGAACGCGCATGTCACGTGGCGCAGGTCTCACGGTTCGGATCATCCGGTGTGGCGTGCGCCACACCGGCCGCCTCCGTCGCGGCCGGGCCTTCCGCAAGCGGCGGGGAAATTCCACACGGCGTCCCGGTGAACTCATTCTGTTCCGCACAAAGACAGTTCCGGTAACGCCATGCCGGTGAATAGGGTTCGGGGTCCCTTGGATTTCGGGAACAGGGCCGGATAAACCGTGACCTGAGACATACTCCACATCACATCGTCATCACAAAGAGACCTGATCGCCCTGTTCGGTCACTCACTCGCTGTAACGTCGATTGCGTGCGCACCAACATCTTTGCCCGCCTGGATCGGGAGCCGGAGCCGCCGAAGATAGAGATCCCGCGGATGAGTCGCACCCGCAAGGCTCTCCTCGGCGGAACGTTGGCGTTCTATCTCGCCATCGTCGTCGCCGTGCTCGCCGATTCCTGGCTGGTGACCCTCGACTGGAAAGTCATGCTGTTCCGGCCGTACCAGCAGTGGCCGGGACTCCACGCCTTCCTCGACTACTTCGTGGTGCTCGGGCAGCGCGGCCCCACGGCCGTGATGATCGCGGCCTGGCTCGGGTGGCGCTCCTGGCGCCAGCACACGGTGCGGCCCCTGCTGGCTCTGGGCACGGCCCTGCTGCTGCTCAACATCACCGTCGGGGCGGTCAAGATCGGCCTCGGGCGGCTCGGCCCCCACTACGCGACCCAGATCGGCTCGGCGGAGCTCTTCGCCGGCGGCGATATATTTCCTTCGGGACACACCGCCAACGCCGTCGTGACCTGGGGAATCCTGGCCTATCTGGCCAGTACGCCCCGGGCCAGGCGGTATCTGTCGATCACGTCGTCCATGGTGGCCCTGGGGGTCGGCGCGACCACCGTCTACCTGGGTACGCACTGGCTGAGCGACGTGCTCCTGGGCTGGGCCGCGGGGCTGCTGATCCTGCTCGCCCTGCCGTGGTGCGAGCCGATGATCGGCCGGATGGAGCGCGCGATCCTCGCCGTACGGGACACCGTCCTGGACCGGCTGCGCGCCCGCAGGAGGCTCGCGGCGCAGGCCCCGGTCGCCGCGGGCGGTCCCCGGCCGGTCCCGGTGGGGTCGGGGCACGCGGAGGACGACGACACGCCACGTGAGCCGATCGGCGCCGGTCACCCCGGGCGGACGGCGGCCGGGCGGCCCGCGACGCACACGCAGCCGCGCCCGCACGCGGTCCGTTCGGAACGTACGCCCATCACCCCGGCCGGCAGCCGCCGTCCGCCGCGTTCGCGGCCGGTGACGGGCGGCTGAGCGTCCGCCGAGGACGCTCAGCCGTCCAGGCGGCCTTTCAGGACGCTTTCAGGACACGGAAGGCCCCCGGCCCAGGCCGGGGGCCTTTCCCGCGCCCGTGCGGCGTTTCAGCCGCGCCAGCAGCGCACCACCCGGTGGTGCTCGACCTCGAAATTGAGGCGGCCCACCACGTACTCCATGGTGATGATCGCGCCCGGCGGCAGCGCCCGGACCGTTGTCCAGCCCCGCTGCCGGGCCCGGTTCCCGGCGTCGTCGGCGTCGAGGCCCACGTACGAACCGAGGTCGTCGGAGGGCGGGTCCTGGGGGGTCGGTGTGGGTGCCATGCCACTCACGGTAGGCGCCCCGGGGCGCGGAAGGAAGCCGGGCAATCGCCGGACTCGGACCGTTCCCGCCGGTCCGCCGTCACACTTGTGTCACAGGATCACGCCTCCTGGCGCAACGCCACGACTTCACTCGTTCGGCCCTCCGATTCGGCACTCCGGAGTAATTCCACGCCCCCTAAGATCACATAAATTCACCCTTAACGAATTCACACCGGAGCCGCCCCCGCGAGAGCGGTGGAGAATTGTCGGACCATGCGGAATTCACCATTCCCTCGCACGATCCGCCGACGTCGGACACGGCCGGCCCGTTCGTTTTCGGTCATTTCGCTCTCAAGTAAGTGCCACGTCAGCGCCCGGCAGGGGGCGCCTCGCGCGGAGGGAGCGGAGGGAGACGGGACGCGTCCACGCCCCTACGGCGCGTCCGGCGCGGGCTCCAGGCGTACGCAGAGTCCGTTGTCGGCCGCGTAACAGGGCGCGGCCGACCAGGCCTCCGGGCCCGGGCGGACGAAGCGGGGGTAGACGAGGATGTTCCGCTTGTCCCAGATGTCGTCCAGGATGCGGGAGATCCGGATGCCGTCCGCGTCGGGGGCGGGCCGCAGCCACAGGTCCCACCGCTGCCGCCGCCCCACCGGAGCGTCGGTGAGGAGGGCGTACGGCAGGGTGAAGGCGAAGGACGCCCCCCGGCCGGTGACCGGGACCCGGTGGACCCGGCCGCCGCCGCGCAGGCGCGCCTCGGCCACCGCGCCGGGCCGCGCCTCGGCGCCGTACAGCACTCCCCCGACGGTCATCGTGCCCCGCTCGCAGCGGATCGCGCCGGCCTCGGCGTGCGGGGTGCGGACCCAGCTGCGGACGGCGAGGCGGCCGTCGCCCGTCGGGTACGGGATCCGGGCGGCGACCCGGTCGGAGCCGGGGATCCGGTCCACGAGCGCCCGTACGTCCCTGACCCCGGGGCGTACGGCGTGTTCGCCGTCGGCCCCCGTCCTGACGTCCCAGTACCCCTCGGCCAGATGCACCGTGCTGGGCAGCACGGCCCGCAGCGCCGGTCCGGCGCCCGCCCCCGGTCCGTCCCCGCCGCCTCCGGTCAGCGGCAGCCGTACCTCGTGGTCGGTGCCGTCCTCGGGGGCGCCGTCGCGCCGGCGCAGGACGAGCACCGGGGCGGGGCCGGCGGCTCCCGCGAGGTCGAAGGTGATGCCTCCGGCGGAGTCGGCGATGC
>NZ_WWJY01000838.1 GCF_009865405.1 Streptomyces sp. SID3212 | reverse complement strand
CCGTGGGCAGGGGCGGCGGCGCGGCGGTCCGTTCGGCGGCCGAGCGGGTCGCGTTGCGGCGGGTCAGGTCGGCCAGGACCTCCAGCTCGCCGCGCCCGCGCATCAGGAACAGGACGAAGGGGTCCTTGTCCAGGAGCCGGGCCGTCTGGTAGCAGAGGGCGGCGGCGTGTTTGCACGGGTAGCCGTCGTCCGGGCAGGAGCAGTCCGGGGTGAGGTCGCCCCCGGCGGGGAGCAGGTCGGCCGTGGCCGCGAGGGCGTGGGGCATCTCCTTGTCGAGGAGGGCCGCGATGTGGTCGGGGCGGGCCGCCGCCGCGTCGAGCAGATCCTCCCAGTCCCCGTCGTCCAGGGTGCGCAGCCGGATCTCCGTACGGTACGGGCGGGGCCTGGAGCCGCGTACGTAGGCGGTGACGCGGCCGGGGGTGACCGTGATCGCGTCGACGTGGCCGCCGCCCGCGTACACCCGGCCGCGGCTCAGGCGGGCCGGGTCCAGGGCGGTGTCCTCCATCGACTCCACCCAGGCGTTGCCCCACCAGGTGGTCGCGAACCCGCTCTCGAAGGCACGCGCGGCCGTGTCGCCGGGGGCGCCGGCGGGGCGCGGGGGCAGCGCGGGGAACGTACGGCGGCGGTCGTCCTGGCGTATGGCGCGCGGGGCCGTCACGACTGCCTCCGCAGGGACACCAGGTCGGCCAGCTCCCGGTCGGTCAGCTCGGTCAGGGCCGCCTCGCCCGAGCCGAGCACCGCGTCCGCGAGGGCCCGCTTGGCCTGGAGCATCTCGGCGATCCGGTCCTCGACCGTGCCTTCCGCGATCAGCCGGTGGACCTGCACGTGCTGGGTCTGGCCGATGCGGTACGCGCGGTCCGTGGCCTGCTCCTCCACGGCGGGGTTCCACCAGCGGTCGAAGTGGACGACGTGGCCCGCGCGGGTGAGGTTGAGGCCGGTGCCCGCGGCCTTGAGGGAGAGGACGAAGACGGGTGTCTCGCCCGACTGGAAGCGGTCCACCATGCGCTCGCGCTCCGCCACCGGGGTGCCGCCGTGCAGCAGTTGGGAGGGGATGGCGCGGGAGGTGAGGTGCGCGGAGAGCAGCCGGGCCATGGACACGTACTGGGTGAAGATCAGGACGGAGCCGTCCTCCGCGAGGATCGTGTCGAGCAGTTCGTCCAGGAGGGCGAGCTTCCCGGAGCGGCCGGTGAGCCGGGCGGTGTCCTCTTTCAGGTACTGCGCGGGGTGGTTGCAGATCTGTTTGAGCGCGGTGAGCAGCTTCATGACCAGGCCGCGGCGGGCGATGCCCTCGGCGTTCTCGATGGCGCCCATCGTCTCGCGGACGACGGCCTCGTACAGGGAGGCCTGTTCCCGGGTGAGGGCGACGGGGTGGTCGCTCTCCGTCTTGGGCGGAAGCTCGGGCACGATGCCCGGGTCGGACTTCTTCCGGCGCAGCAGGAACGGCCGCACCAGCCGGGCGAGCCGCTCCACGGCCTGTTCGTTGTCGGCGTCCTTGATGTCGGCGGCGCGCGCGTTCTCCACGTTCTCCACGATGCGGGCGTGCCGGGAGCGGAAGGCCTTGAGGGGGCCGAGCAGACCGGGGGTCGTCCAGTCGAGGAGGGCCCACAGCTCGGAGAGGTTGTTCTCCACGGGGGTGCCGGTGAGCGCGATCCTGGCGGGCGAGGGGATCGTACGGAGCGCCTTGGCGGTGGAGGAGAACGGGTTCTTAACGTGCTGGGCCTCGTCCGCGACGACCATCCCCCAGTCGTGCGCGGCCAGTTCGGCCGCGCTGGAGCGCATCGTGCCGTAGGTGGTGAGGACGAAGCCGTCCCCGGCCTCGTCCAGGGAGCGGCCCGCGCCGTGGAAGCGGTGCACGGCCACTCCGGGGGCGAAGCGGGTGATCTCCCGCTGCCAGTTGCCGAGGAGCGAGGCGGGGCAGACGACCAGGGTCGGGGTGGGGCGGGCCCGGTGCAGGTGCAGGGCGATGACGGTGATCGTCTTGCCGAGGCCCATGTCGTCGGCGAGGCAGCCGCCGAGGCCGAGCGAGGTCATCAGGTCGAGCCAGGCGAGGCCGCGCAGTTGGTAGTCGCGCAGGGTGGCTTTGAGGGCCGGGGGCTGGGGCACGGCCGCCGGGCCCGCGACCAGACGGTCGCGCAGGACGGCCAGGGCGCCCGTCGGGACGGCCTCCACCGTCTCGCCGTCGACGTCCGCCGTGCCGGTGAGGGCGATCGCCAGGGCGTCGACGGGCTCCAGGAGGCCCAGCTCCCGCTTGCGCGCCTTGCGCACGAGGGCGGGATCGATCACCACCCACTGGTCGCGCAGCCGCACGATCGGGCGGGTGGACTCGGCGAGCACGTCCATCTCCCTCTCGGTGAGGGGATCGCCGTCGAGCGCCACCTGCCAGTCGAACGTGAGCAGTTCGGCGCTGTCGAAGAACGGGGTGCCGTCCGTGGCCGACCCGGGCGCCGCGCGGACCACCGCCGACGCGGTGAGCGAGCGCACCAGCTCGCGGGGCCAGTGCACGGCGACCCCGGCCGCGGCAAGGCGGGAGGCGGCCGGGCCGAGCAGGTCGTACAGCTCGTCCTCGGAGAGCGACAGCGCGTCGGGGACGTCCCGCTCCAGCAGCCGCCCGAGCGGGGTCCACACGCGCGCGGCCCGGCGCAGGGCGAGCATCGCGTCGACCCGGGCCCGGGGGCCGAAGCTCGCGTCCCCGTCGCCCGCCCAGAGGCGGCCGGCGTCGAGGACCAGGGTGGGGTCGGCGAGGCTGTGGACCTGGACGAGGGCGGCGCCGGCCCGGCGGGTGATCCGGGTTTCTTCGGGGTCGCGCTCGCCGTGCCGACCGAAGGCCCCGCCCGGGAGCGGGTCCGAAGCGGCGGCCCGGTCGGCGGAAATGTCCGCCTCCTCCGCTCCGACCGTGTCGAACAGGTCGTACGCGGACAGGTCGAGCCGCAGCGAGACCCGCACGCCCGCGTCCATGCCCGCCGCCGCCTCGGCGGCCCAGGTCCTGGCGCCCGGCAGGTGCTGCGCGGCAGGAGGTACATGTACGGGGAGGGGTTGCGGTGCCGCAGCCGCCGGTAGACCTCGAAGGGGCCGAGGCCGGTGTCGACGTCGATCCGGTGGCCGATCTGGATCTGGTAGATGTCGCCGACGCCGATGTGTTCCAGGCACCGGTCGACCCGGCGGAGGAACGTGGCCTCGTCGGAGCTGTCCCGCACCGAGCGCGGGCGGGGCGCGGCGGGCACGTCCGCCGCGATCAGGGACCCCTCGCGCGAGGTGACCGCCGCCACGGCCGCTCCCACCGGGTCGCGGTCCGGGGCGGGCCCGAAGGCGTCGCTGTGCGCGGTGAGGCGGCGGACGGTGGTGGCGCCGGGGCCGGTGGTGCCAGGGCCGGTGGAGTCGGGGCCGGTGACGCCTGGCCCGTACCAGAGGGTGTCGCGGAACAGGCTCAGGACCATGTCCGGTTCGGCCTCCGCCCCCGGCGCCCGCCGGCGGGCCGGCAGCTCCTCCATGTGCCAGGCGGAGCCGTAGCCGAAGGTCGCGAGGAACCCGAAGGCGTACGTGTCCAGGGGTCGCCCGGTCTCGACGGCGAACAGGCCCTGGGCCGCCCGCAGTACGTCCCACACCTGCGCGGAGTCGCGCAGGGCCAGCTCACCCCCGGGCAGCGTCCCGATGCCGAGCCGCCCCGCGCTCTCCGTGAGCGCGGCGAGGACGGCGGGGGCGCCGCCGAGGGCGATCCGGTCGCCGTGGACCCGTATCTCGGCGAGCACGCCGTGGCCCACGACGGTGGCTCCCGGGGACTGCCCGGGGCCCGGGACGCTCTCCAGGACGAACACCTCGTGCGCCGCGCCCTCGTGCGACCCGGCCAACTCGGCGTAGAGGTCGAGGGGATGATGCGGGTCGAGTGCGCTCTCCTCGACCCGTACGGTGAAGGGGCCCCGCCCGGCCTCGGCCGGACGGGGCGGGTTGCGGGGCGGATCGTCGAGCAAAGTGGTCACAACAGGTCTCATTCCTCAGCCGTAGCGGCGCATCTCGTGGAAGAACTCGTCCACGACGGCGAGTTCGCCGCCGTCGCGCAGGGTGTCGTAGACGTGCTTGCCGAGCGCCAGGTCCAGGACGCCGAGCCCGAAGGGCGAGAAGACCACCGGCCGGCCGGCCGGAACCGTCAGGTCCCCGGTCAGCACGTCGTACAGGGTCCCGTCGAGGAAGTCCCTGTTCCCGGTGCGCTGTTCGGCCAGGTGCACGGAGGTGTCGGCCTTGAGGCAGTGCTCGACGTCGTCCACCACGTTGACGGCCGACAGGATCACCTCGGGCGACAGGTCACGCAGCGAGACGTGCAGGACCAGGGGGTTGTGGGTGAACCACGCCGGGTCGGTGACGTGCGGGGTCCCCGCGACCGTCGCGAAGACGACGAGGTCGCTGGTACGGATCAGCTCCTCGGCGCTGTCGTGGACCGTGACGGTGCCGTTGTCGCCCGTCCCCCGCAGGTACGCGGCGAATCCGCCGGCGTGCTCCGCGGAGAGGTCGTACACCCCGGTCTCCTCGAAGGCCCAGCCGGTCCCCGCGAGGAACTGGTGGATGAACCGGGCGATCAGCCCGACCCCGAAGAAGCCCACGCGCAGGGGCCGTTCACGCCCCTGGGTCAGGGTCCGCGCCGCGAGCACGGCCGACGCGGCGGTCCGTACCGCGCTGATGATGGAACTCTCCAGGCACGCCAGCGGATAGCCCGTGTCGTGGTCGTTGAGGATCAGCACGGCGGAGGCGCGGGGGATCCCGGCCACCACGTTCTCCGGGAAGCTGGAGATCCACTTGATCCCGTCGACCGCGTCCTTGCCGCCCAGCGACGCCGGCAGCGCGATGATCCGCGAGGACGGGCGGTCGGGGAAGCGCAGGAAGTACGACGGCGGGTTGACGGTGTCGCCCACACCGTGGAGCCGGTACGCGGCCTCGATCAGCCCGACCACCTCCCGGTGCCGGCCATCGAGGACCCGGTGCACCTGGGCACCGGGTATCACGGCGAACGAAGGCACCTCGGGGGCAGACCGCATCAGAGACTCCACAGTTCGGCAACTGGTTCTGCGACGATGCTGCGCACCCGCCCTATAGAGGGCGTATGGCCGCTCTACACAGCGAAATCAGCCGGACGTCCCGAACTCCTCCAGCACACGCGCCACTTCCTCCTCCCACGGCGTGGCCCCGCTGCGCTTGAACAGCTCGCCCGCCCGCAGGACGTCCACCCGCGCCTCCTCCCAGCGCCCCTGCTCCCCCAGCAGCACCCCGAGCCCCAGCCGGATCCGGCCCTCGATCAGCGGGCTGTCGATCCCCTGCGCTATCGCCCGGCCCTCGACGAACGCGCGCTCCGCCCGGTCCACCGCCCCCAGCGCCGCCCGCGCCTGCCCCAGCCCGAACAGCGCGTGTGCCAGCCCGTGGTCGTCGCACTTCGCCCGGGACAGCTCCTCCACCCGCAGGTGCGCCGCCTCCGCCTCGGCGAACCGGTTCAGCGCGAACTGCGCGGAGCCCACCCGGTACAACGACTGCGCGAGATTCCTGGACCCCCCGGAGCCGAGCGGCTCCGCGACCCGTACCGCCTCCAGCGCGTGCCCGAGCGCCGCCGCCGGGTCCCCCCGGTCCAGCTCCAGCTGCGCCATGCTCTGCAAGGCCGACGCCTCGGACGAACGGTCGCCCACCGCGCGGAACACCGGCAGCGCCTCGGTCAGGCACTCCGCGACCCGCTCCACCTCCCCCGTGATCCGGTACGCCACCGCCAGGTTCCGCAGCACCAGCGCCCGCCCCAGCTCCTCCCCCGCCGACGCGAACAGCTCCAGCGCCTCCAGCGACCGGGCCACCGCGTCGTCCATGCTGTGGTGGCTCAGCGCGATCGCGCCCTGGTGCTGCAACATCGCCGCCTGGCCCCGTACATCACCCGCCGCACGCGCCGCGTCCAGCGCCAGCCCCGCGCACACCCGCCAGTTGTCGATGTAGCCGCGCGTCTCGAACAGCACCGCGGAGGACACCGTCAGGTCCCACGCCAGCCCCGCCATGCCCATCCGCGCCGCCTGCTCGACCATGCCCACCAGGCACAGCCGCTCCGCCTCGAACCACTCCAGCGGATCCACCAGCAGCTCTTCCAGCAGCTCCGAGTCGACCAGGCGCCGGGACACCCCGCTGTGCACGATGCTGAAATGCCCGCCGTGCTCCCGCCGGTGCGCCTCCTCGGCGATGCTCAGCCCCGTGGAGAAGACCCGCCGCAGCGCCTCCTGCCGCTCCCCCGCCGGATCGTCCTGCCGCGCCCGCTCCGCCGCGTACAGCCGCAGGAGGTTCTGCAACCGGTACCGCAGCCGTCCCGTGGCGTCTATCCCCACCACTTCGAGGAACTGCGCGTCCACCAGGTCCTCCAGCAGCAGCTCCGCGTCAAGGACCTCCACGTCCAGCAGCGCCGCCGCCACCCACGACGTGAAATCCGGTACGTCCACCAGGCCCAGGCACCGGTAGAGCCGCGCCGACAACACCGACAGGTACCGGTAGCTCAGCTCGAAACCGGCCCGGACCTGCGACTCCCCTTGGCTCAACTCGTCGAGCCTGCGCCGCTCGTCACTGAGCCGCCCCACCATGTGGCGCACACTCCAGTGCGGTTTCGAGGCGAGGCGCGCCGCCGCGATCCGTACCGCGAGCGGCAGCCGGTCGCACAGCTCGACCAGCCGCACCACGTCCGCGCGCGCCGCGATCCGCTCCACCCCGGCGATCCGGCCGACCAGTTCGACCGCCTCCTGGCGCGGCAGCACCCCCAGATGGACCCGCGCCTCGTGCGGCCACGTCACCAGCTGCTCCAGCTGGTCCCTACTGGTGATCAGCGCGCAGCTCGCCCCGCTCCCGGGAAGGAGCGGGCGCAGCTGCGCGAACGTCCGCACGTTGTCGAGAACGATCAGGACCCGCCGCTCCGACAGCAGGCTGCGGTAGAGCGCCACCCGCTCCTCCAGGGTGTCGGGAACCTGCGGGCCCCGGACCCCTAAAGAGCGCAGGAAGCGGCTCAGCACGTCGCTGACCGACACCGGCTCGTGCTCCCCGTCGTACCCCCGCAGGTCGGCGAAGAGCCGTCCGTCGGGGAAGGCCTCCGCGACCCGGTGCGCCCAGTGCACCACCAGGCCGGTCTTGCCCACCCCCGCGACGCCCGTCACCAGCCCCATCGCGGGCCGGTGCTCACCCGCCGTCACCTCGCTGACCAGGCCGTCCAGCGCGGCCAGTTCGCCCTCGCGGCCGGTGAACCCCGGGACGTCCGGGGGAAGTTCGGAGGGCACCACGACCACGTCCGGGGCGCCGGCCACCGCCGCGGGTCCCGCGGAGCCGCCCTCCGCCGTCAGGGACGGGTCGTCGCGGAGGATCAGGTCGTGCAACTCCTGGAGGTCCGGGCCCGGTTCGAGGCCCAGCTCCTCGACGAACACCTCGCGCGCGTCGCGGTAGGACTCCATCGCCTCCGCGCGCCGCCCCGACCGGTACTGCGCCAGCATCAGGTGGTGCCGGGTCCGCTCCCGCAGCGGATGCTCCCGTACGACCCCCGCCAGCTCGGGGACCAGCTCGTAGTGCCGGCCGAGCGCCAACTGCACGGCCGTCGCGTCGTCGTAGGCGTTGAGCCGGTGCTCCTGGAGGCGGGCCGCCTCCTCCTCCACCGCCAGGCCCGACACCCCGGCCAGCGCGGGCCCCCGCCACAGGCCGAGCGCCCGCCGGTACAGCCGGGCCGCCTCGTCCAGCCGCCCCTCGGCGGCGTCGGCCTCGGCGCGCGCCACCAGTTCCGTGAAATCCACCGAATCCACATAGTGGCCCTCGGTGTTGAGCAGATAGCCCGGATGCGCGGTCACGATCGTGTCGTCGCCCGCGCCCTCCGCCTTGAACGTCTTGCGCAACGCGGCGACCACGATGGCGATTTGGGTACGCGCGGTAGCGGGAGGGGAGCCGTTCCACACTTCGTCGACCAGGGTGTCCACGGGAACGGTCCGTCCCGGGCTCAACAACAACAGCGACAGGACCGTGCGCTGCCGCGCCCCGCCCACCACGACCTTGCGTTCACCCGACACCACAATCAGCGGCCCCAGTACCTTGAAGCACAGCCGATCCCCCATGACCGAGCACCCCCTGCTTCCCCCGCCCCCGCGGAATACCCCGATTACCCTACCCGCACGAACCAACCACACTATTGACATAAAACACGCAAATGGCCCCTACCCCCACTCCCCACAGCGGATCGACCCGACAGTAACCCGCCCTGGCCGATACGCCGGGAAAACAAACACAAAACTAAAGAAGAAAAGGCCCGTCCCTGACCCGGGCACATGCGCCTGTCAACGCGCTGTGGCCCGGTCCCGCATCCCCTCTCAGGGATGCGCGACCGGGCCACGCGCCGCTCCCGGCCCCCGTCCCCACGGTGCCGGTGCGTGTCCGGGGCCGGGTGCCGCTCACACCCACCCCGGAGCACTGGGACGGCGTACTCCGGTAGCCGTACGCCGAGCCTTCGGTACGTCAGACGTATACCTGAGGCCCCTTTTCCGGACCTCTACGCCGGACCTTCCCGTACGTCAGACGTGCGTCAGACGTGCGTCAGACGCGCACGAGCTCACGCTCGGAGCCGTCCGACCCCTTGGTGTCGTCGCCGAGCCGCTTGCGCAACTGCTCGCCCTCCACGTCCACATCGGGGAGCGCGCGGTCGAGCCAGCGCGGCAGCCACCACGCCCGCCTGCCGAGCAGGGCCATCACGGCGGGCACGATCGCCATCCGGACGACGAAGGCGTCGAAGAAGACCGCGACGGCGAGGCCGAAGCCGATCATCTTGATCATCGCGTCACTGGCCCCGATGAAGCCGGAGAACACCGCGATCATGATCACCGCGGCGGCCGAGACCACCCGCGCCCCGTGCCGGAACCCGGTCACGATCGCCTCGCCGGGCCGCTCGCCGTGGACGTACGCCTCCCGCATACGGGTGACCAGGAAGACCTCGTAGTCCATCGCGAGGCCGAAGACCACGCCCACCATGAAGATCGGCATCATCGACATGATCGGGCCGGTCTGCTCGACCCCGAGCAGACCGCCGAGCCAGCCCCACTGGAAGACCGCGACCACGGCGCCGAGCGCCGCGACCACCGAGAGCAGGAAGCCGAGGGCGGCCTTGAGCGGGACCAGGACCGACCGGAAGACCAGCATCAGCAGCAGGAACGCGAGCCCGACGACCAGTGCCAGATACGGCAGGAGGGCGTCGTTCATGCGCTGCGAGAAGTCGATGTTCAGGGCCGTGGCGCCGGAGACGTACACCTCGGCGCCGTTCTCCGCCCGGGCGTCCGCCGCGGCGGACCGGATGTCGTGCACCAGCTCCTCGGTCCTGATCGAGGAGGGCCGGTCCTTGGGGATGACGGTGACGGTCGCGGTGTCGCCCGCCTTGTTGAGCACGGGGTCGAGGACGGTGACGACGTCGTCCATCTTCTTCACGGTGGCCGAGATGCCGAGCGCGGCGGCCTTGGCGTTGTTGTCCGCCTGGCCGTCGACCACCAGCATGAGCGGCCCGTTGAACCCGGGGCCGAAGCCGTCGGAGAGCAGGTCGTACGCCTTGCGCTGGGTGGTGCTCACCGGCTGCGAGCCGTCGTCGGGCAGGCCCAGCTCCAGCGAGGTGGCCGGGAGGGCGATGGCACCGAGGCCCAGCACACCCACCACCAGCACGGCGACCGGCCGGCGCAGCACGAACCGCGCCCAGCGGGTGCCCATGTTGGGCTTCTTCTCGACGGGCACCGCTCCGGCGCGCACCTGCGCGTCGGTGTGTTCCATGGCCTTACGGGCCTTGCGGCCGAACACCCGCTTGCCCACGAACCCGAGCATCGCCGGGGTGAGGGTGAGGGCGATGAGGACGGCGATCACCACGGTCGCCGCCGCCGCGAGGCCCATCTTGGTGAGCATCGGGAGGTTGACCACGGCGAGACCGGACAGGGCGATGACCACGGTGAGCCCGGCGAAGACCACGGCGGATCCCGCCGTGCCGACGGCCCGTCCCGCCGCCTCTTCCCGTTCCCGGCCGTCGGCCAGCTCGGCCCGGTAGCGCGAGACGATGAACAGCGCGTAGTCGATGCCGACCGCGAGGCCGATCATCATCGCGAGGATCGAGGTGGTGGAGCCCAGGTCGAGGACCGTGGCGAGCGCGGTGATCCCGGAGATCCCGACGCCGACGCCGAGGAGCGCGGTGACCAGGGGCAGCCCGGCGGCGATCAGCGACCCGAAGGTGATGACCAGCACGACGGCCGCGACGGCGACACCGATGATCTCGCCGGAGCCCGTCTCCGGGGCGACCTGGAGGGCGTCCCCGCCGATCTCGACCGCCATGCCCTCGGCCTTGGCGTCGGCGCCCGCGTCCTCCAGCGCGGTACGGGTCGCGTCGGTCAGGGACTCCGAGCCGACCTTGTACGAGACGCTCAGATACGCGGTCGAGCCGTTCTTGGCGACCCCGCCCGTGGTGAACGGGTCGTTGACGGACTTGACCTGCGGCGAGCCGGCCTTCAGCTCGTCGGCGATCTTCTTGACCTCGGCCTTGTTGCCGGCCTCGGTGATCTTCTCGCCCTCGGGCGCCTTGAAGACGACCCGGGCGGTGGCACCGTCACTGCTGGCCCCGGGGAACCGCTGGTCGAGCAGGTCGAAGGCCCGCTGGGCCTCCGTACCCGGGATCGAGAAGGAACTGGAGGTGGGCGTGGACGCGGAGGCCGCGGCGACCCCGGCGAACGCCAGCAGGGCCACCCAGATCAGGGCGACGTAGCGGCGGCGCCGGAAGGCGAGCCGGCCGAGCTTGTAGAGGAACGTGGCCACGAGGGCGTACTCCCGGTCTGTGGACGAAACAAGGGCATGGGGAGCCGACCCGACGGCGAGAGAGCGGCACGCGTCAGGAAATGCGGGGTGTTACGGGGAGAGACCGCGGGGACTGCGGGGACTGCTGGGGCTTGGTGAACTGGCGGACTGGGGGACTTCTTCGCGTACGGGGACGATCAGACGCCGAGGGCGGGGAGGACCACGGCATCCAGGTACGCGACGAGGAACGCCCGGTCGACGGACCGGTCCTCGATGAGCTGCCGGGCGACGAAGGCGCCGACCAGCATGTGCAGGACGAACGGCAGCGCGGGATGGTCCGCGGCGATCTCGCCGCGGTCGACCGCCCGCCGGAGCAGGGTCTTGAGTCCGCTCGTCTCGGGCTCGACCACCACGTCGCGCAGCGCCGCGCGGAGGTCGGGGTTGTCGTGGACGGCATGGAAGAGCCCCCGCATCAGCGCGGAGTCCCGTTCCATCTGGGTTTCGTCGGTGAGCGCCGTCATCGCGTGCAGGTCACCGCGCAGCGAACCGGTGTCGACGTGGTGCAACTCGTCGGGCTTGGTGTGCCGCAGGGCCCGCGCGACCAGCACCGGCTTGCTCCCCCACTGGCGGTAGAGGGTGGCCTTGCTGGAGCGGGTGCAGGTGGCGATGGCGTCCATGGTGAGGGCGTCGTAACCGACCTCGCGCAGCAGGTCGAGCACGGTGCCGTACAGCTCGGTCTCACGCTCGGGCGTCAGCCTGGTACCCGCCATGATCCACCTCCTGTGCGTCCATGCCCGCTCTTCTCGCCCGTTCTCGCCCACTCTTCCGAACGAAACGGTTTCGTACAGTACTACGATAGCCCGGCACCGAGCGAAACGAAACCGTTTCGCTTGTGGTCTGCGCCACAGAGGTGAGGACGGCATAAATGTGGGCGCAAAAAGTCCCCGGCCAGAAGTTGCCGCACCCCCTCCACGCGGAAAGCATTGGGGGGTGAGTGACGACGTCGCGTATCTACGGTTCCCGCACCTGCACGACGACCTGCTGTGCTTCGCCGCCGAGGACGACCTCTGGGTCGCACCCCTCGTGCCGGCCGGGCACCGGCCCGGACGGGCGTGGCGGGTGACCGTCGACCGCACCAGAGTCGGTCACCCGCGCTTCTCGCCCGACGGCCGGCAGATCGCCTACACGACGTGGCGCAGCCTCGACCCGGAGATCCACCTGGCCCCGGTGGACGGGGGCCCGGCCCGCCGGCTCGGCTACTGGGGCTCCACCGACACCCGGGTCTGCGGCTGGACCCCGCCGGGTGAGGACGGGGAGTCGCAGATCCTCGCGGTCTCCTCGCACGGCCAGCCGTTCTCGTACTACTCCTGGGCCTACAGCGTCCCCACCGACGGCTCGCCGGGCAGCCAGCTGCCGTGGGGCCCGGTCGCGGACCTGGCGGTGGCGGACATCGACGGCGAGCACCGCACCCTGCTGCTCACCGGCAAGCCGCCGCACGAGCCGGCGGCGTGGAAGCGGTACCGGGGCGGGGCGACGGGCCGCCTGTGGCTGCACGGCGAACGCCTTCTCCCCGACATCGGGGGCCATCTGGACTGCCCTATGTTCGTGGACGGGCGGGTGGCGTTCCTCTCGGACCACGAGGGGGTGGGGAACCTGTACTCGGTCCTGCCCGACGGTACGGACCTGCGCCGCCACACCGACCACGACGCGTTCTACGCCCGCCACGCCTCCTCCGACGGCCGCCGGGTGGTCTACCAGTGCGGGGGCGACATCTGGCTGGTGGACGCGCTGACCCCCGACTCGGTCCCGCGCAAGCTGGACGTACGCCTGGGCGGCCCGCGCGCCGGCCGCCGCGCCTACCAGGTCCCGGCGGCGAGCCACGTGGACGCGATCTCTGTGGACACGACGGGCCGGGCGAGCGCGGTGTCGGTACGGGGCAGCCTCTACTGGCTCACCCACCGCGACGGCCCGGCCCGCACGATCGCGGACACTCCAGGGGTACGGGTACGGCAGCCGGACATGCTGGGCGGCGGCGGCCAGGTCGCCTACGTCACGGACGCGGACGGCGAGGACGCGATCGAGATCGCGTACCTCCCCCGCGCCACGGGCGACCGCCCCCCACGCCGCCTGGCCTCGGGCCACCTGGGCAGAGTCCACGAAATGATCTCGTCCCCCACGGGCGACCGCATCGCGATCGCGTCCCACGACGGCAGACTGCTCCTGATCGACACGACGGAGAACGAGGGTCCGGAGGCGCGTACGCCCGCGCCCGGGGCGGGTACGACGCCGCCCGGGGCGGGGGCCGACGCCGGGCTCACGGCCCCCGCCCCGCCCGGAGCGGGGTCGACACCCACGGCTGGGCCCG
>NZ_WWJY01000837.1 GCF_009865405.1 Streptomyces sp. SID3212 | reverse complement strand
CGACCGGCGGCGCCGGTGCCACGGGCGCCCCGCGCGGTGCCCGGGGCGCGGCGGCCCGCGGCGGCGCCAAGGGCGGCCCCAAGCCCTCCCAGACCCCTCCGCGCGCCCGCAGGGGCCCCGGCGGCCAGGCCCGCCCCCGTGAGCTGGACGCGAAGATCGAGCAGCGCAACCGTGACCGGTACGCGGACAAGCCCGAGATCAGGACGCCCCGCACCAACCCGGGCGCCGAGCAGGAGGGCGAGCGCCTCCAGAAGGTGCTCGCCCGCGCCGGCATGGGCTCGCGCCGCGCCTGCGAGGAGCTGATCGAGCAGTCCCGCGTCGAGGTCAACGGCGAGATCGTCCTCGAACAGGGCAAGCGCGTGGACGTGGACCGCGACGAGATCAAGGTCGACGGGCTGACCGTCGCCACCCAGTCGCACCTCTTCTTCGCGCTGAACAAGCCCGCCGGCGTGGTCTCCACGATGGAGGACCCGGACGGCCGCCAGTCCCTCGGCGACTACGTCACCAACCGTGAGACGCGTCTCTTCCACGTCGGCCGGCTCGACACGGAGACCGAGGGCATCATCCTGCTCACCAACCACGGAGAGCTGGCCCACCGCCTCACCCACCCCCGGTACGGCGTGAAGAAGATCTACCTCGCCGCGATCCAGGGCCCGCTCCCGCGCGACCTGGGCAAGCGGCTCAAGGACGGCATCCTGCTGGAGGACGGCTACGCGAAGGCCGACCACTTCCGGGTCGTCGAGAACACCGGCAAGAACTACCTGGTCGAGGTCACCCTCCACGAGGGCCGCAAGCACATCGTCCGCCGCATGCTCGCCGAGGCCGGCTTCCCGGTCGACCGGCTCGTCCGGACGTCCTTCGGCCCGATCCCGCTGGGCGACCAGAAGTCCGGCTGGCTGCGCCGCCTCACCAACACCGAGGTCGGCATGCTGATGAAGGAGGTCGGGCTGTAGACAGCCCGGCGTACGACAGGAAAAAGCCCGCGGCCGTTCAGGCCGCGGGCTTTTTCCCTTGTGGGGCAAGGCCGTTCGCCTTTATAGTCAACATGACCATTAAGGAGGCGGGCGTGAGTCTCGCGGACATCCTCGATCCCTTGCAGCGACCCCTGGTGACCGTGCTGGACACCCCGGTCAGCTGGACCGAGGTGCTCGGCTTCGGCAGCGGCGCGCTCTGCGTGTGGCTCGTCGCCCGTCAGCACGTGGCCAACTGGCCGGTCGGCATCGCCAACAACCTGTTCTTCGTCGTGCTGTTCCTCCAGGCGGGCCTCTACGCCGACATGGCGTTGCAGGCCGTCTTCATCACCCTCGCCGTGTACGGCTGGTGGATCTGGACCCACGGGGGTGGCCCGGACTCACCCGCGCCCGCGGTGCGGCGTACGACCCGCACCGAATGGGGCGTGCTCTGCGCGGCGGGGGTGGTGGGGACACTCGGCCTGACGTTCCTGCTCGGCCGCGCAACCGACTCGACCGTGCCCTTCTGGGACGCGCTCACCACGTCCCTCTCGCTGATGGCCACCTACGGGCAGTGCCGCAAGCTGCTGGAGTCCTGGTGGCTCTGGATCGCGGCGGACGTCGTCTACATCCCGCTCTACGCCCACAAGGACCTCTACCTGACCTCGCTGCTGTACGTCGGCTTCCTCGCCCTGTGCCTGGCCGGACTGCGCAACTGGTCCCGGGACACGGCCCGTTCGCCGGACCGCCCCCTGGTGGTGAGCGCCGGATGAGCGCGTACGGACACGGCCTGGTGCTCGGCAAGTTCTATCCGCCGCACGCGGGCCACCACCATCTCGTACGGACCGCGCGCGACCGCTGCGCGGACCTCACCGTGCTCGTCTGCGCGGCCTCCGTGGAGTCGGTCCCCCTCGCCGACCGGGTCGCGTGGATGCGTGAAGTCCACCCGGACGTACGGGTGGTGGGCGCCCTGGACGACACGCCGATGGACGTGAACGACCCGGCGGTCTGGGACGCGCACATGGCCGTCTTCCGGGGCGCGGTGCCCGGACGCGTGGACGTGGTCTTCACCTCCGAGGCGTACGGGGAAGAGCTGGGGCGGCGGTTCGGCGCCGAATCCGTGTGCGTCGACCCCGGCCGTACGGTCTTCCCCGTCTCCGGTACGGCCGTGCGCGAGGACCCGGCCGCCTGCTGGGACTTCCTGGAGCCGCCGGTACGGGCCGCGCTCGCGCGCCGGGTCGTGGTCCTCGGGGCCGAGTCCACCGGCACGACCACACTGGCCCGCGCCCTCGCCGCGCACTACCGCGCGCGGGGCGGGGTGTGGGCGCGGACGGGTTACGTACCCGAGTACGGGCGGGAGTTCAGCGAGCGCAAGCTGGCGGCGCTGCGGGCGCGGGAGCCCCGGGCGCGGTGGGAGGACGTCGAATTCACCACGGACGACTTCCCGTTGATCGCCCGGCGGCAGGACGAGGCCGAGGAGAGCGCGGCGCGGGCCGGGTCACCGGTGCTGATCTGCGACACGGACGCGTTCGCCACCACCGTCTGGCACGAGCGGTACGTGGGCGGGCGCAACCCGCTCGTGGAGGAGATCGCCGGCCGGACGCGACGTCACCTGTGGCTGCTCACCGGACACGAGGACGTGCCGTTCGAGGACGACGGGCTGCGGGACGGCGAGGAGCTGCGGCCCTGGATGACCGACCGGTTCCGCACCGAACTCACGCGTACGGGACGGGAGTTCGTCGAGCTCACCGGACCGCACGAGAAGCGGCTCGACACGGCGGTCGCGGCGGTGGACGCCCTGCTCGACCGGGGCTGGCACTTCGCGCCGCCGCTGCCGGAGCGACGATGAACACGCGGGGGCGGGTGCCGGAGGACGGGCGGGGGAGCCCGCGGGCACCCCGCGTCCCCGACGGGTACGACCCGTCCGCCTTCACGCCGTTCGCGGTCACCGTAGACCTCGCCGTCTTCACCGTCCGCCACAACCAGCTCCACGTCCTGCTCGTGGAGCGCGGCCTGGAGCCGTACCTGGGCGCCTGGGCCCTGCCCGGGGGTTTCGTCCTGCCCCGGGAGTCCGCCGGACAGGCCGCCCGCCGCGAACTCGCCGAGGAGACGGGCCTGTCGGAGCACACCGCGGGCGCGCTCCACCTGGAGCAGCTGCGGACCTACAGCGACCCCGACCGCGACCCGAGGATGCGGGTCGTGTCCGTGGCGTACGCGGCGCTCGTCCCCGACCTGCCCGAGCCGCGCGGCGGCGGCGACGCGGCACTCGCGCGGTGGACGGACCTGTCACGGGTCCTG
>NZ_WWJY01000836.1 GCF_009865405.1 Streptomyces sp. SID3212 | reverse complement strand
CGGGGCGGATGCGGGGCGGGGGTAGTGACAACCGAGATTTCTTGGCTGGTGCCGGTGCGGGGCTGAGCGAGGCACACGTGGCGGGTGATCGGTCGGCTTGCCCGCCGTCGTGGCCGGCTTTCTGTAGTTGCTGCCAGAACCTCATGCCCTGCGGGGTGGCACGTGTGCGTGTCTGACGTCGGGAGCCGAAGGCCCCTTCGCGGCCACACCCTAGGGTGAGAGCCGTGCGCATGAGCGAGGAGACGGCGGAAGAGGAACCTACGCCCGGGGCGGGGGAAGGACCGGCTTCCGCGACCGGAAGGGGGGCGGGGCCCCGGCCCGGGGCGGGTGGCGGATCCCGGTCCGGCGCGGGAGGGGGATCCCGGTCCGGCGCGGGGGCCGGGGCGAAGGCAACGTCTCGAACCGAGCCACGGGGGCGGTCCGAGGCCGTCCGCCGGACCGGGAAGACGGGCCAGTTTGGGTTTGGGATCCGGAGAGGACCCGCAGGCACACTGCGGGCGAACGCGACGGCCCGGGCCCAGCCCGAGGTCAAGACCCGGCGGGGGGCCGCGCCCCCCGCCGGGGGCACGGGCGGCACTCTGCCCGACGGGCCCTGGACTGGCGGTCAACCGGCTGACGGCGCGGGCAGACTCGCGGACCCCGGGTCCAAACCCCCGTGGCGCCTGCCGCTGCTCGTCACCGGGGTTGCCGTGCCCTTCTACGTGTTCTGGGCCGTCGTCCTCGCCACCGGTGGGGGTGATCTCGCCGCCCAGCTCGCCTGGGCCGGGTTCATGGCGCGGCATCCCGGGTCCGCGTACAACCTCTCGTGGTACGGCGGTACGCACACCGCCAACTACAGCGTCCTCGCTCCGCCGCTGATGGCGCTCCTCGGCGTCAGGACCACGTCGGTGCTGGCGGGGCTCGCCGGTACGTGGGCCATGGCCGCCCTGTTCGTACGGGCGAGAGTGCCCCACGCCCTGTGGCCCGCGCTCCTCGGCGCGCTCGTGCTCTGGTGCAACGTGGCGTCCGGACGGACCACCTTCGCGTTGGGTGCCGCCGTCGGGCTGCTGGCCCTGTTCGTGCTCCTCCGGTCACCCGGAGGAACGACGCGGCGGACCGTCGGCCTTGCCTGCGCGCTGTCCGTTCTCACCGCGCTCGCCAGCCCCGTCGCCGCCCTGTTCCTCGTCGTGGCCGGGGCCGCGTACCTGCTCGACCGGCAGTGGGGGAAGGCCGTCGCGCTCATCGCCCCGCCCTTCCTGACGGTCGGCGTGGTCACGCTGCTCTTCCCGTTCCACGGCGAACAGCCCATGGCGACGGAGAAGTTGTACATGCCGCTCACCGCCTGCGCGGCCGTCTGGCTCGCCGCGCCGCGCGGGCCGCGCGGCTGGCGCACGGTGCGGTACGGCGCCGCCGTCTACGGGGTCGGCGTGGTCCTGACCTATTCGATCGCCTCGCCGATCGGCACGAACGTCGAGCGGCTGATAGGGGTCGGCGGGCCGCCGGTGCTGCTCGCGGCGCTGCTGACCCGTGGCCTCGAACCGTCCCGGTTGAGGGATCTCGTACGCGGGAGTCGCCTATGGGCCCCTCACCTCGTCCTCGCCGCCGCCGTGGTCCTGAACACCGGCTGGGTGATCGACAAGACCGACGACGACCTCGGCGTCTCCAACTCCGTGCCCTCCTGGGCCGCCCATCCGGAAGGTGTGATCGACGCGCTCGACCGGCTGGGCGCCGACCGCACCCGCGTCGAGGTCGTCCCGGCCCGCAACCACCGCGAGGCCGACGTCCTCGCCCCGTACGTCACCATGGCCCGCGGCTGGAACCGCCAGCTCGACGTCGAGCGCGGCCGGCTCTTCTACGACGGCACCTTCTCCGCCGCCACGTACCGCGCCTGGCTCGACCGCTGGGCGGTGGGGCTCGTCGTCCTGCCGGCCGCGCGGCCCGACAGCCCCGCCGCCGCCGAGGCCGCGCTCCTGCGGAACGACCTCCCGGACTGGCTGGAGCCGGTGTGGCACGACAGCGGCTGGGCGGTCTACCGGGTACGGGACGCGGTGCCGCTGGTGTCCGCCCCGGCGACCGTGGTGCGCGGCGGTGACGCGGATCTGGTGCTGCGGATGCCCGCCGCGGGCTCGGTGACGGTACGGATCGCCTACTCGCCCTGGCTCAGGGCGCCGGGCGCGTGTGTGGAGCGGGCGGGCGACTGGACCCGGCTGACGGTCCCGGGGGGCGGTGAGTACCGGCTGGGGTCGGCGTACCGGCTGCCCCGGTCGAACGGCTGCGGCTGAACAGCCGTACCGCTGCTACAGCTTGGCCTGGAAGAGACCCACCGGCCGCTCCCGGCGGTAGCCGAGCCCCTCGTTCACGGCGATCATCGACGTGTTGTTGTCGGCGACCGTCGTGCTGATCTCCCGTATGCCGGGATGCAGTTCACTCAGCGTCCCGAGGAGATGACGCTTGACCGCGCGGCCGAGTCCCCGGCCGCGGTGGGACGGGACGACCACCGTGTCGTACTGGACGGCGCGCGTGCCCGCCGGGTCCCGCAGGACCAGTTCCGTGTAGCCGACCACGGCGTCACCCGCCGTCGTGTCGAGCACGGCCGAGGTGAGGATCGCCCCGCCCCGGTCCTCGATGAGCCGGGCCTCGGCCCGCACTCTCCGTACGTCCCAGCGCGACACCCGCTCCTCCAGGGCCCCGCCCGGCGTGTCCTCCCTCGCGTCGTGGGCGCGGGCGAAACCTTCCGCCAACTCGTCGGGAACCACGCCGGACCAGTCGGCGAAGCGCAGTCCGGCGGGGAGCACCGGCTCGGGAACCTCGTCGAGGGTCTGCCGGACCCGCATCACGTACCAGCCGAGCGGCAGCACGTTCGTGAAGCCGAGGCTGTCGACGAACGCCTCGCCCGCGCCGCCCAGTTCGAGCACGGTCGAGACCGAGGTACGCCCGGCGGCGGCGAGTTCGTCCCGTATCGCGGTCCAGAGCGCGGCGCCGACACCACCCCGCCGGGCGTCGGGCCGCACCACCAGGACGTCGAGGAACGCGGTGTGGAGGTGGGGCTCCTCGGTGAAGAGGAGAAGGGAGGCGACCCCGTCGTACGAGCCGTCGGACGCCGTCGACACGACGTGCGCGTTCCGCCCGCTCACCGGAGGCAGCCGCAGCTTCCCCGCCGTCTCGGACCGGCTGGGCTCGGGGACGGACGCCGGGAGATCGAGGACGTGGGCCGCGGTGATCACCGCGTGCCAGGCGTCCGTCTCGGCGTCCGTGGGCGGGCTTCCCAGAGTGATCAGCATGAACCGAACCTACGCGTACGGGGGTGACGACGCCCGTGAGTTGACGGGACATCCGGGCAGGGGCGCCGCCCCACGGATTGAGGGCGTGTCGCCCTGGAACTCAGGCGGCGGTCGCGTTCTCGGTCACCGTGACCTTCCCCTTGCGGATGGTGGCGAGCCGGGGAGCACGGCGGGCGATGGAACTGTCGTGCGTGACCATGATGAAGGTCAGCCCGTGCTCTTTCCAGAGGCCCTCCAGCAGTTCCATGATCTCGTCACGCATCGACTCGTCCAGATTTCCCGTGGGTTCATCCGCGAGCAGCACCTTCGGGCGTTTCACCAGGGCGCGCGCGATGGCGACCCGCTGCTGCTGGCCGCCGGACAACTCGCCCGGTACGTGGCCGAGCCGCTCACCGAGCCCGACGGACTCCAGCGCCTCGGCGGCCT
This sequence comes from Streptomyces sp. SID3212, assembly GCF_009865405.1. Taxonomy (GTDB): domain Bacteria; phylum Actinomycetota; class Actinomycetes; order Streptomycetales; family Streptomycetaceae; genus Streptomyces. The sequence goes on along the minus strand of NZ_WWJY01000836.1, from coordinate 535 downwards.
GTTGGCGCCGGGCGGGCCCCTTGAGGCCGAGCGGGACGAGCGCCGTCTCGACGTTCTCCTGCGCGGTGAGGGTGGGGATGAGGTTGAAGCTCTGGAAGACGAAGCCGATGGATTCGGCGCGCACCTTGGTGAGCCGGGCCTCGGACAGGCCGGCCAGGTCGACGCCGTCGAGTTCGACGGTGCCCGCGGTCGGCCGGTCCAGGGCTCCGAGCATCTGGAGCAGCGTGGACTTGCCGCCGCCGGTGGGGCCCTGGATGACCAGCCGGCCGCCGTCCTCGATGGTCAGATCGACACCGGCGAGCGCGTGGACGGGCTTCTTTCCCCGGTGGTAGACCTTGGTGACGCCTTTGAGCTGGTACATCGTGCAACTCCTGCGGTACGAGGGAGGAACGAGGGTGGGGTGGTACGGGGGCGGGTGTACGGAGGCCGGGGTACGGGCGAGGAGCCGGGCCAGGGCGAAGAGCCCGGCTGCGGACGAGGGACCCGGCCGCGAACAGGAGCGCCGGCCTACTCGACCCGGCGCAGGGCGTCCGCC
>NZ_WWJY01000835.1 GCF_009865405.1 Streptomyces sp. SID3212 | reverse complement strand
CGCGCGCTCCCTGCGCAGGCAGTGCCGCAACTCCTCCGGATCCATGCCCTGGTTGCAGGCCTGGTGGAGCAGGCGCGCGAAGACGTACCGGGGATCGAGGCGCAGCGCCAGGCCGAGCGCGACCCGGGCCGCCGGCTCGTCCCCCAGGGACCAGGCGACCCACCCGGCCAGGCTCAGCGGCGCCGCCCCGTGCTCCACGTAAGGCCCCACACAGCGGCGGGCCAGCGCCCGCCACAGCCGGAGCGCGGACTCCGCCTCCGCCCCCTCCATCCATTCCGCCGCCCGGTCGCGGGTGACCCGGTCCTGGAGTCCGAGGATGACCGCGGCGGCCTCGTCGTCACCGATGAGCCGGTCGTCCGCCGCGTCCAGTTCCCCGGCGGCGCTGTCCGGGACGCCCCGGCGGGGCGCGTCCTCCAGCCGCCTCATCAGCACGCGCGCGAGTCGTAAGGTCTCCGCCCCGACCCGCTCGCGGCTCCCGCCGCCCAGGATGCGGGGCACGAGGGCGGCGCCCGCGTCGTCCAGCGCCCGCGCCTGCCCGTCGGCCGCCCGGACCGGCCGGGGCTCCAGGCGCGCCTCCATCTCCCGCAGCGATCCCCGCACCCGGATGCCGGCATAGGCGGCTGCCGCGGCCATCACCGACGTACCGGGCAGGGCCAGACCCGTACCCTCGGGCGGACAGCAGCGGACGTCGGGGCAACAGTACGACCAGTACCTCCCGTCCGAGATGCAGAGCGCCTCGTACACGGGCACGTCCAGCGCGCCGCAGGCGACCCGCAGCCGCTGGGCGAGCGGGCGCAGGCGCTCCATCACCCGCCGGCCGCTCTCGCCCTCCGCCGGGTCCTGGCAGAGGAAGACGACGATGCCGTCCGGCCGGGTCCCGCGCCGCTCACTCCCCTCGACGAGGCATTCGGCGAGCTGCTCGGCCACGGGCGGCCACTCCCCGGGCGAGCGGGGGATGCCGAGCCTGAGCCGTCCCCCGAACCGCCCGCGCCCGCCGTGCAGGGCGACCATGACGACGGAGTCGGTGGGGTGGAATCCGAGGAGATAGGGCAGGGCGTCGGCGAGTTCCGCGGGACTGCGCAGGGTGATCCGCTGCTCGTCGGCGGTTCCGGTCGGTTCGTGGTGCTTGTTCATGGCATGACCGTCTCGCGGAAGTACCGGATCCCGCGACCCCTGTGGATAACTTTGTCCACAGGCGGCCTTCGCGCCACTCCCGGCGGTGAAGTCCCCTACCGGGCCTGGGCGGTGAAGTCCCCTGCCGGCCTGGGCGGTGAAGTCCCCTACCCGGCCTGGGCGAGGACCAGCGGGAGCACCTGCTCGGCTCCGGCCTGGCGCAGCAGACGGGCGCCCACGGCCAGGGTCCAGCCGGACTCCGAGTAGTCGTCGACGAGAAACACCGGGCCGGGCGTACGGGCCAGGGCCGCGGCGAGTTCGTCGGGCACCATGAACGAGGCGACCAGGGCGCGCAGCCGCTGCGCCGAGTTGCTGCGGTGGGCGACGTGCTCGTCGGACTGCGGGGTATGAGCGAGACTGCCCAGCATCGGGAGCCTGCCCACCCGGGCTACCCCCGCAGCCAGGGAAGCGACCAGCTGGGGTCGGGTGCGGGAGGGCATGGCGACGATCCCCACGGGCCGCGCCGTCGCGTCGGGAGAGCCCCCGGCCCAACCCTCCGGCGAGCGGGACCAGTCGGCCACCACGGTCACGACGGCGGCCAGCACCTCCTCCGAGACCGGCCTGTCGGTCGCCTGCGCCGAGAGGATCGGACGCAGGCGGTTGCCCCAGCCGATGTCCGACAGCCTGCCCAGCGCGCGCCCGGCGACCGCCTGCTGGCCCACCGGGATACGGCCCTTGAGGTCGATGCCGACCGCGGCCAGCCCGGTCGGCCACATCTTGCGGGGTTCGATCTCGACCCCCGGCCGGTCCAGCTCACCCCGGGCCGCCGCCAGGGCTCCCGGAGAGACGGCGGGGTCGAGCCACGGACCGGCGCAGCGGTCGCAGCGGCCACAGGGGACGGCCTTCTCGTCGTCGAGCTGCCGCTGCAAGAACTCCATCCGGCAGCCCTCGGTCGCCGCGTAGTCCCGCATGGCCTGCTGCTCGGTCTCCCGCTGCCGGGCCACCCACGCGTACCGCTCCGCGTCGTACGCCCACGGCCTCCCCGTGGAGGTCCAGCCGCCCTTCACGCGCGCGACCGCCCCGTCCACGTCCAGGACCTTCAGCATCGTCTCCAGCCGCGAACGACGGAGGTCGACCAGCGGTTCCAGAGCGGGCAGGGACAACGGACGCCCGGCCTGTTCGAGAACCGCCAGGGTGCGCCGTACCTGTTCCTCGGGCGGGAAGCCCACCGAAGCGAAGTACGCCCAGATCGCCTCGTCCTCCCTGCCCGGCAGCAGCAGCACGTCCGCGTGGTCCACCCCGCGCCCGGCACGCCCCACCTGCTGGTAGTAGGCGATCGGGGACGAGGGCGAGCCCAGGTGCACCACGAAGCCCAGGTCCGGCTTGTCGAAGCCCATGCCCAGCGCGGAGGTCGCCACCAGCGCCTTCACGCGGTTCGCGAGGAGATCCTCCTCGGCCTGCAAACGGTCTGCGTTCTCCGTCTTCCCCGTGTAGGAGGACACCGGATACCCGTGCCCGCGCAGGAACGCCGCGACCTCCTCGGCCGCCGCCACCGTCAGCGTGTAGATGATCCCCGAACCGGGCAGATCTCGCAGACGCTCCCCCAGCCACGCCAGCCGGTGGGCCGCGTCCGGCAACTCCAGCACGCCCAGCCGCAGACTCTCCCGGTCCAGCGGCCCCCGCAGAACGAGAGCGTCCCCGCCTCCCGTGCCCAGCTGCTCGGCCACATCGGCCGTGACACGCGCGTTGGCGGTCGCGGTGGTGGCCAGCACCGGCACGCCGGGGGCCAGTTCGGCGAGCATGGTCCGCAGCCGCCGGTAGTCCGGGCGGAAGTCGTGGCCCCAGTCGGAGATGCAGTGCGCCTCGTCGACCACCAACAGGCCCGTGGTGGCCGCGAGCTTGGGAAGCACGTGCTCCCTGAAGTCCACCGAGTTCAGGCGTTCCGGACTGACGAGGAGAACGTCGGTCTCCCCCCGCTCGACCTCGCCGTAGATCGTCTCCCACTCCTCAGGGTTGGCCGAGTTGATGGTGCGCGCCTGGATACCGGCCCGCGCCGCCGACTCGACCTGGTTGCGCATCAACGCCAGCAGCGGCGAGATGATCACCGTGGGACCCGAGCCACGCCGCCGCAACAGGGCGGTCGCCACGAAGTACACGGCCGACTTGCCCCAGCCGGTCCGCTGGACCACCAGCGCCCGACGCCGCTCCTCCACCAGCGCGGACACGGCCTGCCACTGGTCCTCCCGCAGCCGCGCCGACCCCCCGGGGGCACCGACGAGCTCAGCGAGAACGGCATCGGCTTCGGTACGGAGCTCCAGGTTGTCCATACCCCCATGCAACCCGATGGCAGTGACAATCAACGAATCCACCCCGCGTGGCGAAGCGGACACGGACGGTGCGCCCACACCGTCCCGGGCTCCTCGGCACGCCAGGTCGGGCCGCGGGGCATGTTTCCGCTGGTCTCCGCCGGTCTTCGCGGTTCGGACGTGACGAGAACCGGCGGTTGTGGCCGGTCTCCGCAGGGATATGGCACACATAGCCCCGCATACCGGTCAGTCGGGCCAATTGCTCGTTGCCGCATGCCGATACGCCAGCGAGAATTGGGGTTGTCTCCCCGCACGGTCCCCCTGCGGTCCGCAAGGGCTGTGCTGCGGTGCGCCCCCACCCGACCCTGCCCGCACCGTGGGCGTGAATGCGAAGGGAGGATCGTGACCTTCGGATTCGCTCCGTCCGCAGCCACTTCGATCACCACATCACCGGCCGGCTCCGTCAGCCGCCTCACCAGGATGCTGGAGCCCGCCGAATGGGCGGCGGCGGGCATACCGCTGCTCAGCAACCCCCGTGAGGTGGTCAGCGGCCTGCACAGCCGGCACCGCCCGAAGCCCGCAACGGCCGTCGTGGCCGTGCTCGACCACGAGGAACGGCTCGCCGCCAGCGCCTCGTTCGTCCCCCGCCCGGCGCCCGTGGACGGCTGGGAGTTCCGCAACGCCCTCCTCGCCCATCTGCGCCGGGTCATCCCGCACGACCTGCGCCGCCGTACGCCGGTGCGCACCGCGGTCCTCCTCTACTGCCGCGAGGGCGACGAGCGGTGGACGGAGGAGGACGGGGCCTGGATGTGGGGGCTGCGGGACGCCTGCACCCTGCACGGGCTGCGGTGCGGCGCGTACATCACGCTGACGCGCGGCGGCTGGCAGGTGCTGGGCGAGGGCCGGGGCGGCCGGCGGCCCAACTCCGAGTCCGCGCCGGTCGATCTGGCCGACACGGCGTCCGATCCCGAGGTGACACCGCTCCGCAGCGGGGCGGTGGAGGCGCTGAGGCGTACGGCCGCGCGCTGAACCGTCGTACGGCCGCGTCCTGAACGTGCCCGTACGACCGGGCGCTGAACGTGCCGTACGACCATGAACTGGGCGTGCCGTACAACCTTGATCCGAGCGTGCCGTACGACTACGAGACGGCGCGCCGTACGACCACGGGCTGGGCGTGCCCCGTACGACCCCGCGCCGGAAGCAGCGGACAACCGCGCGCCGAAGAATCCGCGCGCGGGCATGCCTCACGCCTCGCCCGCGCACGCCCGACGGCCTCAGCGGCCCGGCCGCCCCCTGACGGGCAGCCGGGTCACGACAGGGTGAGGCTCAGACACCCGCGCCGAGCACGGCGTTGACCCGCTCGGGGTCGCCGCACACGACCAGCAGCGCCGTGGCCCGCTCCCGGGCCGCGGGCAGCACGCGGGCGTAGACCTCGTCACCGCCCCCGTTGACCACCACGACGACCACCGGACGGGGCTGGGCGCGGGCGACGGCGGCGGCGTCCGCGAAGAACACGTCTTCGCGGGCGTCGTGCTGCGCCCAGTAGGCGGCCTCGCCGAAGGACAGCTCGTGCGTGGCCCACGGGTGCTGTTCGCCGGTGGTGAGCACGAGGATGTCGCCCGGCGCGCGACCGGAGTCGAGCAGCAGGTCGACGGTCTCGTCGGCGGCGTCGAGCGCGCCGTCCACCGACGCCGGGGTCAGCTGGATCTTGGGGGTGGAAGGGGTGGCGGGCCGGGGTGCCTGGGGCACTCCG
>NZ_WWJY01000083.1 GCF_009865405.1 Streptomyces sp. SID3212 | reverse complement strand
CGGGGCCGTCGGCGAGCGCGGCGCGGGTCAGTTCGCGCTGGGCCTCGAAGCCCTCCGTCACGGCCCGGTACTGGTCCGCCGCGATCGCCGCCGACACGGCCTTGCTGATCGCCAGGAAGGGCGTGCGCCGGGGCACTTCGAGCAGGGGGAGCCCTTCGGCGCGCGCCGCGGCGATCAGTGCCTCCGGGACGGAGTCGTAGTTCACGCCCACCGCGAAGCCGAGCCCGGCGACCCCCGCGCCGACGAGGCGGCGTACGTACGCCGTCATCGCGGCCGGATCCTCGGCGTCCAGCGTGGTGGCCGTGACCAGGAGCAGTTCGCCGCCCTCCATGTACGGGACGGGGTCGGCCAGCTCGCTGGCGTGGGCCCAGCGCACGGGCGTCCGCAGCCGGTCCTCGCCCGCGCGCACCCTGAGGTGGAGGGCCGAATGCTGCACGAGCGAGGCGAGCGTGGGCGGCATGGCGGGACCGAGGCCTTTGTCTGGGAACGTCGGGGACGTCCGGGAAACCGGCGGGCGAGTACGCCGTCCCGTACGAACGGCGTTCCCCAATCCTGCCAGCTTGTACGAACCCCGTGCCGGTCTCAGCCGCCCAGTTCCACCAGCAGCGGCGGCGCGTGCTCGCCGCCGACCGTGCGCAGCGAGAGCACGGCGTGCCCGGCGGGGACCGCGTGCGCGAGGTCGGAGGCGGACCACCGCTCGCGCTCGACCTGCCGTACGGTCACCGCGTCCGTCGTCACGGCCTTGCCGGTGACCAGCTTGCGGAAGGCGTGGATGGCCCTGGTCAGCGGCTGGTCGGCGAAGACCGTGCGCTGGGTGACGTCCCGGGTCTCGACCCATTCCGTGCCCCACGCCTCGGCGAACCGCTTGCCGTCCCAGGTCGTGATCCCGGAGAACGCCATCCGGCAGCCGACGGCCCCGAGCAGGGAGGTGTGCAGTGCTTCCGGTACGTCATCGAGCGTACGGAGGGTGAGCACGGCGCCCGCGTTGGCGGACCGCAGCCGCTGTACGCCGCGCAGTGTCCCGGCGGTGAGGGTACGGGTGGCGTCGTCCAGGACGAGGCAGGCGAAGAGCGACCGGTCGGCCCGGACGGCGGCGTTGGCGGTGAACTGGGCGAGGATCAGCCGGGCCAGCATCCGGGAGGCCTCGGCGTGGCCGCGCTCGGGGAGGTCGATGCGGACCCGCAGCGGGTGCTCCAGGGTGCGCAGGGAGAACGGCCTGGTCCGGCCGCTGGTGTCGAAGAACCCGGCGAAGGCGGGGCGGTCGAGCAGGGCGATCCGGTCGGCCAGCGCGGGTCCCGGGTCGCCGGGGGTGCCCGACTGCCGTTCCCTGGTGTCGAGTTCGCGCCGCATGCCGTACTGGCCCTTGGTGTCGAGCGCCTCGCGCAGGGCGGCCAGGGCGGTGGGTTCGCCGTCGAGCAGTTCCCGCAGTTCCGGTACGGACGGCAGGCGGTCGTGGGCGGCGCGGAAGGGGCCGAGCAGCTGGGCGAGGGCGGTGGTGGCCCGCCGGCCGTCGGTGTCGGCGAGGTCGCCGACCAGCCCTTCGGCCAGGAGGGTGGCGGCTTCGTCCGGGTCGTTGGTGCCGCCGTACAGGTCGAGGTCGTACGCGGAGGCGGGGTCGCCGAGGCGTACGACGACGTCGTAGGCGTCGTCGGGGCCGAGGCGGGTGCCGGTGGCGCAGACGGCGATGACGGCGGCGCGTCCGGCGAGGGCCTGGAGGGCGAGCGATTCGACGACGGGGCGGACGAGGGCTCGGGTCTTGCCCGTGCCGGGCGGGCCGACGGCCAGCAGGGAGGTCCCGAGCAGGTCGGGGTCGAGGGCCAGTCCGGTCCCGCGGCGGGCGTACGGGTTGCGCTGCCCGTCCTGGACGGTGCCGAGCAGGACCTGCCGTCCGAGCAGGTCGTGCCGGGCCGCGCGGACGGGGAGGTCGCGGGCGTGGGAGGGGTGGACGCAGGCGGCGGCGCCGTGCGCGCGGACCTCCTCGGTGAAGGCGGTGAGCCGGGAGGGGTCGGCCCGTACGGACTGCCAGGCGCGGCGGATCCGGGTGTAGTCGACGTCGTTCATCCGGCCGTCCCG
>NZ_WWJY01000834.1 GCF_009865405.1 Streptomyces sp. SID3212 | reverse complement strand
GGATCTGCCGGCGCTGCGGCCCGCCGAGCTGGCCCGGGTGCTCGGTGCCGCGAGCGCATTTCCGCGCGCATTTCTCGCGGACGCCGCCGGAATCGGCACCACTTTGCTGGCGGCGGGCCCGGGCGCGGAATTGAATCCGGCTTTCGGTGGTCCTTCCCGGGCCCGGCATTTGTCGTCGGGCGCGGTGGAAATTCTGCTGACCGGGGTGGATTCGGTACGGCGGGACGTCGACACGGGCGCGGACCTGCTGGTGGCGGCGGCGCTGGGGCTCGGTCCGCGGACGGCGGCGCGGTACGCCGACCGCTACGCTGCGGGCATGCAGGCGACCGCTTACACGTACGAGTCAGAGACCCGCAGCGGGAGTGTGCTGCTGGACGACGGCACCCCGGTGGAGTTCGACGCCCCGGCCTTCGACGCGGGCGGCCTGCGGCTGCTGCGGCCGGGCCAGCGGGTGCGGATCGAGACCGAGGGCGAGGGCCCCTCCCGGCGCATCACGCTGGTGACGCTCCAGACCTTCTGAGCCCCGGCCTTCCGAGCCTCGCCTTCCGAGCCCCGGCCCTCCGAGCGGAACGCCGCGGGCCGGGCTCCCCGAGGGGAGCCCGGCCCGGCGCGTGAGTCGCCCTGTTGTCGCTTACTTCCCCCTGGCGGCGGTCTTCTTCGCGGTGGTGGTGCGGGACGCGGCCTTCCTCGCCGGCGCCTTCTTGGCGGTCGCCTTCTTGGCCGGCGCGGTCTTCTTCGCGGTGGCCTTCTTGGCGGTGGTCTTCGACGCCGACGACGTGGCCTTCTTCGCCGTGGTCTTCTTGGCCGCGCTGGTCTTCTTCGCGGTGGTCTTCTTGGCGACCGTCCGCTTGGCCGCCGTCTTGGCGGTCGTGGCCTTCTTGGCGGTGGCCTTCTTGGCCGCGGCCTTCACCGTCGTACGGGTGGAAGCACCGCCCGAGAGGCTGCCCTTGGGGGCCTTCTTGACCGCCACGTCGTTCTTGGGGAGCTTCTTCGAGCCGCTGACCAGGTCCTTGAAGCCCTGACCCGCGCGGAAGCGCGGCACCGAGGTCTTCTTGACCCGGACCCGCTCACCCGTCTGCGGGTTACGCGCGTAACGCGCCGGGCGGTCGACCTTCTCGAACGAGCCGAAGCCGGTGACCGAGACCCGGTCGCCTGCGACGACCGCGCGGACGATCGCGTCGAGTACGGCGTCGACCGAGTCCGCGGCCTGCTGGCGGCCGCCGACCTTGTCCGCAATCGCTTCTACGAGCTGCGCCTTGTTCACGTCTTCCCCTTCGGAGACATTGCCAGAACGAAAGTGTTCAAGCTTTTTCGCACGTTAGGCAGATATATACCGCAAATCAAACACGAAACGGGCTAATCACCCTAGTGCCGCAACGAAGTCGGCCCGGCGGAGTTCCGCGGAGGTCAGTCGCCTTCCGGAAATCGACCCTCGTCGAGGTCCTTCGTCAAGCGGTCCAGACGCCTTGCCGCATCCGGGAGATCGTGCTTCGCCGCAGCCGTGATGACCAGCAGCTTCCGGGTGAGCGCCATGCGTACGCCCTCCGGGACTTGCAGTCCACGCACCTTCGCGTGTGCCTCTTTCAGTTGTTCGGCGACCAACCCGTAAAGCTTGAGTTGGTTGTCGCGTTCCATGCACCGATTGTGCCATCTGGGGCGAGTTGTCGCCCGACGGGGTCTCAACAAGCAACTGCACCCCCTGCCGGGAGGCAGGGGGTGCAGGAGGGGAAAAGCGCTGATCAGGCGGTAATGGTGCGTGGTTTGAAGGACGGCCTGGAGGCCTCGTAGGAGGCGATGTCGCCTTCGTTCTGAAGGGTGAGGCTGATGTCGTCGAGCCCGTTCAGCAAGCGCCAGCGGGCGTTCTCGTCAAGGTCGAAATCAGCCGTCAGCACTGCTCCATCGGGGGAGCCGGCCCGCACCTGCCGCTGTTCCAGGTCCACGGTGACCTCGGCCGTGGGGTCCTTCTCCACGATCTCCTGGAGGGCGTCCACGACGGACTGGTCCAGAACCACGGTCAGCAGACCGTTCTTGAGCGAGTTGCCCCGGAAGATGTCGGCGAACCGGGACGAGACGACGGCCTTGAAACCGTAGTTCTGCAAGGCCCAGACGGCGTGTTCGCGGGAGGATCCGGTGCCGAAGTCGGGTCCGGCGACCAGGACCGTGGCCCCCGCGTACTCGGACCGGTTGAGGACGAACTCCGGATCCTTGCGCCAGGCCTCGAAGAGCCCGTCCTCGAACCCGTCCCTGGTGACCTTCTTGAGCCAGTGGGCGGGGATGATCTGGTCGGTGTCCACGTTGCTGCGGCGCAGCGGGACGGCCCGGCCGGTGTGGGTGGTGAAGGCTTCCATGGTTATCGCGCTCCAGCGGGCGTACGGGCGGCGTCGGCGTCGGACAGGTCGGCGGGCGAGGCCAGATGGCCCAGTACGGCCGTGGCGGCGGCGACCTGCGGGGAGACCAGGTGCGTACGGCCGCCCTTGCCCTGCCTGCCCTCGAAGTTGCGGTTGGAGGTGGACGCGGAGCGCTCGCCGGGCGCGAGTTGGTCGGGGTTCATGCCCAGGCACATCGAGCAGCCCGCGTGCCGCCATTCGGCTCCCGCGCCGGTGAAGACCTTGTCCAGTCCCTCGGCGACGGCCTGGAGCGCGACCCGTACGGACCCGGGGACGACCAGCATCCGTACGCCGTCCGCGACTTTGCGGCCCTCCAGGATCGAGGCCGCCGAGCGCAGGTCTTCGATGCGTCCGTTGGTGCACGAACCTACGAAGACGGTGTCGACCTTGATGTCGCGCAGCGCCTGTCCGGCGGTCAACCCCATGTACTCCAGGGCCTTTTCGGCGGCGTGGCGCTCCGAAGCGTCCTCGTACGAAGCCGGGTCGGGGACGTGCGAGGTGAGCGGCGCGCCCTGGCCGGGGTTGGTGCCCCAGGTGACGAACGGGGCCAGTTCGGCGGCCTCGATGAAGACCTCGGCGTCGAAGACGGCGTCGTCGTCGGTGCGCAGGGTCTGCCAGTACGCGACGGCGGCGTCCCAGTCCTCGCCCTCGGGGGCGTGGTCGCGGCCCTTGAGGTAGTCGAAGGTGGTGGCGTCGGGGGCGATCATGCCCGCCCTGGCGCCGGCCTCGATCGACATGTTGCAGATGGTCATCCGGGCCTCCATCGAGAGTTTCTCGATGGCCGAGCCCCGGTATTCCAGGATGTAGCCCTGGCCGCCGCCGGTGCCGATCCTGGCGATGATCGCGAGGATCAGGTCCTTGGCGGTGACCTCGGGGGGCAGTTCGCCCTCGACCGTGATGGCCATCGTCTTGGGGCGGGCCAGCGGCAGGGTCTGGGTGGCGAGGACGTGCTCGACCTGGCTGGTGCCGATGCCGAACGCGAGCGCGCCGAACGCGCCGTGGGTGGAGGTGTGGCTGTCGCCGCAGACCACGGTGGTGCCGGGCTGGGTGAGCCCCAGCTGCGGGCCCACGACGTGGACGACGCCCTGCTCGACGTCGCCGAGGGGGTGCAGCCGTACGCCGAAGTCCGCGCAGTTCTTGCGGAGCGTCTCCAACTGGACGCGCGAGACGGGGTCCGCGATCGGCTTGTCGATGTCGATCGTGGGGGTGTTGTGGTCCTCGGTAGCGATGGTGAGGTCGAGTCGCCTGACCTGCCGGCCGCCGAGACGGAGGCCGTCGAAGGCCTGGGGGCTGGTCACCTCGTGCAGCAGGTGCAGATCGATGTAGAGGAGGTCGGGCTCGCCCTCCGCCCGCCGGACGACATGATCGTCCCAGACCTTCTCCGCGAGTGTCCTACCCATCGCTTTCCCTCCGGCCGGCGGAGCGCCGGCACTTTTCGAGACGTGGGCCCGCGTCCGTACCCCTTCGTGCCGGACGCCGGCGGGGACCCGTGGTCCGCGGGCCTGTCCCTACAGGTTGGCAAATACCCTGGGAAAAGGAACTTGCGTTTCACAGAGTGAGACGCGAGTATCGTTGCATGGACAACTCTAGCGGCGTCGGCGTTCTCGACAAGGCTGCTCTCGTACTGAGCGCCCTGGAGTCCGGTCCGGCCACCCTCGCCGGGCTGGTCGCGGCGACCGGGCTCGCTCGACCCACGGCCCACCGGCTGGCCGTGGCTCTGGAACACCACCGGATGGTGGCGAGGGACATGCAGGGCCGGTTCATCCTGGGCCCCCGGCTGGCGGAGCTGGCCGCGGCGGCCGGCGAGGACCGTCTGCTGGCGACGGCGGGGCCGGTGCTGACGCATCTGCGGGACGTGACGGGCGAGAGCGCGCAGCTCTACCGGCGCCAGGGGGACATGCGGATCTGCGTGGCCGCCGCCGAGCGGCTGTCGGGGCTGCGGGACACGGTCCCGGTCGGCTCGACGCTCACGATGAAGGCGGGCTCCTCGGCCCAGATCCTGATGGCGTGGGAGGAGCCGGAGCGCCTGCACCGGGGGCTCCAGGGCGCCCGCTTCACGGCGACGGCTCTCTCCGGGGTACGGCGCAGGGGCTGGGCCCAGTCGATCGGCGAGCGCGAGCCCGGGGTGGCGTCGGTGTCGGCGCCGGTGCGGGGTCCGTCGAACCGGGTGGTCGCGGCGGTCTCGGTGTCGGGGCCCATCGAGCGGCTCACCCGCCACCCGGGCCGGATGCACGCCCAGGCCGTGATCGACGCGGCGGGCCGGCTGAGCGAGGCGCTGCGGCGTACGGGCTGAGAAGGCGGGGCACGGAAAAGGCCCTCCCCGGTGGGGAGGGCCTTCCGGATATCTACGTACGTACCCCCGACCGGATTCGAACCGGCGCTACTGCCGTGAGAGGGCAGCGTGCTAGGCCGCTACACAACGGGGGC
>NZ_WWJY01000833.1 GCF_009865405.1 Streptomyces sp. SID3212 | reverse complement strand
GATGAGGCCGCCGGCCCACGCGAGGCGCCCGCCGGAGCGGTCCACCACGGCCTGGACGGCGAGCCCGGCGCCGGCCGGGAGACCGGCGATGCCCAGGTGGTGCAGCAGTCCCCAGGCCACGGCCTTGAGCTGGCCGCCGAGCTGGTTGCGTCCGAGCCACAGCAGGAAACGCGGGCCCGACCGCGCGTCGGGAACCCCTGGATCGGGATACGGAAGGTCGCGAATCTGCATGATGTCCCATGACTGGTGGAGTGGCCCAAACCGTGCAAGGTTCGCCCTCGCGCACGGCCAGGAGCAATCGATTTTCTCCGGGACGAGCGGAATCGAGCCATCCGCCAGGTCGGGGCGGGGTCAGCAGCGGGGGCCGGCGGTCCCGTCGACCAGGGTCGCCAGCAGCCCGCCCAGCGTCTCGCGCTGTTCGCCGGTCAGCGGGGCCAGGATCTCCGTGGCGGCCGAACGGCGGGCCAGCCGCAGCGACTTGAGCGTGGCCGTGCCGGTGTCGGTCAGCTCGATCCGTACCACCCTGCGGTTGGTCGGGTCCGGGGCGCGGCGGACCCAGCCGCTCGCCTCAAGACCGTCGACCAGGGTGGTGACCGCGCGGGGAACCACTTCCAGCCGCGCGGCCAGATCGGCCATGCGGGGCGGAGTGTCGTACAGCGCGACCGTGCGCAGCAGTCTCGCCTGCGCGGGCGTGATACCGATCGGTTCCAGCTGCCGCTTCTGGAGGCGGTGGAGCCGCCGGGTCAGACGCAACAGCTGCTCGGCCAGCACGCCGTCGGGATCGGGGGTGTCCATGGCGGAATAATATCAGGACCACGCTCATTGTGAGCATAGGTAACAGTCGGCTATGCTCAAGGAAGTATCGACACCTCTCGAAGGAGCCCATGAACCCGCACGCCCCCACCTGGAAACCCTCTCCGACCCCCGATGTCGGCCGTCCCGCCCCCGGTGGCCCCGAAGTCGGCGGTCCCGACGCCGAGGCGCCCGGCCGGGAGCCGCCCGCCGAGCTGCGGCGCATCTTCCGTCTCTTCCGCCCCTACCGAGGCCGCCTCGCCGTCGTGGGACTGCTCGTCGGCGCCTCGTCCCTGGTCTCCGTCGCCTCGCCGTTCCTGCTGCGCGAGATCCTCGACACCGCCATCCCCCAGGGGCGTACGGGCCTGCTGAGCCTGCTCGCCCTCGGCATGATCCTCACCGCCGTCGTCAACAGCGTCTTCGGCGTGCTCCAGACCCTCATCTCCACGACCGTCGGCCAGCGTGTCATGCACGACCTGCGCACCGGCGTGTACGCCCAGCTCCAGCGCATGCCGCTCGCCTTCTTCACCAGGACACGGACCGGTGAGGTCCAGTCGCGCATCGCCAACGACATCGGCGGCATGCAGGCGACCGTGACCTCCACCGCGACCTCCCTGGTCTCCAACCTCACGGCCGTCATCGCCACGGTCGTCGCGATGCTGGCCCTGGACTGGCGGCTCACGCTCGTCTCGCTGCTCCTGCTGCCGGTCTTCGTCTGGATCAGCCGCCGTGTCGGCCGCGAGCGCAAGAAGATCACCACCCACCGCCAGCGCCAGATGGCCACGATGGCGGCCAACATCACCGAGTCGCTCTCCGTCAGCGGCATCCTCCTGGGACGCACGATGGGCCGGGCCGACTCGCTCACGAAGGCGTTCGCCGACGAGTCCGAGCAGCTCGTCGACCTGGAAGTGCGGTCGAACATGGCCGGACGCTGGCGTATGTCGACCATCGGGATCGTGATGGCCGCCATGCCGGCGGTCATCTACTGGGTCGCGGGCCTCGCCCTGCACGAGAGCGGCACCGCCGTCTCCATCGGCACGCTCGTCGCCTTCGTCTCGCTCCAGCAGGGCCTCTTCCGCCCGGCGGTGAGCCTGCTGTCCACCGGTGTGCAGATGCAGACGTCCCTCGCGCTCTTCCAGCGCATCTTCGAATACCTCGACCTGAAGGTCGACATCACCGAGCCCGACGAGCCCGTCCGCCTCGCCAAGATCGGCGGTGAGGTCCGCTTCGAGGGTGTCGACTTCAGTTACGAGGGCAAGGGCGGCCGGACGCTGGGTGGCATCGACCTGACGGTCCCGGCCGGCGGCAGTCTCGCCGTGGTCGGGCCCACGGGGTCCGGCAAGTCGACCCTCAGCTATCTGGTGCCCCGGCTGTACGACGTGACCGGCGGCCGGGTCCTCCTGGACGGGGTGGACGTACGGGACCTGGACTTCGACACCCTCGCCCGCGCGGTCGGCGTCGTGTCCCAGGAGACGTACCTCTTCCACGCCTCCGTCGCCGAGAACCTGCGCTTCGCCAAGCCGGACGCCACGGACGAGGAGATGGAGACGGCCGCCAGGGCCGCCCAGATCCACGACCACATCGCCTCGCTGCCCGACGGGTACGACACCCTCGTCGGCGAGCGCGGGTACCGCTTCTCCGGCGGCGAGAAGCAGCGCCTGGCCATCGCCCGTACGATCCTGCGGGACCCGCCCGTCCTGATCCTGGACGAGGCCACCAGCGCGCTGGACACCCGTACGGAACAGGCGGTGCAGCAGGCCATCGACGCGCTCTCCGAAGGACGCACCACCCTCACCATCGCCCACCGGCTCTCCACGATCAGGGACGCGGACCAGATCGTGGTCCTGGACGCGGGGCGCATCGTGGAGCGGGGCACCCATGAGGAGCTGCTGCGGGAGGACGGCCGGTACGCGGCCCTGGTCCGCAGGGACACGCGGCCCGCGGGGGCCGGAGAGCCCCTGCCCCCGGCGGAGGACCTGGCGTCGCTCGCGCCCTAGGGGGTGTCCTGCCGATCATGCCGGGCTCCAGGGGTGGGGTCCGGCTCGTGCCGTGTCGGCGCCCGCGACGTGCCGTGATCGGTGATCACCCCGGGTTAGCGTGCGCGTATGACGTACGACCCTTTGAGGCGCCGGCCGGGGCGCCGTCCCCGGCTGACCCGCCGGGGCCGGCTGGTCCTCATGATGGGCGCCGTCCTGGTCATCGCCGTCGCGGTGCTGGTGCCCGTACTGGTCGAGCGGGGGTCCGACGGTCCGGGACCCGCCAGGCTGGTCGTTCCCGAGGGACGGCGGGCCGCGCAGGTGTACGCCTCCGTCGACCGCGTCCTCGGCGTGCCCGCCGGCACCACGCGCAGGAAGGCCGCGTCCGTACCGCTCGACCTCCCGGAGACGGCGGGGGACAACCCGGAGGGCTACCTCTTCCCGGCGACGTATCCGGTGGACTCGGAGAGCACCCCCGCCAGCCTGCTCAGCTACATGGTCAACACCGCGAACCAGCGGCTGGGGGACCACCACGTCAGTGCCGGCGCCCAGCTCCACCACGTGACCGTCTACCAGACCGTCACGATCGCGAGCATCGTGCAGGCCGAGGCCGCCACGGCGCCCGACATGGGCAAGGTCGCCCGGGTCATCCACAACCGGCTCGCCCGTGGCATGGCGCTCCAGATGGACTCGACCATCAACTACGCGCTGAACCGCAGCAGCCTGGACACCACGTACCGGGACACGGGGGTCGACAGCCCGTACAACACGTACGAACGCAAGGGACTGCCCCCGACCCCGATCGGGAACCCGGGGGACGAGGCGCTGAACGCGGCCGTCCGTCCGACGCGGGGGAACTGGCTCTACTTCGTCACCGTGGCGCCGGGCGACACCCGCTTCACGGACAGCTTCGCCGAGCAGCAGCGGAACGTGGCGGAGTTCAACGCGAACCGCCGGTCGGCCGGCCGCACCGGCTGAGGGGCTGTTCCCGGGGCCTCACACCGACTCGGGCACCCGCGCCAGGAGCCGCCTGATGTCCCGTACGGCCGCCCGGCCCGCCCGGTTCGCGCCGATCGTCGAGGCCGAAGGCCCGTACCCGACCAGATGGACCCGCTCGTCCCGTACGGCCCTGGTCTCCTCGACGCGGATGCCGCCGCCCGGCTCCCGCAGCCGCAGGGGCGCCAGATGGTCCACCGCCGCCCGGAAGCCGGTGGCCCACAGGATGACGTCGGCCTCCACCGTCCGCCCGTCGTCCCAGGCCACACCGGTCGGGGTGATCCGGTCGAACATCGGCAGCCGGTCCAGTACCCCCTCCTCGCGCGCCCTGGTGATCGCCTCGTTCACCGGCAGCCCGGTCACGGACACCACACTCTGCGGGGGAAGCCCCTGGCGGACCCGCTCCTCCACGAGGGCGACGGCCGCCCGGCCCTGCTCCTCACCGAACGGGCCCTCGCGGTAGACGGGTGGCCGCCGGGTCACCCATGTCGTGTCCGCCGCCACCTTCGCGATCTCGATCAGGTGCTGGGTCCCGGAGGCGCCGCCGCCCACCACGACCACGCGCAGGCCCGCGAACTCGCCCGGGCCCGGATAGTCCGCCGTGTGCAACTGCCGTCCCAGGAAGGTCTCCTGGCCGGGGTAGCGGGGCCAGAAGGGCCGGTCCCAGGTGCCGGTGGCATTGATCAGGGCCCGTGCCGACCAGACCCCCTCGGACGTCTCGACCCGCAGCCGTCCCGCCTCGCCCTCGCGTACGGCGGAAGGTTCGTGCACGTCGGAAGCTTCGCGTATCGCGGAACCTTCGCGTACCGCAGAGGCTTCACGTACCGCCGAGACGTCCACCGGCCGGTGCACCCGCAGGTCGAAGCGGCTCTCGTACGCGGCGAAGTACGCGGCGATCACCTCGGAGGACGGCCGGGTGTCGTCGGCCGCCGCCGTGGTCAGCTCCATGCCGGGCAGCGAGTGCATGCCGTGCACCCGGCCGTACGTGAGCGACGGCCACCGGAACTGCCACGCCCCGCCCGGGCGCGGGGCGTGGTCGAGCACCACGAAGTCCCGGTCGGGCTCCAGGCCCGACCGGCGCAGATGGTAGGCGCCGGACAGACCCGCCTGCCCGGCGCCTATGACCACCACATCGATGTCCCGTACGCCGAAGTCGCTCACGCTCATGGCAACAGCCGGGGAACGAGGGATCTTCCCGCCTCAGCGACCCCCGGACACCAGCAGCGGCGCCCCGCCCCCCGCCGCGCCGGGCAGGGGCGTCAGCTCCGCGAGCAGCCCGCGCCGCGCCAGCTCCGGGGTCACGCCCTCGCCGAACCAGTACGCCTCCTCCAGGTGCGGGTAGCCGGACAGCACGAAGTGTTCGATGCCCAGTTCGTGGTACTCCTCGATCCGGTCGGCGACATCGGCGTGGCTGCCCACCAGCGCGGTCCCGGCACCACCCCGTACCAGTCCGACCCCCGCCCACAGGTTCGGCGCGATCTCCAGCTGGTCACGGGTGCCGCCGTGCAGCGCGAGCATCCGCTGCTGCCCGACCGACTCGCTCTTGCCGAGCGCCTTCTGCGCGGCGGCGACCGTCTCCGGGTCGAGGTCGTCCAGCAGCCGGTCCGCCGTGGCCCAGGCGTCCTTCGCCGAGTCCCGCGAGATGGTGTGCATCCGGATGCCGAAGCGGACCGTACGGCCCTGCTCCTCGGCCAGCCCCCGGATCCAGTTGATCTTCTCCTTCACCTGCGCCGGGGGCTCGCCCCAGGTCAGGTAGACGTCCGTGTGCGCGGCGGCGACCGGGCCCGCCGCCGCCGAGGAGCCGCCGAAGAAGACCGGCGGCAGCGGGTCGGGCGGCAGCGCCGTCAGGCCGCCCTTGACCTGGTAGTGCTCGCCGTCGAAGTCGAACGGCTGACCGCCCCACACGCCCCGTACGACCTGGAGGAACTCCGCCGTCCTCGCGTAGCGCCGGTCGTGGTCGAGATGGTCGCCGAAGCGCCGTTGCTCGGTGGAGTCACCGCCGGTCACCACGTTGAGCATCAGCCGGCCGCGCGTGACGCGCTGGTACGTGGACGCCATCTGCGCCGCCAGCACGGGGGAGATCACCCCGGGCCGGAACGCCACCAGGAACTTGAGCCGGTCGGTGTGCTGGGAGAGCGCGACCGTCGTCAGCCACGCGTCCTCGCACCAGGTGCCCGTGGGGGTCAACACGCCCTCGAAGCCCAGGCGTTCGGCCGCCTTGGCGATCTGCGCCAGATAGTCGACGTCGGGCGCGCGGATCCCGGTCACGGCGGTGTTCCCGGAGCGGGTGATGCCCCCGTCGGTGTACGCGTGACGGTCCACGAGGGTCCGCCCGTCACCGCCCGTCGGCAGGAACCAGTGCAGATGGATGCTCATGAGGAGGGGGCCTTTCCGTAGCTGCGCGCCGGGGAGGTCGACGGCGGCAGGGTGTCGTTGAAGCGGTCGTCCACGAAGTCCGCGAAGTCGAAGCGGCCCGGGATGAGTTCGAGCTCGGCGAAGCTGTCGGCGATCTCCTGCTCGGAGGCGATCGCGGCCTCGTCGAGGGCGACCGGCACGCGGGTGCCGTAACTCCGCTTCACCGCGTCGAGGGCCACGTCGTACGGCAGTCCGGTGTCCTTCGCCCAGACCTTCGCCCACTCCTCGGGGTGCTCGAAGACCCAGTCCTGGGCCCGGCGCAGCCGCGTGACGAAGTCGTCGATCGCCTGCTCCTTCTCCTTGTCCTGGAGCGCGGCGGGGGCGGCGACCTGGAAGTTGAGGCCGTTCACCACCCCGCGTCCGGTGGTCAGCACCCGCCCCTTGCCGCCGCGCAGGACCTGTGAGGTGTACGGGTCCCAGACCGCCCAGGCGTCGACCTTGCCGCTGGTGAAGGCGGCGAGCGCGTCGGCCGGCTGCAACAGCGTGACCTTGATGTCGTCCGGCGTCAGACCGGCCTTCCTGAGCGAGGCGATCAGCTGGTAGTGCGCCGAACTGCCCTGCGCGACCGCGACGGTCCTCCCCTTGAGGTCACTTGTCCTCTTCAGCGGCGAGTCCTTGGGGACGAGGACGGCCTCGCCGGCCGAGTCGCCGTGGGTGGCGGCCACGACGGTGATCTTCGACTTGGCTCCGGCGGCGAAGACGGGCGGGGTGTTGCCGACACTCCCGATGTCCACGGCACCGGCGTTGACGGCTTCGAGCAGGGGCGGTCCTGAGGTGAAGGTGGACCACTTCACGCGGTAGGGGAGGTCGTCCAGCTCACCGGCGGCCCGCAGGACGGCTTCCGAACCCCCCTTCTGGTCACCGACGTCGAGGGTCACGGATCCCTTGCCGTCGGTGTTGCCGCTGCCACCGAGGCCACCGCCCGAGGTGTCGCCGGCGGCGGAGGAGCAGGCGGAGAGGAGGAGGGTGAGGGCGACGGGGAGGAGGGCGGAGGTCAGCCCTCGCGGCTTACGCGGCATGGCTCGTCCCGGTGGTGGCGGCGCTCGTCCCGGTGGTGGCAGCCGGTTCGTCGACGCCCAACTCCGTGAGCAGCCGCGAACGCAGCGCGGCGAAGGCGGGATCACCGACGGAGCGTGGCCGGTCCAGGCCGACCTCCGTCTCGTACGCGATCACACCGTCCCGCATCACCAGCGCACGGTCGGCGAGCAACAGGGCCTCCTCCACGTCATGGGTCACGAGCAGCACCGCGCAGCCGCGCCGCTGCCACAACTCGGCCACCAACTGCTGGGCCTTGATACGGGTCAGCGCGTCGAGCGCGCCGAACGGTTCGTCGAGCAGCAGCAGATCGGGCTCCCGTACGAGCGCCCTGGCCAGCGAGGCGCGCTGGGCCTCGCCGCCGGAGAGCGTCTTGGGCCAGGCGCCCGACCGGTGCCCGAGCCCGACCTCCTCCAACGCGCCCTCGGCGACGGCCCGTCCGGGCCTGCCGTCGAGGCCGAGCAGCACATTGCGCCAGACGCGTTTCCACGGCATCAGCCGCGGCGACTGGAACGCGACCGCACGCCGTTTCGGTACGAGCACGGTCCCTTCGATGTCGCGGTCGAGGCCGGCCAGGATCCGCAGGAGGGTCGACTTGCCGCAGCCGCTGCGGCCGAGGAGCGCGGTGAACTCGCCCGCGCGCAGGGTGAGATCGAGCTGGTCGATCACCGGCCGGCTGTCGAAGGCCCGGGTCAGCCCCGTGACCCGGACGGCGGTGTCACCGCTCACGTGGTTCGCGCCGTTCACGCGATTCACGCGGTTCACCGGCCCTTGAAGGTGGGTCGCCATTGCAGCAACAGCCTTTCGAGAGTGCGGACGACGGCATCGGCGAGGAGGCCGAGGAAGGCGTAGACGACCAGGCAGACGACGATCACGTCGGTACGGAAGAACTCCCGGGCCTGGTTCATCAGGAAGCCGATGCCGGCGTCGGCGTTGATGGACTCGCCGAAGACCAGGGCCAGCCAGGCGGTGGCGAGCGAGTACCGCAGCCCGGTCATCGCGCCGGGCAGGGCGCCCGGCAGGATGACGTGCCGGACGAGCCCCCACCGTCCCAGCCCCAACGACTGCCCGGCCTCGATGAGTTGCTCGTCGACGCCCCGGATCCCGGCGTACACGTTGAGGTAGAGGTGAAAGGCGACGCCGAGCGCGATGAGCGCGATCTTCGGCGCCTCGCCGATGCCGAGCCAGATGATGAGGAGCGGGATCAGCCCGATGAACGGCACGGTCCGCAGCATCTGTACGGTCGCGTCGATCAGGTCCTCGCCGAGCCGCGAGAGCCCGGACGCGAGGGCGAGGACGGTCCCGGCGACCCCGCCGATCAGCAGTCCGACGGCGACCCGCTGGAGCGAGACGCCCATCGCGGTCGGTAGGGTGCCGTCCGCGACGAGATCCCCCGCCGACCGGGCGACGGATCCGGGCGAGGCGAGGGTGTCGGGGTGCAGGACGCCGGTCGAGCTGAGCACCTGCCAGGCGAGGAGGAGCAGCAGCGGCCCGACGGTCCTGCGCAGCCAGCGCGGGACGGAGCGCGGGAAGGAACGTTTCCCCGGTCCGGCGGCGGGGACAACCGCCTCCAGCTCGGGGGGTCGTTCCCCGGCCGGGGCGGCGGGAAGATCCGGTGGGGCATGATCGACGGTCATGACGGCTCCACGGGCAGGTGGGGGAGAGGGCCGTACGGGAAAACGCCTCGACGCCCCCTGACCACGCACGACGACGTCACACGGTCAACGGGACTGCGGGCGATGCGGAACGTCGCACCGGGCGTCGGCGGCGACAGGGAAGAAGAAGGTCAGCAGCCGGGACAACACGCGGCGGAAGCCACCCGCAGCAGGTCGATGTGACCGCGCGTGGTGAGCAGAGCTGAACGCAACATGGCGCAGAACGTAGCGAGCGCCTCCGGACGCGGTCAATGGTGTCTCGGCACGCGGACGCGTGATCCCACGGCGCGAGCGGGCAGGATGGACCCATGCCAGACGCCTTCACCACCAGGATCCTGAACATCGGCACCGGCCCCGAGGAGGCCGTGTCCGACCTGACGGCCGCCTGCGAACGGTTCCTCCACGACACCGCCGCCGGCCGCGACGGCCTCCTCAACATCTTCGTCCCGCACGCCACGGCGGGTGTGGCGATCATCGAAACAGGAGCAGGCAGCGACGACGACCTGCTGGCTGCCCTGCACACGCTCCTCCCGGCGGACAACCGCTGGCAGCACCGCCACGGCACCCCGGGCCACGGCAGGGACCACGTACTCCCGGCCCTGGTCCCCCCGCACGCCACCCTCCCGGTCATCGCCGGCCGCCTGGAACTGGGCACCTGGCAGTCGGTCTGCCTGGTGGACACGAACAGGGACAACCCCGACCGCCAGGTCCGCCTGAGCTTCCTCGGCTGAGCGGGACAGCCGCCACTCGTAAGGCAGAACACCGCTGCCGGTGCTCAGCCCTCGCGCCGTCGTCAGGAGCGGGCGAGCCGGGTCGCGAGGTAGGGCGCGGTGGCGCTGCGGCGGGCCTTCGCCACGTCGGCCGGAGTG
>NZ_WWJY01000832.1 GCF_009865405.1 Streptomyces sp. SID3212 | reverse complement strand
GAGCAGGGCGGCGGCGAGGGCCAGGAGCCTCCGGCCGTACGGGGAGACGTCGCGCATGCTCAGGACGGTACGGGCCCGCCTCCTCGCCGGCCCCCCCGGAAGCCACCGCCCTCACCCGTACGGGCGGACCGGGTCCCGTACCGCCGCCTACGCGGTCCGCGCGGGCAGGGGCAGCGGCAGCGCGGGCAGCCCGTCCAGGCTCACCCCCACGTGGTCCTTCTTCGCGCAGTACGCCGCGAACTCGTCGTCCGTCTTCCGGCCGAAGTGCTCCGCGTGCTGCGTGCGCTCCTCCCGGTAGTCCATGAACGGCACCGCGAAGCCGCACGCGTCACTGATCCGCACGGCGTGGACGACGATCACGGCCCGCGCCGAAGGCCCGTCCGCGTCCGCGAAGCGCGGGATGTACTCCGCCCAGCGCGGATCGTCCCGGAAGACCGCCTCGCCCCTGCCGTGCACCCGCAGCACCTTCGGCGGGCCGCTGAACGCGCACCACATCAGCGTGATGCGGCCGTTCTCCCGGACGTGCGCGAGGGTCTCGGCGCCGCTGCCGCCGAAGTCGAGATACGCGAGCGTCTCCTCGTCGAGCACGACGAGGCTGCCCGCGCGCCCCTTGGGGGAGAGGTTGACGTGTCCGTCGGCCGCCAGGGGAGCGGTGGCGGTGAAGAAGACGGGCTGTTCCTCGATGAAGGTACGTATCCGGCCGTCGATCCGTTCGTAGAGCTTTCCCATGCCACGATTGTCGCCGGTACCCCCGGTTCCGGGGAGGTGGCACCCGTACCCCACAGCCCTCACGAGGCACTTTGACAAACCATACGGTCCACTGCATAGTTATACCCATCAGTGAATGCACCGTAAGGAGAAACCCGTGACCGAGCGCGTCGTACTCGCCTACTCGGGCGGCCTGGACACCTCTGTCGCCATCGGCTGGATCGCCGAGGAGACGGGCGCCGAGGTCATCGCCGTTGCCGTGGACGTCGGCCAGGGCGGCGAGGACCTGGACGTCATCCGCAAGCGCGCGCTCGCCTGCGGTGCGGTCGAGGCCGAGGTCGCGGACGCGAAGGACGAGTTCGCCGAGGAGTACTGCCTCCCGGCGATCAAGGCCAACGCCCTCTACATGGATCGCTACCCGCTGGTCTCGGCCCTCTCCCGGCCCGCGATCGTCAAGCACCTCGTGGCCGCCGCGCACAAGCACGGCGCCGGCATCGTCGCCCACGGCTGCACCGGCAAGGGCAACGACCAGGTGCGGTTCGAGGCCGGCATCTCCGCGCTCGGCCCCGACCTCAAGTGCATCGCCCCCGTCCGCGACTACGCGATGACCCGGGACAAGGCGATCGCCTTCGCCGAGAAGGCGAACCTCCCGATCGCGACCACCAAGAAGTCCCCGTACTCGATCGACCAGAACGTCTTCGGGCGCGCCGTCGAGACGGGCTTCCTGGAGGACATCTGGAACGCGCCGATCGAGGACATCTACGAGTACACGCAGAACCCGTCCCTCCCGCGCGAGGCCGACGAGGTCGTCATCTCCTTCAAGGAGGGCGTCCCGGTCGCCCTCGACGGCAGGCCCGTCACCGTCCTCCAGGCGATCCAGCAGCTCAACGAGCGGGCCGGCGGCCAGGGCATCGGCCGGATCGACATCGTCGAGGACCGGCTCGTGGGCATCAAGTCCCGTGAGGTGTACGAGGCCCCCGGCGCGATCGCCCTGATCACCGCCCACCAGGAGCTGGAGAACGTCACCGTCGAGCGCGAGCTGGCCCGCTACAAGCGGCAGGTCGAGCAGCGCTGGGGTGAGATGGTCTACGACGGCCTGTGGTTCTCGCCGCTCAAGCGCGCCCTGGACG
This sequence comes from Streptomyces sp. SID3212, assembly GCF_009865405.1. Lineage (GTDB taxonomy): Bacteria > Actinomycetota > Actinomycetes > Streptomycetales > Streptomycetaceae > Streptomyces. Next base: position 17,048 of record NZ_WWJY01000832.1, on the reverse strand, counting down.
GCTTCATCAACGAGGCGAACCAGCACGTCACCGGCGACATCCGGATGACCCTGCACGGCGGGCGCGCGGTCGTCACCGGCCGGAGGTCCGAGGAGTCGCTGTACGACTTCAACCTCGCCACGTACGACTCGGGCGACACGTTCGACCAGTCCAAGGCGCAGGGCTTCATCGAGATCTTCGGCCTCTCGTCGAAGATCGCCGCCAAGCGCGACCTGGTCTGACCTTCCCCGTTCCCCCAACCGCACGGCATCCGCCTCCCCGTTCCTCCGTGGCGGGGAGGCGGTGGCACTTCCCGATCCCTCCGAGGAGCAGCAGTGAGCAGCAACAAGGGTGATGTCCGGCTCTGGGGCGGCCGTTTCGCGGACGGCCCCTCCGCGGCGCTGGAGGCGTTGTCGGCGTCCGTCCACTTCGACTGGCGGCTCGCGCCGTACGACATCGCCGGCTCCCGCGCCCACGCCCGCGTCCTCCACAGGGCGGGACTGCTCACCGCCGACGAGCTGACCCGGATGCTCGACGGTCTCGACCGGCTCGAATCCGACGTCGCCGACGGCTCGTTCACCGGCACGGTCGCCGACGAGGACGTCCACACCGCCCTGGAGCGGGGCCTCCTGGAGCGCCTCGGCGCCGACCTCGGCGGCAAGCTGCGCGCCGGCCGGTCCCGCAACGACCAGGTCGCCACCCTCTTCCGGATGTACCTGCGCGACCACGCCCGGATCATCGGCGGCCTGATCACGGACCTCCAGAGCGCGCTGGTCGGCCTCGCCGAGGCCCACCAGTCCGTCGCGATGCCGGGCCGTACGCACCTCCAGCACGCCCAGCCCGTCCTCTTCGCGCACCACGTCCTCGCGCACGTCCAGTCGCTCTCCCGGGACGCCGAGCGGCTGCGGCAGTGGGACAAGCGCACGGCGGTCTCCCCGTACGGCTCCGGCGCGCTGGCCGGCTCCTCCCTCGGCCTCGACCCCGAGGCGGTCGCCGCCGAACTCGGCTTCGAGCGGGGCTCGGTGGGCAATTCCATCGACGGCACGGCCTCCCGTGACTTCGTCGCCGAGTTCGCCTTCATCACCGCGATGATCGGCGTCAACCTCTCGCGGATCGCGGAGGAGGTCATCCTGTGGAACACGAAGGAGTTCTCCTTCGTCACCCTCCACGACGCCTTCTCCACCGGCTCGTCGATCATGCCGCAGAAGAAGAACCCGGACATCGCGGAGCTGGCGCGCGGCAAGTCCGGCCGGCTCATCGGCAACCTGACCGGCCTGCTGGCCACGCTCAAGGCGCTGCCGCTCGCGTACAACCGCGACCTCCAGGAGGACAAGGAGCCGGTCTTCGACTCCTGCGACCAACTGGAAGTGCTGCTCCCGGCGTTCACCGGCATGATGGCGACCCTGACCGTGAACCGCACGCGCATGGAGGAGCTGGCCCCGGCCGGTTTCTCGCTCGCCACGGACATCGCCGAGTGGCTGGTCCGGCAGAACGTGCCGTTCCGGGTGGCCCACGAGGTCGCGGGAGAGTGCGTCAAGGAGTGCGAGGCGCTGGGCATCGAGCTGGACCAGCTCACGGACGACCAGTTCGCCAAGATCTCCGAGCACCTCACACCGGACGTGCGCTCGGTCCTCAACGTGCCGGGCTCGCTGGCGTCCCGCAACGGGCGGGGCGGTACGGCTCCGTCGGCGGTGGCGGTGCAACTCTCCGAGCTCAAGGCCGACCTGGTGATCCAGCACGCGTGGGCGACGGCGAAGCGCTAGCCGCCCGTACGTCCGTACGCCCGTCAGGTAGTTCTACAGCGCCGCCGCCCAGTCCGCGAGCGCGTCGAAGTCCGGTCGGATCAGCCCGATCCGGGGATCGATGTGCAGCAACAGGGCGGCGGCGAGGTGTTTTTCCGCCACCCACTCGTGGTCGAACGTGGTGATGTCGTCGTCGACCCAGGCGAACGGCCGCCCCGCCGCGTACTCCAGGATGTACTGCGTCTTCCAGAAGGTCCCGCGAGGGGCCCTTCCGTGCATCTGGGGCCAGTCGATGTAGGGGAGTTCGGGCAGCCCGAGGCGCGGTCCTATCCAGTCGTTCGCCTCGCCCTTCCAGGTGGTGGCCCAGACGAGGTCGAACCACTCGGTGAGCGCGAGCAGTTCCACGCCGTGCTCGGGGTTGAGCCAGACCCGGAGCGCCTGGGTCTCGGTCCAGCCGGTGGGCCGCATGTGATGGGTGGCGTACCCGGCGGGCCGTTGTGTCGCCTTGGCCGCGTACGGATTGAGCGGCCCGTCCACGTCGATGAGCAGCAGTGGCTTCATCCCACCATGATCGCGAACGGGGCCCCGCGCGGGGAAGGGGGCCCGTGGCCCGTGCGGAAAGGGTCCTCGGATGCGATGAGACGTTCATGTCTCATCTGGGTTATGCTCGTCTCATGACTGTGGATCGTGACCAGGTGCTCCGTACCGCCGCCGCCCTGCTCACCCGTAAGGCGACCGCCACCATGGACGAGGTCGCCCGCGCCGCTGGGATCGGCCGGGCGACCCTCCACCGGCACTTCGCCGGGCGGGACGCGCTGGTGAAGGCGCTGGAGGAACGGGGCATCCAGGAGTTCGAGACGGCGCTCGACACCGCGCGGCTGGACGAGGGCCGGGCCGCCGAGGCGCTGCGCCGCCTTGTCGCCGCCGTCGAACCGGCAGCCGGGCTCCTCGCCTTCCTCGTCACCGAGAACCAGCTCTTCGAGGGCGAGGTCGACGAGGGGTGGAACCGCCTCGACGCCCGCGTCTCCGCGCTCTTCCGGCGCGGCCAGGAGGGGGGCGAGTTCCGGATCGACCTCAGTCCCGCCTGGCTGACCGAGGCGCTCTACGCGTTGATCGGCGCCTGCGCCTGGTCCGTCCAGGACGGACGGGTCGCGGCCAAGGACTTCACCCATATGACCACCGAGCTGCTGCTCGGCGGAGCACGACGGAGCACGGAGAAATGACCACCACCCAGCTGTTGACGACCCCGGCCGGTCCGGCGGAACCGGGCGCGCCGCTGTCCCGCGCGGCCCGGTGGGTCGCGCTGGCCGTGCTGGTCCTCGCCGTCCTGCTCGTGGCCGTCGACGCGACGGTCCTCGGCCTCGCCACGCCGTTCCTCAGCGAGGATCTCCGGCCCACCGGCACGCAGTTGCTCTGGATCGGCGACGTCTACTCGTTCGTCATCGCCGGTCTCCTCGTCTCGATGGGCAGCCTCGGCGACCGCATCGGGCGCAAGAAGCTCCTGCTGATCGGGGCGACCGCGTTCGGCGGCGTCTCCGTGCTGACCGCGTACGCGACGAGCCCGGAGATGATGATCGCGGCGCGGGCGCTGCTCGGCGTGGCCGGCGCGACCCTGATGCCGGCCACCCTGGCGCTGATCCGCAACATCTTCCCCGACCCGAGGGAGCGCAGCCTGGCCGTCGGCGTCTGGGGCGCGACGGCCTCGGCCGGCGCCGCCGTCGGACCCGTGGTGGGCGGCTTCCTGCTGGAGCACTTCTGGTGGGGCTCGGTCTTCCTGATCAACCTGCCCGTGATGGCGGTCCTGGTGGTCGTCGGGGCCAGACTGCTGCCCGAGTCCAAGGACCCGTCCCCGGGCCCCTGGGACCTGACCAGCGTGGTGCTGTCCCTGGTCGGTGTGATCGGGGTGGTGTACGCGGTCAAGGAGACGGCCGCGCACGGGATACGCGGGGAGGCCGCGGCGGCCGGTCTGGCCGGCGCCGCCGCGCTCTTCTGGTTCGTACGGCGCCAACTCACCCTGCCGAGGCCCCTGCTGGACATGCGGCTCTTCCGTAACCGGGGCTTCTCGGGGGCGGTGCTGGCGGACCTGCTGACCATCCTGGGCCTGTCGGGCCTGGTGTTCTTCCTGTCGCAGTTCCTGCAACTGGTCCAGGGGCGGGCCCCGTTGGAGGCGGGCCTGGCGGAACTGCCCGCCGCCGTGGGCGCGGTGGCCGCCGGGCTGCTGGCGGGTGTGCTGGCCCGCCGTTACTCGGTACGGTCCGTGGTGGCCGGCGGCCTCGCGGCGATCGGGCTGGCGCTGGCGGCCCTGACCGGGCTCGGCCAGTCCACGGGCTATCCGGTGCTGGGCGCGGTGCTGCTGGTGGTGGGCGTCGGCGCGGGCCTCTCCTTCACGGTCACGGCGGACGTCATCCTGGCGGGCGTCCCGAAGGAACAGGCGGGCGCGGCCTCCGCCGTGTCGGAGACCGCGTACGAACTGGGCGCGGCGCTCGGGATCGCGCTGCTCGGCTCGATCGTCACGGGCGTCTACCGCGACTTCGCCACACCGCCGGGGATACCGGCGGACGCGGCGCGGGCCGCCCACGAGTCCCTGGGCGGCGCGGCGGACGCGGCGTCCACCCTCCCACCCGCCCACGCCACGGCCCTCCTGGGAACGGCCCAGGACGCGTTCGTGGAGGGCATGCGCCTGGCAGCGGGCGCGGGCGCGGCGGTACTGCTGGCCGCGTCGGTGGCGGCGTTCTTCCTACTGCGCGCCGAAAAACTGGACGGCTGACACGAACCCGTCCCGGGCCCGGTGCGTGGCGCTTCCGGTCCGGGTCGAGCCCGCCTTCTCAGCCCGTCCGGCGCTTGAGGACGAACCCGGCGGCACGCCGAAGACGCGCGCGGCGCCCCCACCCCACAGACCCGGCTACGCCGCCTTCGCCTTGCTCGCGTACATGTCCACGTACTCCTGCCCCGACAGCGCCATGACCTCCGCCATCACCGAGTCCGTCACCGCCCGCAGCACGTACCGGTGCCGGTCCATGCCCTCGTACCGCGAGAACTCCATCGGCTTCCCGAAGCGGACCGTCACCTTGCCCGAGCGCGGCATGCCCTTGCCGTCGGGCTGGAGCTTGTCCGTGCCGATCATCGCGAACGGCACCACCGGCGCCCCCGTCTCCAGGGTCAGCCGCGCGATGCCCGTACGGCCCCGGTACAGGCGGCCGTCGGGGGAGCGGGTGCCCTCCGGGTAGATGCCGAAGATCTTGCCCTCGTCCAGCAGCCGGCGCCCCGTCATCAGCGCCGCCACCCCGCCGTGCCCGCCGTCGCGGTCCACCGGGATCATGCCGACGCCGGTGAAGAACCACGCCATCAGCCGGCCCTTGACGCCCTTGCCCGTGACGTACTCGTCCTTCCCGATGAAGAAGACCTGCCGGTCGCAGACCAGCGGAAGGATCATCGAGTCGATGAACGTCAGGTGGTTGCCCGCGAGGATCACGGGCCCGCTCGCGGGAATGTGCTCGGCGCCCTCCACGCGGGTACGGAACATCAGGCGCACGAGCGGGCCGAGCACTGCCTTGATGAGCGCGAAGCGGGACAACAGATCCTCCGGCGTCGTGAAATGGTCGTCGTGAATGGTCGTCGTGGACGGTCTCCGTGCAGGTGAGGACGATACTCGCGGGTCACGGGTCACCGCACGTCGGGTTCATCGACTCGATACCCAGTGTTGACGTGAGTTCGCGTCACGTTTGTGTGCCATCTGCCGTACGGAGGGGAGAAAAGCCTACGCTCGGGCCCCGTCGGACAGGTCTTGACAGGTGCGGGACATCAGGGACATCACCTCCGGGGGAACATTCCCGGGAACACACCAAGGAGCGTTCATGACACAGGGTGCGCGGCACACGCCCGGACGGCGGACCGTACTGGGAGCGGCGGTGCTCGGCTCGGCGGCCCTGGCACTGCCCACGGCGGCGGCCACTGCGGCCCAGGCCACGGAGCGCGGCCACGGCTCGTCCGGCGCCGAACTGCCCGTCCCGACGATCGTCGGCCACCGGGGGTCCAGCGGCTACCGGCCCGAGCACACCCTCGGCTCGTACCAGCTCGCCCTCGACCTCGGCGCCCACGTGATCGAGCAGGACCTGGTCCCCACCAAGGACGGCCACCTGATCTGCCGTCACGAGAACGACATCACGGCCACCACCGACGTCGCCGACCACCCGGAGTTCGCCGGCCGCAGGACCACCAAGGTGGTCGACGGCACGAGCATCACCGGCTGGTTCACCGAGGACTTCACCCTCGCCGAGATCAAGACGCTCCGCGCCAAGGAGCGCATCCCGGCCGTCCGCCAGCGCAACACCCTGTACGACGGCCACTGGGAGGTCCCCACCTTCGAAGAGGTCCTGCGCTGGGCCGACGCCGAGGGCCGCCGCCGGGGCCGTCCCGTCTGGCTGTACGTCGAGACCAAGCACCCCACGTACTTCCGGGGCGTCGGCCTCGCCCTGGAGGACCGCCTCGCGAAGCTCCTGCGCCGGTACGGGCGGGACCGCAAGGACTCCCCGCTGCTGCTCCAGTCCTTCGAGCCGAGCAGCATGCAGAAGATGGCGAAGCTGGTCGGCACGCGGCGCGTGGTCCTGCTCGACGCCGCCGCGACGCGCCCCTGGGACTTCCGGGTCGCCAACGACCCCCGTACGGTCGCCGACCTGGTCACCCCCGCCGGCCTGAGGTGGATCGCGTCGTTCGCGCAGGGCATCGGCCCGACGCTGGACCTGATCATCCCCAGGGACGCCACGGGCAAGCTCGGCACGCCGACGACGCTGGTACGGGACGCGCACGCGAAGCACCTGATCCTGCACCCGTACACGATGCGCAACGAGAACTCGTTCCTGCCGGCCGATTTCCGGCGCGGTACGGACCCGAACGCGTACGGCGACGCCTTCGGCGCCTTCCAGGTCTGGTTCGAGCAGGGCATCGACGGCATCTTCACCGACAACCCGGACACCGGTCTGCTGGCCCGCGAGGACTTCCTCGCCCGCTGAACCCGACCGCCGGACGGGCGGCGCCGGGTGGTCCCCCCACCCGGCGCCTCCGCGGTCGGCAGGAAACGGGCCCCTAGAGCGCCCCCGTCAGCCGGCCGCCCCGGCGTGACCCGGTCGGGTGACAGCCCCGCCGGGGGGCAACCGGTGGCGGGCGGTCATACGTCCCGCGCAGCATGAAGACCGCCGACACGGCCCCCGGCCGCGAAGACCTGTTCCACGCCCTCCGGCCGCTCGTCGCCGCCGAGGCCAGGGCCGAGGCGCCCGGCGCCGCCGTCGAGGCGCGCGATCTCGAACAGGCGGTGTGGGTACGGCTGCTGGAGCGGATGGCGGGCGAGGGGCCGCCGCCCGACACCGTCCGCTGGGTCCGTACCGCCGTACGCGCCGAGGCCCGGCAGGGCCGCCGTACCGCCGCCCACGAACTCCCCTACACCCGCGCCCAGCCCGCCGCCGGAGCCGACTCCGACCCCGAGCGCGTGGCACTGCGTGCCGACCGGAGGCGTGCGCTCCGCTCCGCCGTGGGCCGTACACCTGGGCGCTGCCCCCGCCTGCTGGCTGCGATGCTGTCGCCCGACGACCCCACCTACCGCGAAATCGCAGGAGAGTTGGGTATCTCACAGGGGAGTTTAGGGCCGATGCGTTCCCGATGCCTGGGATGCCTGCGAAGAATGCTCACACCGGAGATTGGCACCGCTGAACTTGGGGGAAAGAGGCGGTAGACAATCGGCGTACCAGGTGAGCGGGAGGCATGCACACATGGGCATGAGCGTGACCATCTCTGCGGCGAGTGCGCAGGACGCGGAACAGATCCTGAAGCTGCAATATCTGTGTTACCAGAACGAGGCCGAGCTCTACGGCGACTACACCATCGAACCGCTCACCCAGACCCTGGACGACCTGAGGGCCGAACTCGACCGGGGGCACGGCCTGGTGGCCCGCCTCGGCGACGAAGTGGTGGCGTCGGTACGGGGCACGGTCGACGCGTCCGGCACCGCGAGTATCGCCAAACTCATCGTCCACCCGCGTCTCCAGCGCCACGGCCTCGGCGGTCGGCTGCTCGACGCCATAGAACAGCACTTCGCGGCCGAACCGGCCGCGCGGCGCTTCCGGCTCTTCACGGGCCACCGCAGCGAGGGCAACCTGAGGCTCTACCGGAGCCGGGGCTACGCGCCGGTGTCGGCGGAGCAGATCGGCCCGCGCCTGCGCCTCGTGACGCTGGAGAAGGAGGCCGCCGCCGAGGTGTACGTCGCGAGCGCCTGACCCCGGGGGCCGACGTCCTGAGAGCGGCGCGGCCACCCGCGGACAGGCTTCCCGGATCTACGACGCGAGAGCGGAATCCCCGCCGGTACGGGGGGATTCCGCGACGCGCGGCCTGCGCAGCCACAGGATCCCCGTGACCGGCAGGAGCACGGGAATGAACAGGTACCCCATGCCGAAGGACGACCACACCGTGGAGTCCGCGAACGCGGAGGCGTCGGCGAGCGTCCACACCCCGACGGTCAGCACGCCCACCAGCTCGGCCCCGCAGCACACCAGCGCGATCTTGCGCGCCGTCTCCCCGCCGCGTACGAGCGTGTAGGTGATGAAGACGTACACCACGGCCGCGACGGCGGACAGCAGATACGCCAGCGGCGCCCGGTCGTACTCGGCCGCGATCTGGTAGACGGAGCGGGACACCGCGCCCACCGTCATCACGCCGTAGAGCCAGACCAGCAACAGGCCGGGGCCCTTGACGAGCCTGGTCCGCGTCTCCGGCCCGGTCCGTGTCTCCATGGTTTCAGCCACCCCAGATGTCGTGGAGCCGTACTTCGAGCACGGCCAGGACGACCGCCCCGGCCGACACCGTCACCGAGCCCCAGCGGGTCCGCTCGGTCAGGGACAGGAAGCCGGCGGCGGGCACCGCGAGCAGTGCCCCCAGAAGGTACGAGAAGAACAGCACCGACCCGTCCGACGCCCGCTCCCCGCGCCCCACCAGCACGATCCCCACCACCACCTGGATCAGCGCCAGCGCCGACACCACGGCCATGCCGATGAAGTGCCAGTCCTTGGTCGGCTGGTCCCGGTACGCGGCGAAACCGCACCAGGCGGCGAGGGCGAGCGCGGCCACGGAGACCGCGACCGTCAGGGCTACGAGCATGGGCCCGAGCGTATTACGGCGGATTGACCCGCCCGCGCGCGCCCCCGGGCGTCCACCGCGCCCGCCCCCCCCGGCCGTCCGCAACGATCACCCCGGCGCGCGCCCCCGGACGCCCCGTACTGTCCCCCTCATGAGGAGTGACATGAGGTTCGACGCCGAGGCCCTGCTGTTCGACAACGACGGGACGCTCGTCTCCTCCCTGGAGTCCGTCCTGCGCTGCTGGGGCCGGTGGGTCGAGGAGTACGGCATCACGGCGGACGCCTTCGCGCGGTACGGGCTGCACGGCCGCCCCGCCGCGGAGATCGTGGCCGACCTGGTCCCCGCCGCGCGGGTGCGGACCGCCGTCGCCCGTATCGAACAGCTGGAGATCGACGACGCCGCCGGCGGGGTCGTCCTGGTGCCGGGCGCCGCCGACCTGCTCGCCTCGCTGCCCGGCGAACGCTGGGCCGTCGTCACCTCCGCCTCCCGGCGGCTCGCGGACGCCCGCCTCGGCGCGGCCGGGCTGCGCCCCAAGACCCTGGTCACGGCCGACGACGTCACCCGTGGCAAGCCCGACCCCGAACCGTTCCTGCTCGCCGCCCGGCTCCTCGGCGTGGACCCGGCCCGCTGCCTGGTTTTCGAGGACGCGCCCGCCGGACTCACGGCCGCCCGCGCCGCCGGTATGCGGACCGTGGCCTTGGCCACAACCCACCTCCGCGAGGAACTGGTCGCCGACGCGGTCGTCGACGACCTCTCCACCGTGTCGGCCCAGGTCACGGCCGGGGGAGTGGAGATCCGTATCGCCGGCTGAGACCGGCCCCCGACCCGTGACACCAGCCAGGGGGCGTCCGCATGGTGCGACGGACGAGTCCGCTATGCGGACAGCCCTCTTGGCAAAGTACTGACGTCTGCTTTACTTACCGCATGACCAGGACGAGCAACCGCGCCCCCGCGACCGAGGCGATCACGACGCCCGGTGCTCGTTGTCTGTGTCGAATGTGCGCCAACTGAGGGCCCCTGCCTGAGCCTCGCGCCCCGAAGCGAGGACAACAGCCGCGCCGTTTCCCGTACCACCTGAGGGCCTTCACGGGCCCCCACGTTCTGTACGGGCCACCGCACGCCCCCCCCGCACACACGCCGCCTCCCGGTGACCCACCGCGTCGGCCGTGCCGTGTCGCCCTGAGCCGTGCCCATGCCCTGCCCACGCCCCGTGTCGCTGACCCATGCCCCCTGCCCCGCGCCGGCGGACCCTCCGCCGCGCCACCCGACTGTGACGGAACCCCCCTGTGATCACTACTACGGGCCTGACGAAGGTCTACCGGTCCGCCCGAGGGCGCGGCCGGGAGATCACCGCGCTCGACGGTGTCGACCTCCACGTCCGCGAGGGTGAGGTCTTCGGCGTCGTCGGACAGAGCGGCGCCGGCAAGTCCTCACTCATCCGCTGCGTCAACCTCCTCGAACGCCCCACCTCCGGCACCGTGACCGTCGCGGGCCAGGACCTCACCGCACTCGCGGGCCGGGGCCACCGGGCCGGCAAGGAGCTGCGCCGGGCCCGCAGTTCGATCGGCATGGTCTTCCAGCACTTCAACCTGCTGTCCTCCCGCACGGTCCAGGACAACGTCGAACTGCCCCTGGAGATCCTCGGCGTCCCCGCCCGCGAACGCGCCCGCCGCGCCCTCGAACTCCTCGACCTGGTCGGCCTCGCCGACAAGGCCAAGGCCTACCCGGCGCAGCTGTCCGGCGGCCAGAAGCAGCGGGTCGGCATCGCCCGCGCCCTGGCCGGCGACCCCAAGGTGCTGCTCTCCGACGAGGCGACCAGCGCCCTCGACCCCGAGACCACCCGCTCGATCCTCCAGCTCCTGCGCGACCTCAACCGCCAACTCGGCCTCACCGTGCTGCTCATCACCCACGAGATGGAGGTCGTGAAGACGATCTGCGACTCGGCCGCGCTGATGCGCGAGGGCCGGATCGTCGAGTCGGGCACGGTGAGCGAACTGCTCGCCACCCCCGGCTCCGAGCTGGCCCGCGAGCTGTTCCCGGTCGGGGGCGACGCCTCGGGCCCCGGCCGTACGGTCGTCGACGTCACCTTCCAGGGCGAGGCCGCCACGCGGCCGGTGATCTCCCGGCTCTCCCGTACGTACAACATCGACATCTCGATCCTCGGCGCGGCGATGGACACCGTCGGCGGCCGGCAGATCGGCCGGATGCGGATCGAACTGCCCGGCGCGTACGAGGAGAACGTCGTCCCCGTCGGCTTCCTGCGCGAGCAGGGGCTCCAGGTCGAGATCGTCGAGGACCCGCCCCGGGCGGCCGGCGACAACCCCGCTCTCACCAAGGAAGGTGCCAAGTGACCTGGTCCGAGATGCAGCCCCTGCTGTCCCAGGGGACCGTCGACACCCTCTACATGGTGCTGTGGTCCGCGCTCGTCACCGTCGCCGGCGGACTGCCCCTCGGCATCCTGCTGGTCCTCACCGACAAGGGCGGACTGCTCCAGAACGCCCCGGTGAACAAGGTCGTCGGCGTGATCGTGAACATCGGCCGCTCGCTGCCGTTCATCATCCTGCTGATCGCCCTGATCCCCTTCACCACCTTCGTGGTCGGCACCTTCATCGGCCCGACCGCCATGATCGTGCCGCTCGCGATCGGCGCCGTCCCGTTCTTCGCCCGCCTGGTCGAGACCGCGATCCGCGAGGTCGACCACGGACTGGTCGAGGCCGTCCAGGCCATGGGCGGTTCCATCCCCACCATCGTCCGCAAGGTCCTGCTGCCGCAGGCCCTGCCGTCGATCGTCTCCGGGACCACCACCACCGTCATCGCGCTCATCGGCTACTCGGCGATGGCGGGGGCGGTGGGAGGCGAAGGCCTCGGTTCAAAGGCCGTCACCTACGGATTCCAGCGCTTCGAGAACGGCTTCATGATCGCCACCGTCGTGGTGCTGATCCTGATCGTCACCGTGATCCAGCTGATCGGTGATCTGGCCGTACGACTGCTGGCGCGCCGGGTCCGTACCGCCTAGGCGCCACCACACCGCACACCGCACACCGCACACCCGAACCGTCCGCAACGGCCCGCACTCCTTGTCCGGGCCTCCCCACCGCACACCGGAAAGAGGCACTCTTCGTGCGCACCACTATCAAGCTCACCGCCGCTGCCGCCACCGCCGCTCTCGCCCTCACCCTGAGCGCCTGCGGCACGTCGTCCGACCCGGCCCCCAAGGCCGCCGACGGCGCCAAGGCCGACGAGTCCAAGCCGCTGCTCGTCGCCGCGTCCCCGACACCGCACGCCGACATTCTGAACTTCATCAAGAAGAACCTGGCGGCCAAGGCCGGACTCAAGCTCGACGTCAAGGAGTTCACGGACTACGTCCTGCCGAACACCGCCACCGAGAGCGGCGAGGTCGACGCCAACTACTTCCAGAACAAGCCCTATCTGGACGACTTCAACAAGAAGAACGGCACCCACATCGTGCCGGTCGTCAACGTCCACCTGGAGCCGCTCGCCCTCTACTCCAAGAAGGTCGAGGAGTTGAGCGGCCTCAAGGCCGGCCAGAGCATCGCGATCCCCAACGACACCGTCAACGAGGGCCGCGCGCTCAAGCTCCTCGCCGACAACGGTGTGATCACGCTCAAGGACGGTGTCGGCGGCACCGGTTCGCTGGCCGACATCAAGGACGACAAGGGCCTCACGTTCAAGGAACTGGAAGCCGCCACCCTGCCCCGCGCCCTCAACGACGTGGACGCCGCCGTCATCAACGGCAACTACGCCATCGAGGCCGAACTCAACCCCGCCCAGGACTCCATCGCCCTGGAGAAGACCGAGAACAACCCGTACGCCAACTTCCTCGCCGTGAAGGAGGGCAACGAGAAGGACCCGCGCGTGCTGAAGCTCGCGAAGCTCCTCAACTCGCCCGAGGTGAAGAAGTACATCGAGGACACCTACAAGAACGGCGCGGTCCTGCCCGCCTTCGGCCCCGCCGCGTAACCGGACACGCCCCGGCCCCGCGCACCCCGGTCGTGCGCGGGGCTCCCCCGATGCTGCATGCTGTGCATTTACGACGGACTGAGGCATGGAGCTGCGCATGACTACCTTTCCGGACGTGTCCATCAGCACGGAGCGACTGGTGCTGCGCCCCTTCGAACCGTCGGACATCCCCGCGCACATCGAGATGATGAACGACGAGATGGTCACCGCCTGGACGTCCGTGCCCCACCCGTACACCCAGGAGGACGCCGAGCGGTGGGTCCGCACCATCGCCCCCGCCGAACGCACCGGCGGACGCGGCATCGTCTTCGCCGTCACCGAGTTCCTCACGCAGCGGCTCGTCGGCATCGTGCGGCTCCACCACACCAACTGGCGCGCCCTCGCGACCGAGGCGCAGTACGTCACCGCCCCCTGGGCGCGAGGCGAGGGTTACGCCACCGAATCGGTGCTCGCCGTCGCCCAATGGCTGTTCCGCGACCAGAAGTTCGAGCGCATCGAGGTCCGTACGGCCGCCGACAACACCGCCTCCCAGCAGGTTGCCCAGAAGATCGGCTGCATCAGCGAGGGCGTGCTGCGCAGCGCGTGGATAGCGCGTACGCAGACCGAGGACGGCGGCTGGACGGACTTCCGCACCGACCTCCTCGTCTGGAGCCTGCTGCCCGAGGATCTGGAAGGTGTGGCGGAGCAGATGGCGGACAGCGGATACGCGTCCTTCACGGACTGGAACTGACCATCACGAGCGGTCGATCGACCCTCGCTACTCCTCTCGACCCTCACCACCCCCGACCGACCCTCACCACCCCCGACCGACGTTCACCGCCCCCGACCGACCGCCACCCGGCGACACATTCCTGGAGACTTGAAGAAGATGGCCGACCGCGTCACGGTGATCGGCTGGGACGGCTCACCCCTTACCGCTGCCGGCAACTCCGCCCTGTCCGCCGCGACCCTGGTCGCCGGAGCCCCCCACCATCTGGCCCTGCCCGAGATCCCGGCGAGCGCCGAGCGCGTCCAGCTCGGCAGTATCGACCTGGCCGCGCGCCGGATCGCCGGGCACCGCGGCAGCGTGGTGGTCCTCGCCGACGGCGACCCCGGCTTCTTCGGTGTCGTACGGACGCTGCGCGACCCGGAACACGGCCTGGAGGTCGAGGTCGTCCCCGCCGTCTCCGCCGTGGCGGCGGCCTTCGCCCGGGCCGGCATGCCCTGGGAGGACGCCCAGATCGTCGTCGCTCACGCCCGTACGCTGCGCCGCGCCGTCAACGTGTGCCGGGCGCACACCAAGGTCGCCGTCCTCACCTCCCCGGGCGCGGGCCCCGCCGAACTCGCCCTGCTCCTCGAAGGCGTCCACCGCACCTTCGTCATCTGCGAGGAACTGGGCACCGACCGCGAGAAGGTCAGTGTCCTCACCTCGGACAAGGCGGCCGACCACGAGTGGCGCGACCCCAACGTCGTGATCGTCATCGGCGGCATCGGGACCGCCGTCTCCCCGGTCAGCGGCTGGATCGCCGGACGCGACCCCGCCTACCCGCCGGCCGAGCGGGGCTGGGCGCTGCCCACCGAGGAGTACGGCATAGAGCTCGACGAGGGCGAGTCGACCTGGCTGCGCGCCGCCCAGCTCTCCCGGATCGGCGCCCGTACCGGCGATCTCGTCTGGGACATCGGCTCCGGCAGCGGGGCACTCGCCGCCGAGGCGGCCCGCTTCGGCGCCGCCGTGATCGCCGTGGACGACGAGCCGGGGGCGTGCGCCAGCACAGCGGCGGCGGCCCGGCGCGCCGGTGTTCAGCTCCAAGTCGTCCAAGGACGCGCCCCCCACGTTCTGGAGCGCCTGCCCGAGCCCGACGTCGTACGGATCGGGGGCGGCGGCATCGACGTCGTCATCGCCGTCGCCGACCGCAGACCCGAGCGCATCGTGACCCACGCGGCCAACCGTGACGAGGCGGAAGCCATCGGAACTGCCTTGCGGGACGGGGGATATGCGGTGGAATGTGTCCTGCTCCAGTCCGTCGACCTCGACACCGCGGACTGGTCGGAACGGGAGCGTTCCGTGGTCTTCCTGGTGTCCGGACAGCGCTCCGACACGACCTCCTGACAGCCCCGCGCACCCCGTCGCCGCTCCGCCCCCTGCCTCCGGTTGTCGTAGACCCGAGGTAGGCTGGCCGATCGTTGTACCGCAGCCGGACGTTCGTCGCTTCGTTCGTCAATGTCCGGAAAAGGGGCCCGTTTTGGGCCTTGATGTGGTACAGCGAAACCGGGGGAAGCGCGACGTGGCGCAGCCCACAGCGGGCCGTGTCGTGCCGCGCGACGCCCACGCTCGTTGTTCCATGACAAGCGCGGGGAGCACCGACGATCTGCGGAGCCGTCGCCCCGGTGAAGGGCCGTAGGAGCACAACCAATGGGCGAGGGGTACGCATGACTGACACCGGCCAGGTCCCGGGCGAGGTACTGCCGGAGAACGCGGGCATGGTGGAGCAGCACGGCGTCCCCGCGCCGAGTGCGTACGCGTACCCGGACCCGGACGCGCTGTACCCGGACCCGCTGCGCCCCGACCCCTCGTACGGCGACTCGGTGTACCCGGACGCGGTGTACCCGGAGGCGGCCTATCAGGAGCCCTCGTACCAGCAGCCGCCGTATCAGGAGCCCGCCTACCAGGACACGTCGTACGGGGAGCAGGTCTACGCGGTCCCCTCGGAGACGGTGGTGGAGGACGAGGACCTGCTGCTCATGCCGAGCGCGCAGGGGGCGTGGGGCGACCCGTTGCCGGTGGCTCCGCCGGAGCCGGTACGGGTGGAGCAGCAGGCGCCGCCTATAGAACAGCCGGCGCCGCCGGCGGAGCCGGTTTCCCCTTCCCTCTCCGCCCCGGTCCCGGCGTCGGACCCGGTCCCGGTCCCGGATGGGGAGGTGTACGAGCCGCCGCGGGAGTTCCCGGCCGAGCAGGGGTTCGTGGCCGAGCAGGCGTTCCGGGCGCCGGAGTTCACGGCGCCGGAGGCCTTCGCCGCGCCGCAGGCGGAGCAGGTGCCGGCGGGCGAAGGAGCCGCGGTCCAGGAGCCGGTGGCACCACAGGTGGCGGAACAGCACGCGCTGGGCCACGAGGTGGCCGGCCAGGAGCCCGCCGCGCAGGAGCCCCTCACAGCCGTGGAGCCGACGGCACAGGAGTCCACGGACCAGGGACCTGCGGATCAGGGAGCCGGGGACCAGGGACCCACCGGCCCGGAATCTCCCGTACAGGAATCTCCTGTCGAAGAGTCGCAGCAGTCGCAGCAGTCGCACGATGCACGGAAGTCACAGGAATCGCAGGAGTCACCCGCCCAGGGATCCCTCGGGCGCGGTCTGCACCTGCACCAGCCGGAGGCGCACGAGACCGACGGCCGGGACTCCGGTGCGGTCGATCTCACCGGTGTACGGATCCCCCCGCCCGAGCCCGCCCCTGTCCGGACGGCACCGGCTCCCGCCCCCGCCCCGGCTCCGACGCCCGTGCGCCGGCCGTTGCACCTGGGCCCGCCCGTGCCGGACACCTCCGGCGGGGTGGTGCGCTCCCTGGCCGACCGCGGGCCCGCCGCGACCCCGTCCCGGGCGGTCCGGGTACGGAACCGCGCGCAGCCCACCCCGACTCTGGGCCCCGAGTACCTGGACATCCCGCGTGAGGACGCCGCGGTGGCCCCGGCACCCGCCGTTCCCCAGCTGAGCGAGATCCCGCCGCAGGCGGGCACCCCCTGGAGCGCCGAAACGGCGGCCCCGGCAGAAACGGTCGTTCAGGAACCCGAGCCGGTCGTGGCGGAGCCGCGGCCCGAGCCGGCCGAAGCGGTGCGGGAACCGGCCGCGGCGGAGGAGTTCGTACCGGCGGAGGCCGAGGCGCACCTGCCCCCGACCGAGTCCGAGCCGCAGCCCGGACCGGACTCCGAGCAGGCACCGGAAGAGACACCTGTGGCGGCGGAGCAGGCCGAACCGGCGCCGGAAACCCCGGAGTCCCCGGAGGCGAGCGTGCCGGTGGCGGAACCGGAGGCCGTACAGGAAGCGTTCGTGGAGCCGGCACCCGTGCCGGACGCGATCCCCGTACCCGAGGCGATCCCCGTACCGGAGGCGGACATCGCCCCGGTGGCGGAGCCGGACCCGGAGCCGCTGCCGGAGCCCACCCCCGAGGCGACCCCGGAGCCCGAGCCGGCGGCCGAGATCGTGCCGGAGCCCGAGCCCGAGCCGGCGGTCGAGACCGTGCCGGAAGCCGCGCAG